>NZ_JBJEXP010000081.1:0-1631 GCF_051885895.1 Dialister sp. | reverse complement strand
ATATCGGATTTGCATAAACGGGCCGGGTCATGTATAATAGAACTATAAAACGATAAATTTCGATATGTTAAGAGGAGGAGTCTTTATGGATATGACGGATGTGCTGGTGATTGGTGCAGGGCCCGCAGGGCTGAATGCGGCTTTGTATGCTTCCCGCAAGGAGCTGACGGTGAAAGTGCTGACTACGGATATCGGGGGCCAGATGCTTTTGACGAAGGAAATCGAAAACTATCTGGGATTTCCTTCCATTTCCGGTTTTGAACTGGCGGACAAGATGGAGGCTCATGTGCGTCAGTATCCGGTGGACATTGTGTATGCCGGTGTCACTTCTCTGGTGAAGGAAGCGGACGGCACGTTTACGGCCCATCTGGATGACGGCAGCGAAGCCCATGGCAAGGCGGTGATTGTGACGGCAGGCAAGCACAGCCGGACGCTGGATATCCCCGGGGAGAAGGAGTATACCGGCCGGGGCGTCAGCTACTGCGCTACCTGTGATGCGCCTTTCTACCGGAAGAAGACGGTGGCCATCGTAGGCGGCGGGGACAGCGCCGTGCAGGCGGCCATCGAGCTGGCAAAGCTCTGCCCGGTGGTTTATCTTCTGGTGCGGAGCCGCATCCGGGCCCAGGAAATCCTGGTGAAGCGGATGAAGGAAGCCGCCAATGTGAAGGTATACATGGGCTATACGCCGGAAGAGGTAAAGGGCGATAAAAAGGTGACGTCCCTTGTGATTAAAAACAAGGCTGACGGTCAGACGGAAGAGCTCACTGTGGACGGCGTTTTCGTTGAGGCCGGCGGCATTCCCAATAATTCCTATCTGCCTGCGGATGTGAAGGTGAATTCTCTTGGTGAAATCATGACGAACAAGGATGGAGAAACCAATGTGGAAGGTCTTTTCGCAGCCGGCGATGTGACGGACTGCCGGAACAAGCAGATCATTATTGCAGCAGGAGAGGGGGCGGCAGCTGCTCTGGCAGCCCATGAATACTTGCTTCGCAGCGGATTATGAGAGTCACAAAAAAGATCAAGGCAGAGCAGCTCCGCCGTCTGGCAGAGGTTTATAAAAACGACGGCACCATGCTCCATTTCAGCAGTCCCTTCACCCTGCTGGTGGCGGTGATCCTTTCCGCCCAGTGCACCGATAAAAGGGTGAATATCATCACAAACCGCATTTTCCCGAGACTGGATACGCCTGCCAAAATGGCAGCACTCACACCGAGCCAGCTGGAAACGGAAATCCACGACTGCGGTCTCTACAAGGCGAAAGCAAAGAATCTTCTGGGCATGTGCCATATGCTCCTGTCCGATTATCACGGAGAGGTGCCGGAGGATTTCGATGAACTGGTGAAGCTTCCCGGCGTGGGAAGAAAGACCGCCAACGTAGTGAGAAGCGTAGCCTTCGGCTATCCTGCCATCGCCGTGGATACCCACGTATTCCGTGTGTCCAACCGCCTGAAGCTGGCAGAAGGCACCACGCCTCTGGAGGTGGAAAAGGGACTGCAGAAGGCCATCCCCAAAAAGGACTGGTCCGCCGCCCATCACTGGCTCATCTGGCACGGAAGAAGAGTGTGCCACGCCAGAAAACCGGACTGCGAAACCTGCTTCCTGCAGAACGTATGCCCTTCCTGCACGGT
>NZ_JBJEXP010000080.1:4008-35833 GCF_051885895.1 Dialister sp. | reverse complement strand
CCATGGTGCAGGATAGAAGTTTAAGGAAGCGCTGATTAATTCGCTGTTTGCTTTCTTTCTTATGAAAGTAAACTCTATGAATTAATCAGTGCTTCCTTAATGCTTTTGGGCTTTTACGGCAAAAAACAGGCGGGTCAGATAATGATCGGACTGTTTCGTAAACCAGTGGTTTTCTACAGGAAGAACATAAATATCACTACAGGGAGTCATATGGCAGGCTTTTAGAAAAGCCAGAAGCCGGTCACGCAGGGCAGAACCCTTTTCGTAGAAACTCCCTTTAAAAACGGCATGGCAGTACAGCCCCGAAGGAAGAACGGTATTGGCGCAGGAAGGGGAGATTTCCGGCGGATACAGGATGTAATAGGCGGAGGAATTGATGGTGTCTCCTTTGACCAGGTAATCCTCCTGCGTCAGGATCCATCCTACCTGCCGTTCCAGTACGGTGAAGCCGCTATGGGCATCCTGAGAAGCTCTGGCAAAAAGGGAAATCCTGTCCTTTCCGCTTTTGACGGATTTCAGGGATTCCCGATGAAGAAAACGCTGTTCCTGCTGCTGAATGAATATTTGATCTACCGGCAGCTTTTGATCTTCCTCCAGTGTATGGCGGATATGGGAAATGGAACCTTCGATTTCCTGCAGAGAATGAATCGTTTTTTCACAGGAATCGTATTTCTTATTAAGCAGATGGCTGAGATTTTCTGCGCTTCTGTTTTTCATGTATTCTTTGATATCAGAAATGGAGATATCCAATTTTCTGAGGTTGACAATAATTTCCAGGTCCAGGTACTGATGAATAGAATAGTGACGATATCCATTTTCTGCGATAAAATCCGGCGTAAGCAGGTGGATTTTATCGTAATAAAGCAGGGCCTGCTTGGAAAGGCCGAAGATACGGGCCAATTCGCCAGCAGTAAAGTAAGGATCGTTATCCATGGCATATTCCTTTGACCATACAACAGCTATATGCTTTATAATAAATCATATACATAAATTTATTATATCATAATAAAACATTTATATAATAATATTTGAAGACTAATAAAATATAATCTGTACATCAGCCTCTGTTTCTTTAGGACAGAAGGCAGATGTGGAAGGCAGGGGGATGATGCCATGAAACTTATATATATGACCAATGTGGACCGCCGGTACTTCATGATGAACCGGGCTATGGAATCGCTGCAGCGGGAGGGAAAGCTTTCTGAGGAATGCCGTACCATCAAAACTGCCGATGGAGACCGTTTTGATACCTATGTCCCTGTTCTTCAGGGGGCATCTCTTGTGATGATTAAATTCATGGGAAACAGTATTCGCACGAAGTTCTGGCAGCAGTGCCTTTCTTACCTGGAAAGACAGAGAATTCCCTATTACATGGATGCTGCCGGATCAGCGGAAGAAGAATGCAGAAAATGGATCAAAGACGAAGACATAGAAGTCATTAAAAAATACTGCTTTTATGGAGGCATGGAAAACTACAGGAATGTATGGCTTTATGGGGCCGGCCTTTTTGATGCGTCCATGGAAAAACCGAAGGCGCCTTCTCCGCTCTGCTGGGCAGGACTGTATCATCCTCATATGCAGAAGGGATATATGACAGACCTTAATGACTATCTCCGTATCTTCTGCATACCGGGAAGGCCGACCCTGGGATTTCTGTTTTACCGGGATGAATGGGTGTGGGGAGATACGAAGTATCAGGATGCATTCATCAGGGAAGCGGAAAAGCAGGGATTGAACGTGATTCCCGTCTTTACCAACGGCCTTCCCGATACGAAGCTGGGCATGCCGTCTCTGGATGATGTCTTCCGTCATTATTTCATAAAAGAGGGAAAAGTGGTGATTGACGGGCTGGTGAATGTGATGAAATTTTCCTTCACCACCTCCGGTTCTATTTCCAGGGAAACTATCCATGAATTAGGTGTGCCGGTACTGCAGTGCTATTCCCTTCTTATGCCGGAAGAAGAATGGAGAAAGTCACAGGAGGGCATGAATGCCATGGAAGTGTCCATCAGTATAGCCATGCCTGAATTTGACGGTGTCATCCATGGAGTGCCCATTGCTGCCAAACATGTAAAAGAAACGGGAGAAGTAGAGTATCTGCCTGTAGAAGAACGGATTTCCGCCATGGCAGCGAAGGCAGGAGCCTGGGCCCGCCTGCACAGAAAAGCTAATAAAGATAAAAAGATTGCCATTATTTTTCATAATTATCCACCGAAAAATTCCAACATAGGAAGCGCCTTCGGCCTCGACAGCATAGAAAGCGTGCGCTGTCTGCTGGGAAGGATGAAGGAAGAAGGATATCGGGTGGATCATGTGCCTGAGGATGGCCGGGAGCTGATCCGGATGATCACCCATGAAGCAACCAATGATATCTCTCTTCTGACAGAAGAACAGGAGAAATCCTGCCATAAAGTGACTGAAAGGCAGTATAAGAATTTTTTCAGTACTTTTCCGGAAGATGTGAAAAAACAGATGGAAAAAGACTGGGGAAAAGCACCGGGAACCGTTATGGTGGATGAAGAAGGAAATATTCTGGTACCCGGCGTTTTGGACGGGCATGTATTCATTACCGTGCAGGCACCCAGAGGCTATGGCTTTGATGCTGATAAAATCTATCATGATCCCTATATAGCGCCTACCCATCAATACCTGGCCTACTACCAGTGGATAAGGGATATATGGAAGGCGGATGCCGTCATTCACGTGGGCACTCATGGAAATCTGGAATGGCTGCCGGGCAAGGGAGCAGGCCTTGACCGCAGCAGCTATCCGGACCTGGCTTTAGGGTCCCTTCCCAATGTATATCCCTATCACATGACGATTACCGGGGAAGGCATTCAGGCCAAACGCCGGGGAAGCGCCTGTCTGGTGGACCATATGCCGGCACCCATGACCGATGCAGGCACCTATGATGAACTGGAAGAGCTGGATAAGGCGATGGATGAATATGCCCATTTTCTGAAAACAGAACCGGAAACGGCGGAGCGTCTCACTGCAGTTATACGAAAGCTGGCATCCAAAGCAAACCTGGATGGTGAGGTATCTTATGATGAAAAGGAGCCTTTTTCCTCATATCTGGGCAGACTGCACAGCTATATAGAAGACCTGAAAAACAGCGAATGTCATGCAGGCCTTCATGTTTTGGGACGAATGCCGGAAGGAGATATCCTGGTTGATGAAATTCTCCAGCTCATGAGGCAGCCCAATGAGGATATTCCTTCCATTTTTGAACTTTTTTCTGAAAAACGGGGACATCAGGTCAAAGAACTGATGGAAAAAGCCCAGGTTCTTCTTCCGGAAAATCTGACGGGCAGCGAAATGATGGCACAGATCAGGCAGGAGGCAAGGCAGTTTGTACAGGGGCTCAAAGAAGATCAGTTCCGTGACGAGGGAATACAAAAGGTACTTTCGTGGGGCTTTATGCAGGAAGGAAGCAGAGCATGGAGGAAGGAAGCGGAAGAAACAGCACAGTATATCTGCCATGATCTGTATAAAAGACTGTCCGGTACGGAAAATGAGATGCGGCATATTCTGGAAGGAACTGCAGGGAAATATATTATGCCCGGGCCTTCGGGATCTCCTCATGCCGGTGGTGTGTCTCTTCTTCCGGCGGGAATCAATTTTTACGGCATTGATCCCCGCCGGCTTCCTACCAAAACGGCATGGGAAGTAGGGAAAAAACTGGGAGATGAAGTCATTGCGCAGTATATCCGGGAAGAAGGGAAATATCCTGAAAATATCGGCATGGTCTTCTGGTCCGGCGCCAATATGAGAAGCCATGGACAGTGCATTGCAGAATTCCTGTACCTTATGGGCATTCGCCCCCTGTGGGAGAAGGGGAGCCTTTATGTAAAGCATCTGGAAGTGATTCCCCTCACGGAGCTGAAACGGCCAAGACTGGATGTGACAGGGAGGATCAGCGGTCTGTTCCGGGATACCATGCCGGCAGTTGTGTCTCTTATGGATAAGGCGGTTCTTCTGGCAGCTTCGCTTCCGGAAAAAGAAGAGGATAATTTTGTAAGAAAACATGCCCTTCATGACAGTCATGCCATGGAAGAAAAAGGAATGGAGGCCCATGAAGCATGGAGGGAGGCGTGCTACCGCATTTTTGGCGATGCACCGGGGACCTATGGCGCCGGCGTTTCTGCACTGCTGGAATCTAAGAAATGGGATAGTCTTAATGACCTTTCCCGTGTTTTTGTCCGCTGGGGAGGACATGCCTATGGAAGCTCCGCAAAGGGCGACTATAAGCCGGAACTTTTTAAAGAACGGCTTTCCCATATGGATGTAACCATTAAAAATGAAGATAACCATGAAACCAATATGATGAGCAGTGATGACTATAATGCCTATCATGGCGGCATGATTGCGGCGGTAAGGAGTCTTTCCGGTAAACAGCCCCATTCCTATGAAGGAGACAGCACGGACCGGGGAGAAATCAAAGTCCGCAGTGTACAGGAACAGGCTAAGAGAATCTTTCGTATGGAAACGGTGAACCCAAAATTTATCCATGGTATGATGCAGCACGGATACAAAGGGGCGGCAGACCTGTCCAGCCGCGCAGCCATCAGTTTCCAGTGGGATGCTACCAGCAGGGTAATGGAAGACTGGATGTATGAAAAGCTGGCACAGGCCTATGCGCTGGATCCCGTAGTGCAGGACTGGATGAAAGAGGTGAATCCCTGGGCTCTGCAGCGGATTACCGAAACCCTGCTGGAAGCAGAAAAGAGGGGCCTCTGGAAGGCTGCTGATGAAACAATGGATCAGCTGGAGTCCCTGTACCTTGATATAGAAGGAGAGCTGGAAGAGGAAAATCAGGCGGATTCATGACAGGATCGTTTCATCCGGCAGGAATCTCAAAAAAGGCTCGTGAAAAATGATAAGCTTCTGTCAGACAGTTCGATATCGGATCGAGGTGACAACAGCAGGAGGACGCTGCAGCGCTATTTCAGGATTCCGGCGGATCTCGAAAATCCAGGAGGAATACAGAAGTCATGAAAAAGGGATGTGAAGAAAATGAATGAACATTTTTTCGCATCCCCTTTTTACGGGTTTATTTCTGTTAAAGTCTACATTTGATCAATATAGTGCTTTTTTACTGATTTATGTTTGTTGACAATAATTATAAATTTTGTATATTAAATTTTAGAAAGCAGAAATTCCCACTACGAAAAGCCTGAAAAAGGCGTGCGCACAGACAGATTCCTAGGCGAAACTGTCCGATCCATAGAAGGACGCTTTCTTCAGGCTTTCCTATCTCGTTGGCGATAGATTCCAATTTGAGTTCTCATCCGGAAGGGATTTGAAAACTCAGAACGCATTGAACGGGCCGGATGCCCGGAGCTCTTATGGATTCATCTATGCGAGATGGCTTGCAGCGGGATCAGGAACCGGGTATTTTTTCGTGGCCACTCCCCGGACTTGAACCAGACTCTCATCTTCATTTATTATATCTTATAAAACAGGATATGGAAATATGAAAAGTAGAAATTATGTTTGCCAATTTTGAAAGTACAAGTTTAAATATGAGTTTGAAGAATGTATGTTACATATTTTCCTGCCTGTTATAAAATAAATTGCAGGAGATAGAATGATGGGAAACGAAAAATGGAGATTGCATCTGCTGTTTTTCATTTCCATTAAGCGCCGGTTCTGCGTCTACAGAAGAGGCCCGGTATACCGGGCAGAGGATCCGGATGCATGGAATTGACTGAAATATCCGGTGAGGATATTTTATGGGAAGCCTGACGATATATAGTGAAAAATGCCTGCTCCATACCGGTAGTATCCATATCATCGTTTTACGGGAGACACTGGGAAAAGATACCCTTTTTCCCGTGTCTGGCGAATTTCCTTTGCAGGTTCATATATGGTACAATAAAATATATTATTGTGTGTTCGGAGGAATAAGTATGGGATTTTTTGATAAAATCAAAAAAGGTCTTACGAAGACCAAGCAGAGTCTGATTAAGAATATTGAAAGCGTAGTTATCGGATATGCCCAGATTGATGAGGACTTTCTCGAGGATCTGGAAATGGTTCTTCTTTCCGGGGATATCGGCGTCCGCACCACGGACTACCTGATGCGCCAGATCCGCCGTGGTGTAACGGAAGGGGTTATTCACAATACGAATGAAGTAATGCCCTTCATGGAGAAAACGGTAAAGGAGCTTCTTAAGGACGATACAGCAGGAGAGGAGTATACCCATCATCCGGAAGTGATTCTGGTGGTAGGAGTCAACGGGGTAGGCAAGACCACCACCATCGGCAAACTG
This sequence comes from Dialister sp., assembly GCF_051885895.1. Taxonomy (GTDB): domain Bacteria; phylum Bacillota; class Negativicutes; order Veillonellales; family Dialisteraceae; genus Dialister. Next base: position 29,558 of record NZ_JBJEXP010000080.1, on the reverse strand, counting down.
TCAGGAAGACTTCATAAGGAAGGGAAAAAGGTGCTTCTGGCGGCAGCAGATACATTCCGTGCTGCTGCATCGGAGCAGCTCACGATCTGGGCGGAACGGACGGGAGCTGATATTGTCAAGCATGCAGAAGGAGCGGATCCGGCAGCAGTGGCTTTTGATGCGGTGTCTGCCGCCAAGGCAAGAGGAGCGGATGTGGTGCTGATTGATACGGCAGGCCGTCTCCAGACAAAGGTGAATCTGATGGAGGAACTGGGAAAAATCAGCCGTGTGGTGAAAAAGGTGATTCCCGATGCACCGCACCAGACACTCCTGGTACTGGATGCGACTACCGGCCAGAATGCCATCAGCCAGGCAAAAAATTTCGGAGAAATCGTACCGCTTACTGGGGTGGTACTGACCAAGCTGGACGGTACGGCTAAGGGAGGCGTAGTGCTTTCCGTACATGAAGAACTGCATGTACCGATCAAATGGATCGGCCTGGGAGAAAGGGAAGACGATCTGGAACGGTTCAATCCGGATGATTTTGCGAAGGCCCTCTTCGAAACCGATGATCATGTGCTGCAGGAGAGCACAAAAGTATAAATGTATGCCAGATCAGGAATGCATTTTCCATGCATTCCTGATTTTTTTTAGAAAGAGAAAATGCATGAAGAAATATAATGCAGTGAACCGGAGATCTATTGTACCGGGGAAAAGCTATCCCTATCCGGTCACTGTCACATTCAAACGGAATGTCCAGGCGATTTACCTGCGGATTACCAGAGACGGAAAAGTCAGGGTGTCGGCGCCGGACTATCTGCCTATGGAAAGAATTGAGAAATTTATCGACTCCAAAGACCGCTGGATACAGGAAAACCTTCGTAAACTGCCGGCCTTGAAATGCTATGACTATCACAGCGGAGAAATGCATTATTTTCTGGGAAAAGAGTATCCTGTGCTTTTTTCTTATGCCCGGCAGAATCAGATTCTGATAGAGGGCGGGGAAATGAAAGTGTTTGTGACACCCCGCACCAGGGACCTGTCCGGCGCCTATAAAAAAATGATGAAGGAAGAACTGGCACAGGTAATAGAAAAATATATAGAAATCTGGGCACCCCGCATGAAAGTTGAGCCGGCTTCCTTTACTGTCCGTGTCATGAAAAGCCGGTGGGGCAGCTGCAATGTACGCACCGGCGAACTCTGCTTTGCGCTGGATCTGGTGACGAAACCGGAAGCGTGCATCGAGTCCGTAGTTGTGCACGAATTGAATCACCTTCTGGAAACGGGCCATACCAGGCGATTCCACGATCTCATGGCTTATTGGATTCCTGACTATAAGGAAAGGACAAGGAAACTGTCTTCCTGGCCCAGAGAGTTTGTATGAGGGAATGGGTATGGAAATCTAAAGCCTCCTGTCAGGCATGGGAAAGCAGTGAAATGGCGTCAATACCGGCAGGCAAAAAGATTTTGTGCTTTGGTTTTCTGCCTTCTTTCGTCTTTCCCTCTACTTCTATTGACAAAAATATGGTATAATCTAATAAAATAATTTTATACCAAAATATTTTTATACCATGGTTGTTTGATTATGGTTTGCAAGGGGTATTTCAATGAATAATACGGACTGGAAAATCCTGATATATCTTCGTGAAGAACGAAGCATTAACAAGGTAGCAAAGCGGCTGTTCATGACACAGCCGTCTTTAACATATCGTTTGAGCCAGATGGAAAAGGAAATCGGCTGTCCTTTGTTTATCCGCACCAATAAAGGGGTTCATTTTACGGATGCCGGGAACCGTCTCTTCTCTTTTGCAGAGAAAGAGCTGCAGCAGTACCAGGACATGAAAAATTATGTAACCCACGAACCGAATTCCATTTCCGGCGTGCTCCGCATCGGCGCCAGCCAGTCCTTTGCCCAGTCTCATATGCCTGCTATTCTGAAGGGGTTTGTAGATGAATACAGCGATATTGAAATTTCCCTGACCACAGATACCAGCGATCAGCTGGTAAAACTGGTAAAAAAAGAAGATATCCACTTGGCCATTGTCCGTGGAAACCAGGAATGGCCGGATGCGGATATTCTGCTGGAAGATGCGCCGCTGTATCTGATTTCCGCCAAGAAAATCGACTATAATACGCTGCCGGATCAGCCGTCTATCCGTTATCGGAGCGATCCTTCCCTGGATGAACTGAGGACCCGCTGGTGGAGACAGAACTTCACGGAATCTCCTCATTTTATGCTGACGGTGTCCGATTGCCTGACCTGTGTGGAAATCGTGAACCAGGGCCTGGGCCATTCCCTTATTCCGGCAGATCTTCTGCCCAAGTGCGCTCCCCAGGTGAACAGGGAAATGATTTATGACAAGCAGAAACATCCCCTTCTCCGGCCCAGCCACCTGATTTACAAACAGGCCATGCTGCAGTCTACACCGGTGAAGATCTTTGTAGATTATCTCAGACATTACTTTAAGGTATAAAAAGCACTGACCGGCACGATGCACTTCAGTCAGTACTTTCCTGCCCCTGCGAAACCATTCGATTTCGCAGGGCTTTTATTTTTGGAGCGGAAGCCCCGTTTTACAGTTTGACCAGAAAACCCAGGATACCGAAGAGCCAGGTAGAAATTCCCAGGAAGAGGGCGGCGGACAGTTTTTCCAGTTTCAGCCGCAGGGCAAAGGAATGGTGATGGGATGCGTCACCCCATACCACATTGATGAGCCCGTGGTAATCGACATGCATCATGCGGGCCAGGGTGCAGTAGTTGAGAAGAAGGTACAGGCAGATCAGGGCGGGACGCAGGTTTTCCGTCATAAACCAGGCCATCCAGGGAAAACAGAGATTGTATACAAAGGCTATATGACCGCCAAGGAAATAGGTCATTTTCTGTTCAAAGGTTTCACTTAATTCTGTTTTATAGGCAAAGACAAGATATGCGTTAATGGCACATAGAAAAAGGCACCAGAAAAAAAGGAACGGCATACAGAATTCCCTCCGGATTTTTATGATGATGATTCTTTATATAATTCGATTATAGCATGATGCATTTTAGCTGCCCATGCTCCGAAAGCGAGAGATTAACGATAAAATCTGGCTGTTTCAAAGCACCGTCCATGACCGCCGAGGAGATGAGAGGAAGGAGGAGGAAACAGGATGACCGCCCATAGGAAATTTCCGTTTTCGCCTTAAAAAGTGTAAAAGAAGAGTAAACTCTAAAAACAGGATGATATAGAAAAATTCTTATCCGACTTTATAAATATCTTATAGCTGGACGAAGAGAGAGAAAGTGATAGAATGGGGCTGGAGAGATATTGGGACAATGAGCTGGCCGGAGCTGTTATCGCCGTGTACCTGGATTCTTCCAGGTCAGCCGAAGCAGGTCCTCTGACTGCCCATCAAAAGGTCTTCCTATTGTCAGCTGACCGAACCGGAATGATGCGGCGGGCAGGAAGGCAGGCATGTAACGCCGTCTGCATATGGATGGCCGCCAAAGGCGGCTGTCAAACCTGAGAACCCGTTGAACCTTTGTACAAAAAGGAGGTTTCCATGAAAAAAATCATCACTTTTCTAATTTCGTTTTTCCTTGCCTTATCTCTGGGCGTTCTGGCGGAGGCGTCAGATCAGCAGGACATGAACAGAAAGATGGGCTATTTTGACAATACCCGTACGGTACTGCTTCTTCCCGCCCGATACCGGGGCAATGGTGCGGAAGCCGCTTCCTATGTGAATCGGGAAATGAAGCAGATTTTCCGCTATCCCTATTACCGTACCCTGGATGTGACGGGCTATGAGGAAGCGGTTTCGCCCTCCCAGCTTCCGCAGATTGCAGATGAAGCAGGGGCGGACATTGTGGTTATGCCGGTCATTCAGTGGTCCCAGTGGGTGTTCCGCCGGTTCCTCTTTGATGATGGAGATGCCATTCTCCAGACCAGGGCCATTGTGGATATTTACACCTATAAGAAAACAGACGGTACGGTGAGAGATGACCGGGGCACTTATTTTGCTACGGAAGACGAGGCAACTTCACGGAATGTGTATATCCTTGACGATATTATGAAAAAGATATACAAGACATTCCCCTACCGCCGTGTACCTACCGATGTGTCTAAAAGCCTCACCGGTGAAACAGCGGATCACACGCCCAAGGCAGTCATGAACAGCTGAAGCTTGAAAAGCATGGATGAATCCGCAGAATTGAATCAGCGTTTCAACTGGAAAATGATTTTATGACATGAAAAAAGCAGTGAATCTTCATGGATTCACTGCTTTTTGTTTTCTCTTACAGCCCTTTCTGTTCAATGCCGCTGACCAGGTAGCCCAGGTGATTGGTACTGTTCAGAGTGACCAGACGCCAGGTGCCTTTATCACATTCCAGTACGTTAATGCAGGCATTGTCCTGCTTGATCTGCCAGAAGTGGGCCATGGAAAGGCCCAGAAGGTCGCAGATGATGGCTTTATTGACCGCATCGTGGGCAGCCACAAGCACTGTTTCGCCGTCGTATCTGGCGGCATATTCATCAAAAGCCTGCCGGACCCGTTTCCGCACGTCTTCCAGACATTCGCCTTCCGGCATCTGCACCTGTTCGGGATGGGTATGCCAGAGGTGAAATTCTTTGGGATAGCGGGCTTCGATTTCATCAGCATGAATGCCTTCCCAAAGGCCGTGAGAAATTTCCGTCAGCCTTTCGTCTTTGGCTACGGTGAGATGATGGTAGTCTGCGGCCATGCGGCAGGTTTCATAGGAGCGGGAGAGGGGAGAAGAAATGGCCCGGTCGATGGGAATGTCCTTCAGGGCCAGGGCGGCTTTTTCTCCCTGTCTCTTCCCTCTTTCGGAAAGGGGCGTGTCTTCCTGGCCCTGGTAGCGGCCTTCGATATTCCAGGTGGTTTCTCCATGGCGGAGAAGGATAATGCGTATCATGGGAACTCCTTAATGTTCGCAGTGAACGATTTTTACATCATGAATGCCTTCAATATTCATGAGGGCGGGAATGAGAGCGGAGGGGATATCCTTATCTACCGCCACTACCATGACATTGGTGCCTGCTTCCTGGCCGGCGCCTACCTGCATGCCGTTGATGTTGATATGCTCTCTGCCCAGAACGGAAGCTACCTGGCCGATCATGCCGGGCTTATCTTCATGAGGCGCAATGATGATGCAGCCTTTTGGTTCGATATCTACGCGGAAATGGTCGATGGATACGATTTTCGCTTCTTTGCGGTCAAAGAGGGAGCCGGTAATGCGGTGGCTTCCTTTATCCGTATCTACGGTAAGGGAGATAGTGTTAGTGAAATAATGGCCTTTCTTGGCTTTGACTTCTCTTACGTCCATATGCCGTTCTTCCGCAATGCCTCTGGCATTGACAAAGTTTACAGTCTGCTGGAGCACGGGAGCCAGCAGGCCTTTCAGAACAGCGGTGGTCAGAGGTGCTGTTTCCGTATCGGCCAGTTCGCCGGTGTATTCCACATTGACACGGTTAATCCGGCCGCCGGCCAGGTCGATGGCAATGTTGCCCATGCGTTCACAGAGATTGAAGTAGGGCTGGATGACATGGAGGGTAGCTTTGGTAATGGGGGAGGCATTGACGGCAGTGGCTACCGGTTCACCATGGAGAGCCTGCATGACGCCTACGGCCACATCGGTGGCAACGCCGGCCTGGGCTTCTTTGGTGGAAGCGCCGAGGTGCGGGGTGAGAGCTACATTGGTCATGCCCAGGAAGGGGTTCTCTTCCGGTTTCAGCGGTTCATTGGGCCATACGTCGATACCGGCGCCGGCCACCTTGCCGCTCTTCAGCGCTTCTGCCAGAGCATAGATATCCACTACAGCACCGCGGGATGCATTGACAATGCGGACGCCGTCTTTCATCTTTTCGATTTCCTTTTTACCGATCATGCCTCTGGTTTCATCGGTGAGGGGCGTATGGAGGGTGATGTAGTCAGATTCTTTGAGGAGGGTGTCCAGGTCTACCAGCTCCACGCCCAGCTGCTTGCCTCTTTCCAGAGGAATATAGGGATCATAGCCGATGGTTTTCATATTGAAGGCCTGGAGCCGTTTGGCCACGTTGGAACCTACACGGCCAACACCGATAATGCCTACGGTTTTGTTCAGGAGCTGGATGCCGGTAAAGCTCTTCCTGTCCCAGCGTCCTTCCATAATGGACTGATGGGCCTGGGGGATATGGCGGGTCATGGACAGCATGAGGGCAATGGTGTGCTCGCAGGCGGCAATGGTATTGGATTCCGGTGTGTTTACTACGGTAATGCCCTTCTGGGTGGCTTCCTTCACATCAATCCCGTCAATGCCTACGCCGGCGCGGCCGATGACTTTCAGATTTGCAGCTGCATCGATGACTTTCTTTGTGACCTTTGTCTGGCTTCTGGTAATGATGGCATCATAGTTTCCGATGACCTTGCAGAGCTCGTCCTCTTTCATGTTGGGCTGGATATCTACAATGAATTCTTTTTCCAGAATTTCTTTGGCTTCCTTGGCTACATCGGCGGTAATGAAAATTCTAAACATAATAGGTTCCTCCTGTTCAATTGATTTGCAAATATTATCCGTTTACTCTTTCGTATTCTTCCATAAACTGAGCCAGCGCTTCCGCTGCTTCCGGCGTCACCGCATTGTAGAGGGACACCCGGAGGCCGCCCACCAGACGGTGTCCTTTGACACCGATGAAATCATGGGCTTTGGCTTTTTCCACGAAATCTTTTTCCATGGCTTCGCTGGCCAGGTTAAAGGTAATATTCATGCGGCTTCTGGCTTCCTTTTCCGCATGTCCCTTGTAGAATCCGTCACTTTCATCGATAACGCGGTAAATGAGTCCTGCCTTGACCTTGTTTCTTTCTTCGATGGCCTTCAGACCGCCCATGTTTTTAATCCAGTGGAGCATGCGGTTCAGTGTGTAGATACAGAATACCGGCGGAGTATTGTAGGTGGAATCTTTTTTCACGAAGGTATTGTACTGCAGGAATTCCGGGATATCCCGGCGGGCTGTTTCTAATAGGCTTTTCTTAATAATGGCCAGGGCCACACCGGCGGCGCCCAGATTTTTCTGGATGCCTGCCCAGATCATGTCGAACCGGTTGAAATCTATATCTCTGGAAAGGATGTCCGAAGACATGTCGCAGATGAGGGGGATTTTTACCTCCGGAAATTTCTGGTATTCCGTGCCGTAAATGGTATTGTTTGCGCAGATGTAAAGGTAATCCGTGCCGTCCTTGATATCGTAGGTGTCGGGAATGTAGGAGTAATTCCGATCCTGGGCGGAATTGGCATCGTAGACTTCTCCGAAGAAGGCTGCGGTGTTTCTCGCTTTGTGGGCCCATACGCCCGTATCCGCATAGGCGGCCCGGGTATGAAGGAAATTGTATCCTGTCATGAGGAACTGCATTGTGCCGCCGCCCTGGATAAACACGATTTCATAGTCCCGGGAAAGGTGCATGAGCTGGCGGAGGAGCGCTTTCGTTTCATCCAGCATATCCTGGAACTCTTTGGAACGATGGCTGATCTCGGTGATGCCCATACCTGTATTTTTGAAATTGGTCAGATCTTCTTTCATGGCTTCCAGTACTTCCAGGGGCATAGGGGAAGGACCGGCATTGAAATTGAATACTCGCTTCATCATAAAACCTCCCGATAACACAAAAAGAGAAGACGTCCCATGGGACGAGCTTCTCTTTTCTCGCGGTGCCACCCAATTTAGCCACGGTAAAGGGAGAGCAGGTATAAAAAAACGCTCTTCATCCACTAAGGGACGAGAGCACCCGCGATACCACCCAAATTGCCGAAAGGCCATCTTTGAAAGGCTGTAACGGGCCTGCCCGAAAGATTCTTCATCCATGTCTCCGAAGTGGAAAGATAATCATTCTTTAGCAGCTCTCACCGGCCGCTGCCTCTCTGAAAAAGTCTCATTACCCCTTCTTCATCATCGCCTGTTTCGTATGACTGGATTATAGCCCCGGTCCTTTCACTTTGTCAAGAAGAAAATTGGAGAACAGGCTGAGTATCAAAAGCGCCCTTATGCTGTCCGGTATCAGGGAAAATCATCAGACTCATGGTCCTGCCCATCTATGGACCGGTGAAATCAATGGGATTTTGAAGCAGTCCGGAGGGCTGTCCGGTGTCTTCCGGGTGGAACAGGCAATAGAAAACAGGACAGTCCGTATCACGTGACCTGGCTGAATGCCTTCGCCTATCGTGGGGCCCTGTCCTGCGTTTTTATTTTATATCGCCTGTAAAGGGAAGACAAGTGATGGGGGGTGAACGGCTTTGCCCTTTCCTGCCTGGTGATGCAGGTCTATCCGGAAAAAAGAAAATGGATATCCGCATCGCCTTCAAGACGTGCAGGCTATAAAAAAGATTAGAGGGAGTTAATTGCGGAGTCAATTCCATTTCCGCTTTTCTTTGGAAAATTTTCATTTTGAAAGGCTGTTAAATTTTAGAACCTTTTGCAAAAAGGCACGGAACTCTTTGAACCCTGTCACCAATAGTGCTATAATACATTCATGCATGCAATTATGCAAAATAATGATACTATGGAAGTACAGGTTTGTTCAGAGCTCCTGATTTCATAAAATTCAGAAATGAAATCGGGCAATGACTGAATCAGCGCTTCCGCATGTAGAATCCATGTAGGAGAAGGGAAGAATTTCCTGAAAGGAAGAAAAGGAGTGTGGAATTCTTATGGCAATCAAAACTAGAAAAATCGGTATTATTGGAGCAGGCAATGTAGGATCCCACCTGGCTCTGCAGTTTGCTGTGCAGGGACTGGCAGACGAGGTGGTTTTTTATGATACAAATCAGGACAAAGCCATCGGAGAATCGCTGGATCTTCTGGATGCGGTGAGCTACCAGCCTCATCATTTCGAAGCCTATGCAGGCACCGTGGATGATATGAAGGATGCAGACATCCTTATCAATGCTTCCGGCAGACCCCGTCAGAAGGGACAGAACCGGCTGGATATGATGGATGGTGCCATTGCTACCAGCAAGGAATTCCTTCCGCTCATCAAAAAATCCGGTTTTGACGGTATTATCATTTCCATTTCCAACCCCTGTGATATTATTGCGGAATATCTGCAGTACAAGCTGGACTGGCCAAAGACGAAAATTATCGGATCCGGTACAGCTCTGGATTCCGCCCGCCTGCAGATGCAGCTTTCCACTCAGCTGAAGGTCAACCGCCGTTCCCTCACCGCCTATCTTTTGGGCGAACACGGTGATTCCAGCATGATTCCCTGGAGCCATGTAAAGGTGGCAGGCAAGCCGATTGATGAACTGCTGAAAGAGAAGCCGGAAATGTACCATATGGACTCCAAGGAAGAAATCCTGAAGAAGGTTCATGACGAAGGAAATATTGAAAACGCAAAGAAAGGCTGCACGGAATTCGGCGTATCTTCCGCTACGGCTGAACTGGTGAGAGCCATTTACCACGATGAACATAAAATTCTGCCCTGCTCCGTATATCTGGACGGACAGTACGGCATTCATGACAGCTTCGCTTCCGTACCGGTGAAAGTAGGCAAGGACGGCGTAGAAGATATCATTGAACTTCACCTCACAGAAGAAGAAAACGAGCAGCTGCAGCATTCCATCAAGATTCTGAAGGAACACTTTGCCAGAGCACTCACACTGTAATTTCTTTGGAAAAAGGGTACCCCACGGGTGCCCTTTTTGTTTTGGGGTGGTTTGGTGTTGGTTAATCATATTCCCGGATGCGGAAGAATGCAGGCGCCATCAGCTCTCATGCCCACAGGGCGTGTCCATCTTTAGGAATACAAATGGCTGCCGCTGTTGATGCAGAGGCCCCTTTCCACAGCTATGGCACATGGGGTATAATGATATGACGCTTATTTTATTTTTGAGGTGAAATATGACTGATTTGGAAGAAATCAAGAGACGCCGTACCTTTGCCATTATCTCCCACCCGGATGCCGGCAAGACGACGCTTACAGAAAAGCTGCTGCTTTACGGCGGCGCCATCCATCTGGCAGGTTCTGTCAAAGCAAGGAAGACGGCACGCTATGCGGTTTCCGACTGGATGGAAATTGAAAAACAGCGCGGTATTTCCGTTACCAGTTCCGTACTCCAGTTTGATTACCAGGGATGCCGCATCAATATCCTGGATACACCGGGGCATGCAGACTTCTCCGAAGATACCTACCGCACCCTTATGGCAGTAGATTCCGCCGTCATGGTCATTGACGTGGCCAAAGGCGTGGAAGCCCAGACGAAGAAGCTTTTTAAAGTCTGCTCCGACCGGGGCATTCCTATTTTTACTTTTGTCAATAAAATCGATCACTTCGGCAAGAATCCCTTTGACCTGATGGCAGATATTGAAGACGTGCTTGGCATTCGTTCCTGCCCTATGAACTGGCCTATCGGAGTGAATGGAGACTATACAGGCATTTATGACAGAGAGACAGAAATGTGCCATCTCTTTATCAAGGACAATGCCCATGGCGTGAAAAAGCTGGATGTGATTTCCGGTAAAATAGATGATGAAAAGATTACGTCCCATCTGACACCGGAAATCATCAAGTCTCTGAAAGATGATCTGGAACTTCTGGATGAAGCGGGAGATCCCTTCGACGCAGACAAGGTGGCCCGGGGCGAACTGACACCCATGTTCTTCGGATCCGCCATGACCAATTTCGGCGTACAGCCTTTCCTGGAAAAGTATCTCCAGCTGGCACCGCCGCCGGAACCGAGAAAGACACTGGAAGGGACCATTTCACCGGAAGATCCGAATTTCTCCGCTTTTGTATTCAAGATCCAGGCCAATATGGATCCCAAGCATCATGACCGTGTAGCCTTCATGCGCATCTGCTCCGGCGTATTTGAAAAGGGCGTGAGCGTCCTTCACCGGCAGAGCGGGAAAGTCATCCGTCTGTCCCAGCCCCAGCAGTTCCTGGCTACAGAAAGACAGACTGTGGAAAAGGCTTATCCCGGCGATATCATCGGTGTATTTGATACGGGTGAACTGGGCGTTGGAGATACGGTATGCGAGAAGAAACATCCCGTTACCTTCATTGATTTCCCTGTATTCCCGCCGGAACTCTTCGCCCGCCTTTCTCCGGAAAGCAGTATGAAGAGAAAGCAGTTCCTGAACGGTGTGACCCAGCTGGCTCAGGAAGGGGCTATCCAGGTTTACAAGCAGCCCTATGTCATGGAATCCTTCATCATCGGTGCTGTCGGACAGCTGCAGTTTGAAGTCATGAAATACAGACTGGAAAACGAGTACAATGTGGCAGTTAATCTGGAATCCCTTGGCTATACGACTGCCCGCTGGACCGAGGGGGATGTGCCGCCGGAAGAACTGGTAGGCATTGATAATGCCATGGTGGTTTATGACCGCCGGGAAAGGCCGGTATACCTGCTGCCCAATGCATGGCAGGCAGGCTGGCTGGCCCAGAGAAATCCAAAGGTCAAGTTCCTGGAAAGCCCGCCTCTGGGAGTGGCAGAGCTGGAAGGAAATTAGTATTAATAGAAAAATCAGCAGAATCATCCATGATTCTGCTGATTTTTTGTGAGTATTGCGGCGTTTAGCGGTCCCGAAGGCTGACAGGCCTGCAGGCGTGAGGATTAAGGCAGCCGGCCGGGCTTTTGCTTCCGGGCTGCCAGAGCTTTGTCTGTAATCGGCCTGGCCTTACAGATGGCTTATAAAAATTCATCGTTCGCAGGACATTACAGTCTTCAGCGCTGCAGGTTCTGCCAAACCTGCTCCGTCTGCCATAGGCCGGTCAATCTTAAAAACATTTTCCTTATATCCCCTCTGCCATAAAACGTCTGTTATTACATATAGTCATATATTGCCTGAAAATGGTATAATATCTGAAAATAGCGGAAGAGGCGGTGAAAGAATGGCAAGGCGCAAGGGGCTGAAGAAATGGGATAAGGTGACAGTGGAAGGCTGGCTGCAGCTTATGGGGGACACTTCTGTTATGAGCCGGCTCATGATGGAGATTTTTGCCCGCCTTTATGATTCTGCTGACCATATGGACAATGGAAAAAACATTGCGGCCGCTCTCCATATGGAGTACCGGGCCCTGAATTCCGCTGTAGGCTGGGCAGGCGGCAAGATCCGGGATATGGTAGAACAAGGCATGCTGCCTACTTATCCCGACAGCAAGAAGAAAAACAGGTCAAAGACCTTGAAAGAACCGCTCCTTGTCCAGGAAAATCTGGGAGAAGAAGAATCCGCTCCTGTAGAAGAAAAGCCCCTGGAAACACCAGCCATGGCGCCCTGGGAATATGTATTTGACGGGGCGGAAGGAGACGACGGCGCTTACTTCTGGATCCTGAAGCCCGAAGCGGCAGCGGCTTTTCGGGAAATCCGGGAAAGCGGGAACCGGCAGATTTCTTCCATCCGGAAAATTCTGGAGGAAGACGAAACCGCAGAAGGCGTGGAAGGCAGCCTTTTCGCCAGGTCTTCGGAAGCAACGGTCAAATCGATCCGAAGGCTTCTGGAAAAAGAGCGGGATTTCCAGCGGAAGTCCCTGGGCCTGTCTCATCCCTGCTGCCTTGTCTGCGGCGCGGATCGGATCTCTCTTCTTCGTGCGTTTCCCTATGGAGACAAGGGAAACAGGGAAAAGGGACTTCTTTTCTGTCCCACCCATGGAGCTCTGTTTGCCGCTCATCTCATTACCTATAATGACAGAGGGGAACTTCTCATTGCAGACCGCCTCACCGAAGAGGAAAGACAGCTCTTTCATCTGACGCCGGGAGAAAAGGCGCATGGAACCTTTACACGGCGCCGCATGGCGGTTCATCGGAGAATTTTTAACCAGGAAGGCAGGAAATTAAAATGATTCTATCCGGCAGGGAAATCGTAAGGCACATGGGAGAGGAAATCGTTATTGACCCGTTTGATCCGGAAAAGGTCAATCCCAACAGCTATAATCTCACATTGTCTGATGAGCTCATGGTATATGACAATCATGAACTGGACATGAAGAAGAAAAATGAAGGGCACCTGCTTCATATTCCCAAGGAGGGCATTGTCCTGCAGCCCAATAAGCTGTACCTGGGCAGGACCAGAGAGTACACGAAGACCAAGTGCTTTGTGCCCATGCTGGAAGGCCGCTCTTCCATCGGCAGGCTCGGTCTTTTTATCCACGTAACGGCGGGCTTCGGCGATGTAGGATTTTCCGGATACTGGACGCTGGAAATGTTCTGCGTGCAGCCCATCCGCATTTATGCCGGCGTGGAAATCTGCCAGATTTATTTCCACACAGTGCTGGGGGAGGCCGACAGCTACAATGGAGGAAAGTATCAGGATAATAAGGGGATTCAGCCCAGCCTCCTTTACAAAGATTTCGAAAAGTAGTATTATAATGATAACTTTATAGCACATGGGGCGAAGAAGCTGCAGCAGACGTATAGGTTTTCCTATGCGCCGGGCTGCTTTTTTATTTCACCCTTTGTGGGGGTTGGAAATCCCGGAGGGAATTTCAAGGAGAACCGGGCTTTCATTTGAGGGTATTAAGGAGGACAGCATTATGAAGAAGGCATTGAAAAAACTGATGGTAGCAGGTGCATTTTGTCTGGCAGGCACAGCTCTTCTTGCAGGCTGCGGCGGCAGCTCCGGCTCCGGTGCCGGATCCGCTTCGGCAGGCGGCAAGCAGTTCCTGAATATCGCTACCGGCGGCACTGCAGGCACATACTATCCGCTGGGCGGTGCTCTGGCAGAACTCTTGAACCAGAACATCAAGGGCATGAATGCATCCGCACAGTCTACCGGTGCTTCCGTTGCCAATGTAAACATGCTGAAAGACGGTTCTGTAGATATCGCCTTTATCCAGAACGATATCGCCTACTATGCAGCTAACGGCAAGGAAATGTTCAAAGATAACAAGATGGATAACATCCGCGGCCTGGCTGCCCTGTATCCGGAAACTATTCAGTTCGTTACCACCCAGGATAAGGGAATCAAGACAGTGGCTGACCTGAAAGGAAAGAAAGTGGCTGTAGGTGCCTCCGGCTCCGGCGCTGAAGCCAATGCCCGCCAGATTCTGGAAGCCTATGGCATTACCTATAATGATATCGATGTGCAGTACCTCTCCTTCGGTGAAGCTGCCAATGCTCTGAAAGACGGCAACGTGGATGCCGGCGTGGTTGTAGCAGGTTATCCGACTGCAGCCATTCAGGATCTGGCTGCCAACAAATCTGCAGCCATCGTCAACATTGATCCCGCTATTGTTGACCAGCTCATGCAGAAATACCCATACTACACCAAGATGACCATTCCAAAGGGCACCTACCCCGGACAGGAAGAAGATGTCAATACGGTAGCCGTGAAGTGCGTCATTGTTACCACCGACAAACTGAGCGACGACCTGGGCGAACAGATTGTAAAGGCTATCTATGAACATCTGGACCGTATGAAAGCAGCCCATGCCGTAGGTAAATACATTACCAAGGATACCGCTTTGGAAGGCATGTCTGTCAAGATGAATGCCGGTGCAGAAAAGTATCTGAAGGCTAAATAAGGAAGAATCCCCATCGGATCCATACCTTGCATAGAAAGGAGGGAGAACGGGCCTTATTGGGGTCCGTTCTCGCTTTCATGAAGAGAAAACAGAAAAATGGGACACTGGAAACAGTGATTATTATATTCGGTATCATCGTGGGTCTGGTAGCTACGGTAGGCGGCTGGCTTATCCGGCAGCCCTATGTATTCGGCCAGACAGCGGACGGAATCCTGTTCAGACAGAAAGTGGAAGCCGGTACGCCGGTGACACTGGCCTATCATCATTCCGTCCAGAAAACCATGATTTATGAGTATCTGGAAGTAAACAAGATTACAGACGGATTTGTCCTTAAATCCACCAAGTATCAATCGATGGGGGTGGGGCTTCCCTTTTCCTCCGATGAGGGACAGTTCCGGGAAGAAGATGGCTGGTTTATTCTGGATCATATCGACCGGAATTTTCCTGAGCTCTCACTCCGCAACGGAGTGACCAACCATGGAGTCCTGACTGTGGGAGATACAGAGTATCAGCTGGATGACATGGTTCCATTGGGAAAAGAATTGAAGCTTTATGTAGCACCTCTTTATAAAGGGTGGTACATGAAAAAAGAAATTAGGAGTTGATTATATTGGCTGATTTAGAAAAAAAGGGAGCACCTGCCGGCAGTGATGCGCCGGTAGATGGAAAATTGAGCGATGAACTCCAGGAAAAGCTGAAATCCCTGGACAAAGAGTCAAATACCATGGAATATACAGGTATATGCGGCAAGATTGTAGCTGCCATCTGTATCTGTTTTTCCCTCTTTCAGATTTATACCGGCATTTTCGGTACAATGGATGCCATGATTCAGCGCTGCGTCCATCTGTCCTTCGGCATCTGCCTTGTATTCCTTCTCTGCCCTACGAAAAAATCCTGGGTCAAGGGAGGCAGATTCCATCCTATTGACATTGTTCTTACCATACTGGCTGTTATCCCGCCTGTTTATATTCTGGTGAACTACCAGCAGCTGATTCTCCGTGCCGGTACGGTGACACCTACCGATGCGGTGGTTGGGCTCCTGGGCATGGTGATGGTGCTGGAAGCAGCCCGCCGTATTGTGGGCCTTCCTATTGTTATCGTGGTTCTCTGCTTCCTGCTTTATGGGTTCCTCGGCCCCTATATGCCCGGGCCCCTGGCACACAGAGGACTGACCATCAACCAGATGGTGGGACACCTTTTCTTCACTACAGAAGGCGTTTTCGGTATTCCGCTGGGCGTATCGTCCACCTTTATCTTCCTCTTCATTCTCTTCGGTGCCTACCTTGAAAAAACAGGCCTCGGCAAATTCTTCATTGATATTGCCAACGCCCTTGCCGGATGGGCTTCCGGCGGTCCGGCCAAGGTTGCCGTTATTTCCAGTGCACTCCAGGGCACCATTTCCGGTTCTTCCGTAGCCAACGTCGTAGGATCCGGCTCCTTCACCATTCCGATGATGAAGAAACTGGGCTATCACAAAAACTTTGCCGGCGCTGTAGAAGCAGCCGCTTCCACCGGCGGACAGCTCATGCCTCCGATTATGGGCGCTGCTGCCTTCCTGATGGCTGAATTTGTAGGCATTCCGTATATGGAAGTCGTGAAGGCCGCTGTCGTTCCGGCTATCCTTTATTTCCTGGGCGTTTTCCTGGGCGTTCATTTCGAAGCCAAGAAGAATCATCTGGAAGGAACTCCCCGCAGCCAGCTGGAACCCTGGGGCAAGATCATGAAGGAAGAAGGCCATCTGGCTATTCCTCTGATTGCCATTATCGCCCTGCTGGCTTCCGGCTATACACCGATGAAGGCAGCTCTGGCAGGTATCTTCATTTCTATCGGCACGGCAATGCTTCGTGCCAGCACCCGCATGAGCTTCTATGATATCGTAGACGGCCTTATCAAAGGTGCCAGAGGCGCCCTGGGCGTTATCATCGCCTGCGCTTCCGCCGGCATGATTATCGGTATTGTTACCAAAACCGGCGTCGGATTGAAACTGGCTTCCGCTCTGGTTACTGTGGCAGCAGGAAACTTCATGCTTCTCCTCCTCTGCACCATGCTTACCTCTCTGATTCTCGGCATGGGCGTTCCTACCACAGCCAACTACGTCATTACCTCTACCATTGCGGCACCGGCCCTGATCCAGCTGGGAGTTCCGATCCTGGCTGCCCACATGTTCGTATTCTACTTCGGCATTATTGCTGATATTACTCCGCCGGTAGCTCTGGCAGCCTATGCAGGCTCCGCTATTTCCGGAGGCGATCCGCTGAAGACCGGGGTCAATGCATCGAAACTGGGGATTGCAGCCTTCATCATTCCGTATGTATTTGTCCTTTCACCGCAGCTTCTGGGTATCGGCGCTACCTTCGGCGGCGTGCTCTTTACCACCTGTACCGCCATCATCGGTATGACCGGTATCTCCGGTGCAATGATAGGCCAGTTCTACTGCAAAGCCAATGTGTTTGAACGGCTTCTTCTTCTGGCCGGCGGTCTCTGCCTCATTGATCCGCGCACACTGACGGACCTTATTGGCATAGCTGTTCTGGCTGGCGTCTTTGCTCTCCAGTACTTCCGTACCAAGAAGGCAAAAGCGGCAGAAGCGTAAAGAACTCAAAAATGCTCCTCATCCTGAGGGGCATTTTTTTATTGGGGGAATGAGCAGTAAGGACAGCAGGCAACGCTGACTTTATATTCATGTACCCGATAGGGCGCCGCCAAAACACTCAATTCTGCAGGAGCTGTCAAAGCTGAGGATCCTCAGATACGGAGCGTCTGTCAGAATTCTGAACCCCTTGCGTTCAAAGGCCGTAAGAGGCACAAAAAAACATCCCTAAAAAAGAAATTGACAGATAGGCCAATGTAATTTATAATTTATAAGTGTGCAATAGCACCCCATCAGTCTTATTGGGAGGGAGGGATATAGATGTCTGAGATCAAAGTTCAAAAGGGCGAATCTCTTGATAGTGCTCTTCGCAGATTTAAACGTTCCTGCCAAAAAGCCGGGGTTCTTTCTGAAGTAAGAAAACGTGAACATTATGAAAAGCCCAGCGTTAGACGTAAACTGAAATCTGAAGCCGCAAGAAAACGCAAGTATAAGTAATGACAGGTTGTAAGGTGATTAGTTTTGTCAATTAAAGAACAGCTTATGGCTGACATGAAGACAGCCATGAAAGCAAAAGAAGAAGGTAGGCTTGCACTGAACACGATCCGCATGGCTCGCGCTCACATCAGACAGGCTGAAATCGACGACGGACACGCGGACTTCAATGATGATCAGGTTCTTGCCGTTCTCCGGAAAGAAGTGAAGCAGAGGAAAGAAACTCTTGCTGAAATCGCTGGTTCCGGAAGAGAAGACCTGGTTACACAGACCAAAGCGGAAATCGAAGTACTGGAAAAGTACCTGCCGGCAGAAATGTCTGCAGAAGAAATCGAGAAGGTTGTCAAAGAAACCATCGATGCTTTGGATCCTGGGCAGAGAAATATGGGTTCTGTGATGAAAGCTGTCATGGCAAAGCTCAAAGGCAAGGCAGACGGCAAAGTGATTAACGGAATTGTCCGTAAACTGCTGGCCTGAGTTCAAAGGCTTGACAAAAGTAAGACACGTGGTGTATCCTTATTACATAAGTTCATATGCTGCGTCAAAGATGACTCATTCCATTCGGAATGGGTCATTTTATTTTGAAACACATAGGGATTTATAAATCTAAAAAAATGGAACAATTTAAGTCTATAGGAGGGCTCAAATGAACAAAGAATTATTGTACTGCATTCCGGCAGGCCAATATGGTAAGGAAGGGGTTCTTTCCCTGTTGGCACAGCACCCGGAAATCCGGTTCGTGTCTCTCGTAGGCATTGACCTGGCAGGCAATGATACCGATGAAAAGATTCCCATTGAAATTTTTATGAAAGACTACGGTGATTTCTTCGCCGGCAAAGCGGTGCAGACAGATGGATCCTCCGTAGTTTTTATGAATATTGCTACCCTGAATGATGCCAGGGTTGATATGGTGGCCGACAGCACGGTCAACTGGTATGTAGATTATAATGATGAAAATGTGATGGAAGAAAACGGGCGTCCTGTAGGTACCCTTCGGATTCCCTGCTTCCTCATTCATAACGGAACATTTATTGATTCCCGTTCTATTTTGAAAAATTCCTGCGAATATGTGGCAGGGGAACTGAAGAAAATGCTTCTTGGCGCCCAGGTCAGGGGAATGGAAAATTTCCCCTTCTCTGAAATCCAGGACATTGTTTTCACCACCGGCACGGAACTGGAATTCTGGGTGAAAACACCCAGTGAAAAGGAAACGGTACAGCACCTTTCCATTTCCCAGAGACTGCAGGAACAGTACTGGCAGCGGATGCGGGGCAATGTACGCACCGCCATGGAACAGACCATTGAAGAACTGGATGCCCGTGGACTCCATGTAGAAATGGGTCATAAAGAAGTGGGGGGCATCAAATCCAAAATTGACGACGACGGACATATTTTTGATGTATGCGAGCAGCTGGAACTGGACTGGCTTTTCTCTACCAATCCTCTCCAGGCAGCAGACAATGAGCTGGAAGCACGGATCGTAGTACGGGAAGTGTTCCGCCGGAACGGTCTGGATGTATCCTTCCGGGCAAAACCGATTATCGGCGTAGCAGGAAGCGGTGAACATACCCATGTAGGCATTGCAGCCCTTCTGAAAAACGGAAAGACCATCAATCTCCTGGCTCCGGAAGATATGAAATCCGATTTCCTTTCCACCATCGGTTATGGCTTCATTATGGGCATTCTCCAGAACTATGAAGCCACCAATCCTTTTGTATCCTCCACCACCGATGCTTTCAACCGCTTGAAACCGGGCTTTGAAGCGCCGGTGTGCATTGTGACTTCCCTGGGACATACGCCGGAAGTACCGTCCCGCAACCGTTCCATTCTCATGGGACTTATCCGGGATATCGGCAATCCGAAGGCTACCCGTTTCGAGCTTCGCGCACCCAATCCGTTTACCAATACCTATCTCTGCGTTTCCTGCCTCTATCTGACCGCTCTCGACGGCATCAGCTACGCACTGAAATCGGGTAAGTCGGCTGCTGAGCTTCTGGCAGAACTGTCCAAGAAACCCGGTGAACCGGCAGATTACCTGGCTAAAGACAGAGCTTACCGCTGTGAGGAAAATGTTTTTGAAGACTTCACAGATGAGGAAAGAGACGCCGCTTTCGGCAAACCGCCGGCTACGGTTTGGGAAAATGTAAAGATGATGAGGGCCAATCCGGACAAGGTTAAAGTACTGACCCGGGGCGGCACCCTTTCCGAACAGATCGTGGACTCCTTTGTGGCTTCCATCGTATACCGCTGGAAGAACGAACTCATCGACCGGATTATCCCGGGCGTGGAAGCAGCGGTCAGAGGATATAGAAAACTGAATAATGATGATAAGATTGATGAACGGCGCTGGAAATCCATCAAAGCCAAGCGGATGGAACTGGCAAAGGACAGAGACGATGAAAAATGTATCTGCACCAGGCTGAAGGAAGCTCTGGAAGCAGATGACTATGATACCGCTTCCGATCTCCAGCTGGAAATGATGAAAAAAGCCCAGGCGCTGGAAAAAGAATATCATGTGTACGCACTGAATATTCTCGACTGATTTCTTGTACAAAAGCTGAACATCAGGCCAATGATGACCCATTCGATTAAAAGGATGGGTCATTTTATATTTCATGACATAAAAGAATACATAGATATACAGGAGGCATGAATCATGAGGAATTGGAAAAGGCATTACCGCTGTTCCATTCTGGGATTCCCGGAAGTATTTCCGTAGGGGGACTTTTCCTGGAAGTGATTTTGCAAAGGTTTACAAAAATAGTATTAGGAGGAATTCAACATGAACAAGGACTTACTGTATTACATTCCCACTGGTGAATTTGGCAAGGAAGGCGTTCTTTCCCTTCTCAAGACCCATCCGGAAATCCGTTTCGTATCCCTGGTAGGTATCGATCTGGCAGGCAATGATACCGATGAAAAGGTACCGATTGAACTGTTCCTGAAAAACTATGATGATTTCTTTGCCGGCACTGCTGTACAGACCGACGGCTCTTCCGTAGTTCTCATGAATATCGCTACCCTGAACGATGCCCGTGTAGATATGGTGGCAGATCCCTCTGTCAACTGGTACATTGACTACAACGAAGACAACATTTATGAAAACGGCCGCCCTGTAGGCACCCTCCGCATCCCCTGCTTCCTGCTGCACAACGGCAAATTCATTGACTCCCGTTCTATCCTGAAAGACTCCTGCGCTTTCGTAGCAGATAAACTGAAAGGCCTCCTGGCCGGCGGCAAGAAAGTCAAAGGCATGGAAGATGTACCTTTTGATGATATTGCAGACATTGAATTCACCATCGGCACAGAACTGGAATTCTGGGTTAAGACCCCAAGCGAAAAAGAAACCATCCAGCACCTTTCCATTTCCCAGAGACTGCAGGAACAGTACTGGCAGAGAATGCGCGGCAACGTTCGTACCGCCATGGAAGAAGCCATTGAAGAACTGGATGCCCGCGGCATGAGCGTAGAAATGGGCCATAAAGAAGTAGGGGGCATCAAACCGAAGGTTGACGATGCAGGCCATACTGTAGACGTATGCGAACAGCTGGAACTGGACTGGAGATTCTCCATGAATCCGCTTCAGGCAGCTGACAATGAACTGGAAGCCCGTATTATCATTCGTGAGGTATTCCGTAAATACGGCCTCGACGTATCCTTCCAGGCTAAACCGATCATCGGCGTAGCCGGCAGCGGCGAACATACCCATGTAGGCATCTGCGCTACACTGAAGAACGGCAAGACCATCAATCTCCTGGCTCCAACCGAAATGAAGTCCGATTTCCTCTCCACTGTAGGCTATGGCTTCATCATGGGCATTCTCAAGAACTACGAAGCAACCAACCCCTTCGTTTCCTCCACCACCGACGCTTTCAACCGTCTGAAACCGGGCTTTGAAGCACCGGTCTGCATCGTTACCTCCCTGGGCCACAATCCGGAAGTTCCGTCCCGTAACAGAACCATCCTCATCGGTCTCGTCAGAGATATCGAAAACCCGAAAGCTACCCGTTTCGAACTCCGTGCTCCGAACCCCTTCACCAATACCTATCTGGCAGCTTCCTGCCTCTTCCTGTCCTCCCTGGACGGCATTACCTATGCAGTAACCTCCGGCAAGACCCCGGCTGAACTCCTGGCAGAACTCTCCAAGAAACCGGGCGAAAAGGCAGACTACCTGGAAGAAGGAAGAGCATACCGCTGCGAAGACAATGTATTTGAAGACTTCACCCAGGAAGAAAGAGATGCTGCCTTCGGCAAACCGCCGGCAACTGTCTGGGAAAACGTGAAGACCATGAAAGCCAACCCCGATAAAGTGGCAGTCATCGAAGCAGGCGGCACACTGAATGCTACCATCGTAGATTCTTTCGTAGCCTCCATTGTATATCGCTGGAAGAATGAACTCATCGACCGCATCATTCCCGCTACCGAAGCTCTGGTCAAAGGCTTCAAGAAACTGCCGGGCGAAGATGAACTGGACGAAGAACGCTGGGCAGCTATCCTTGATAAGAAATATGAACTCATCAAAGATACCAAAGCTGGTAAATCCCTCTGCAGCAAACTGAAAGATGCTCTCGAAGCTGATGACTATGACACCGCTTCCGATCTGCAGATCGAAATTTCCAAGAAAGCGGAAGCCCTGGAAAAAGAATACAGCGAATATGCCCTCAACATTGTAGGCTGATTCGAATAACTCCTTAACTGAAAGCAGTGGAAAACAACCTTTTCCACTGCTTTTTTGCTGCTCTTCACGCAGTCAGCAGTGACGCTGTGCAGGGGAATTTTTAAACTCCATTGGCACTTCACTCGAATGACGAAGGGTCAATATTTAAGAGATATCGGTATGAAACAGAAGCCGGCTCCTTCATTGAACTTTGATGCATCTATTTTCCGATACAATGGAAGGATTTTTATCTTTGCTATAAAAAACTGCAAACTCATGGACGCTGAAGGAGCATTAAACTTTAGAATCATTTTGGCCCCTTTGGGCGAAGCGAAAATAATCCTGCGCACAGCGGCTCTCAGGACAAAGCTCCTATGCCCAGGGAGCTAGAGGGCCCTTTGCACATCCTTTTCATTTGGTATATGATGGAACCATCATAAAGAACAAGAGGTGGTATCCTTTGGATTTAGATAAAGAAGAACTTTTGAAACGGTTTGAAGATTATATTTCCTACAATACCCAGTCTGATGAAGATAATGACCAGGTGTATCCCTCTACGCCGGGACAGATGGTGCTGGCGCGGCACTTGAAAGAGGAATTGGAGGACATGGGGCTTACGGAAGTAAGTCTCGATGAGAACGGCTATGTTATGGCTACCCTTCCGGCAAACGGGGTAAGCGGAAAGACGGTTGGATTCATTTCCCATATGGATACAAGTCCCGATGCGCCCGGCGGCCCCATCAAAAGCCGGGTGGTTCATGACTATGACGGGAAGGATATCTGCCTGAACGAGGAAAAGGGTATCGTCCTTTCCACGAAAGATTTCCCGGAAATCATGAAATACAAGGGCCAGGACATTGTGGTTACCGACGGCACCACCCTCCTTGGCGCCGATGATAAGGCAGGAGTGACGGCCATTATGGGAGCGCTGGAGTACCTTACCGGCCATCCGGAAGTGAAGCATGGAAAGCTCAGGATCGGATTTACGCCGGACGAGGAAACGGGAAGAAGCCCTTTGAAATTTGATGTGAAGAAATTTAATGCTGACTTTGCGTACACCGTGGACGGCGGTGAAATCGGGGGTCTTGAGTATGAAAATTTCAACGCTGCCAATCCGGTGGTGGTGATTCACGGAAGAAGCGTTCATACGGGGGATGCCAAGGGGAAAATGGTGAATGCCATTTCCATTGCTTCTGAGTGGCAGTCTATGCTGCCGGAAGGGGAAAAGCCGGAATGCACGGAAGGCAGGGAAGGTTTTTTCCATGTGTACAAAATCTCCGGCTCCGTAGAAGAATGCAGGCTGGACATGCTGGTGCGGGACCATGACCGGACGAAATTTGAAAAGAGGAAACAATACCTTCTGCATATGGCGGACTTCCTGAATGAAAAATATGGACCCGGTACGGTGGAAGTCACACTCCATGATGTGTACTTTAATATGCTGGACATTATGCAGGACGGACATATGAATATCGTAGATCTGGCCAGAAAGGCTATGAAAAAGGCAGGCATCGTGCCGGTGGAACTTCCTATCCGGGGAGGTACTGACGGTGCGCAGCTTTCCTTCAAGGGACTGCCCTGTCCCAATATTTTTACCGGCGGTGCCAATTTCCACAGCCGCTTCGAGTATCTGCCCCTTCCTTCTCTGGTGAAGGCCTGCGAAACGGTCATAGAAATCGCCTGTCATGGCTGGGAAGTGAAGTAAATCAGTGCGCTGGCGGACTGGTGAGCGGAAAAAGGATGCCTGGCGGCGGCCCCTCCTGTCTGCTTCGCTCTTCATCTCCTCGTAGAGGGGATTGAAAAAGAAAATTCCGCAGCGATGGTTTTATATTCATCGCCTTTGAGGGCGATACCACAACCTTCGGGCCAAAGGCCCGTCAAACCTGAGAATCCTCCGGCCCATAGGGCCGGTCAATCTTAAGAACTTTCATACCCGTGAGAGTGTGTCAAATAAGAAAAGAGGAATATATATGAAAGATATTTCCGATGCACTGCTTCAGAAATTTCATCAGACCTATGAGTCTGATACCCATGCCCGGGTGCTCCAGGGAGCACTGGCTAAAACAAATATGATGGATCTGGCTTATCGTCCTGTAAAGGGGGCTGCCCTGAAGGGCGCCTTTACCGTAGAGGTGAAGACAAGAGGCATTACGGCCCAGGAACAGTCCGGCCGCTGCTGGCTTTTTGCTGCGCTGAACATCCTTCGTGAAAAAGTGGCGGAAAAGTGCCATCTGGAGCAGTTTGAGCTGTCCCAGAATTACCTTTCCTTCTACGATAAACTGGAAAAAGCCAATAATTTCCTGCAGATGGTGATTGAAAATGCAGAGGCGCCGGTAAAGGGTCAGCTTATGCAGTATGTGCTCCGGGGCATGACAGACGGCGGCTACTGGTCAGAGGCAGCCGATCTGGTGGAAAAATACGGCGTAGTGCCTAAACAGGTGCAGCCGGAAACATACCAGTCCGGCCATACGGATCGGTTCACCGCTGAAATGAACCGCCTTCTCCGTAAAGATGCCATGGAACTTCGGGCGCTGGTCCGGGAGGGGAAAGATCCTTATGCCCGGAAATCAGAAATGCTGGAAGAGGTTTACAAGGCGGAATGCATTGCTTTCGGTGAACCGGTTCACACCTTCGATTTTACCTATCGGGATAAGGACCATCAGTTCCATGAAGACCGTGGGCTTACGCCGCAGGAATTTTACAGGAAATATATCGGAATTTCCCTGAAAGACTATATGGCTGTCATTAATGAACCTACCTTTGACAAACCTCTGGGGCGTGTCATTGCCTTCCATGCCGTGGAAAACATGGCAGGCCGGGATATGAAAGGCCTGAACCTGACCTGGAAGGACATGGAAGACCTCTGCGTAAAGCAGCTGAAATCCGGAGAAGCGGTATGGTTCGCCTGCGATGCAGGCGCTGCCGGAGCCAGAAAGGAAGGGATCTGGGATCCGGAAAGTGTCAGATATGAAGATCTTCTGGGCGGCTTTTCCACAGATATGGAAAAGGGAAAGCGGCTGGAATACAGTGCCAGCTCTGCCACCCATGCTATGCTTCTCACCGGTGTCCATCTGGATGAAAATGGAAATCCGGACCGCTGGAAAATTGAAAACTCCTGGGGCAAAGACGTAGGAGATGCCGGCTACTTTGTATGTTCAGAAACTTATTTCCGGGAATTTGTCTATGAAGCGGTAATTCTGAAAAAGCACTTTACTGAAGATCAGAAGAAAATGATGGAAATGGAACCGGTATATATCAACGCCTGGGACGAAGATTATTAAGGAAGCACTGATTCATTCATAGAGTCTGCTTTCTTAAGAATTTTTATGCGCTGCTTCGTCATGG
>NZ_JBJEXP010000080.1:0-3908 GCF_051885895.1 Dialister sp. | reverse complement strand
ATATAGAATGTCCATATTTTTCTAAAAAGTCCATTGACAGATTGCGGGACTGCTGGTATAATCAATTACGTTGTCGGGGCATAGCGCAGTTTGGTAGCGCACTTGGTTCGGGACCAAGGGGTCGCAGGTTCAAATCCTGCTGCTCCGACCATATGCGGGTGTAGCTCAATGGTAGAGCGCCAGCCTTCCAAGCTGGTTACGAGGGTTCGATTCCCTTCACCCGCTCCACCGATAATATCGAGCTTCGTTAGACTTTTACGAAGCTTTTTTTTTGCCCAAATTTGGCTACTTTTTGGCTATTTTCGAGGACTTTTGCCTAAATCATACATTAGCCCGTACTAAGTTGGCAATATGCCTGAAAAAGTTAATAATGAGTCAATTCTTAAAATACACATTTTCCATGAAATAAAGCAAGAAAAAAAGCCGGGGGATTTACACTCCCGGCTTTCTTCTTACTTCCTGTTTGAAGCATGATGGGCAGCCTGATACGTGCTAAACTGATGGCAAGGCTTAAAAGGTAGGCATATTTGATGGCTGCGGTTTCCGCTTTCATGACAGCTTTATCCCCGCTGTCCTGACCGGATCCTATGCCGGTGATGCAAAGACTTTCATCGGAATCGGCATCCATGAGGCTGATGTTGACCTGTACGGCTGCCGGCTTTTCAATGTTTCCTTTGTTTGTTTTTACATCCGTCAGACTGATGAGTTCAGGAACCGCTGCCGATATGATGCCAACGAGGCATTGACCTTGTGAAGTACATCGTCTCAGGACTTTTTTGCTGCATCGTTGAGATGCGGCTGGAAGCGGAAGAGTGCTGAGCATACTTCAAGAGAAAGACATTGCAGGGGGCGGATCAATCTGGCTGCATTGCTTTTTTTGAGAAGATGACCAGTCAATCAGAGCTTACATTTTCTCCGTAAAAAAGGTGCGTAATTTCTCTAAGGCTTGTGACACATGGGCTTCCACATCATGGAGGAAGATATGGACAGCTCCTTCCTTTGACGGGCAGCTTTTCTGCCCACGAAATATCTGTTTACAGCTGCTATAAATTAGAGTAGAATTATACATAATATAATATAAAACATTATATTTATTTTCTACAGAGAGCTGACATATGGTTCAAAAATTTATGTTTCGCTTTTTTACTCTCCTTCTTATCCTTGTCGGGTGCTTTTGCCCTTCTTTCGAGGCATGGGCGGAGATCCCTCCGGAAAAGGTTGTCATCACGGGGTATACGGTGCCGGAAGCGTACAAGACACATCCGGAGGATATGGTCAAGAAGGGGTATACCTACGATTATCTCCAGATGATTGCTTCTTACAATAACTGGCGGTATGAATATGTGTACGGTTCCTGGTCGGAGCTGCTGAAGAAACTGGAGACCGGGGAAATCGATATCCTGTCCAATGTATCCCAAACGCCGGAGCGGGTAAAGAAGTATTTATTTACTGATTATCCTATTCGCATTGAAACCTATTATATTTTTGCGCCCAAGGAAAAGGTATCCCTGTATGATGAAATCGAAGATCTCCGGGGACGGACAGTGGCGGTGGGAAAAGAGACCATCACCGGACGGATGCTGAAGGAGTTCGATGAGGCACACCATCTGGGACTCCATATTGTGGAATATGGCAGCCTGGATGCCCGGCTGGATGCCATGAGACGGGGAGATGTGGACGTTTCCCTGGAGTTCACTTCCCGAGCGGATGTGCGGAATGGCTTCGTCCCTTTGTTCTTTGTCGGAAACGACGACTCCTATATTGCTGTTGCCAAAGGCCGGGAGGATCTGCTGAAAGATCTGAACCGTGCCATAAGCGAAATGCAAACCTATGATCCTACCTTTGTGGACGGTCTTCGGATGAAATATTTCACCTACGACAAAGAGACCGTTTTGCCGCCTCTGGATGACAGGGGATGGTTCAGAAAGCACGGAACTGTCCGCATGGGCTATATGGCCCACATGGGACCCTACATCTGGACAGATTCTGATGGAAAAGCCAGGGGGACCTTCCGGGATCTTCTGGACTCCGGATTTCAGGCTTTAGATATTCCCGCAGGCATAGAGTACGTTCCCTACGAAGACATGCAGACAATGCGGGATGATGTTGCGGCGGGGAAAATCGACGGCGCCATGCCGGTGTATGACAGGCCCTTCCAGAGTGAGAAGGAAGGCCTTCGGCAGACAAACGATCTTCTTCCTGTGAAAATGTATAAAGTAAGCAGGGAAAATGGGCCAATTACCGATGAAACGGTATTTGCAGTGGCAGACAGCTTCCCACCCCAGGAAAAGTATGTGAAGGATTTCTATCCCCATAACAAAGTCCTACGCTATTCGGATCCGGAGGCTGCACTCCAGGCCATTCGCAATCATGAAGCAGATGCCGCCATTATGAATCCCTACCTGATTTCCATTTATCTTCACAATGAAAAAAGTTTGAATCAGGAAGAACTTCCCAATCGGGAGGGGCTGACCATTGTGGTGAACCGGGACAATTATCCCCTTTTCCTGGCCATCAACCGCATGGAGAACCTCTGGGGTGAAAGCAAAATGCATGAATCGCTCCTGAAATATGCGGATGAATTGTATCAGCCGAATTTCATGGATTATGTGGAACGGAATTACGGTAAAGTCATTCTGGTCATTTTCGCCAGCACCCTGGCAGTGAGCCTCCTGGTGTCCATGATCCTCTTCCGGGGCCGGCAGAAAAGAGCAGCGGATGTGCTGGCCAGGGTGGACCTTCTCACTGGTCTGCCCAACCGGCGGGCCTGCCAAGAAAAGATAAGGGAAATCCAGCAGGATCCGCCATCCAATCTGATGGTAGCGGAGCTGGATCTGAATGGCCTGAAAAAAGCCAACGACACCAGAGGCCACCAGGCTGGCGACGAACTGCTCCGGGCTGTGGGAGACTGCTTCCGGAAGACCTGCGGCGAGGCAGCGTTTCAAGAGTATACCTGCCTGGTCTACCGGGTGGGAGGCGATGAATTCGTCGGTCTGCTCTATATGGACGAGAAGACCTGTGAGACCTTCAGAGTTTCCTTCCAAAAGAATGTGTCCCGGTGGAAAGGAAAGAGAAACGACTGCCTCTCCATAGCCATGGGTTATGCAGGCTGGCATGAATTTCCTGATGTTCCCGTTACCAAACTGCTGCGTGTGGCAGATAACCGGATGTATGAGGATAAGAAAAGATACTACAGAGAAAAAGGAGGGCGCTGAGGCGTCCGGTCATTGGTATAGGCACGGAGTATTTTGCGGATATGGCAAAGCATGCTGTGCAGTTCAGTGGTCTGTCTCATGGATGGGTTACGTTAAATGAAACAGATGTAATGGCTATATTGGAAAAGTGTCTATAATCAGGAAGCCGATATATCCTTGGCATGATGGTATAGTATAAGCCGTAGGCAGCTATGGATTTACTGCAATGGGGCTGTTCTTTTCTTTTTCATCTGCTTGCCGGTTCAATGACTCAAGCATGGGCTGGTTCAGCCTTTATCAATTTTAAAATAATGGGATCTGGTTTGGCCTTAGGACAGGGAATGAGTGAACTATGGCTTTATCTCAATGCTTTTTTAGCCATATTCGCAATATTCTTTGTATTGAAGGTTGGCCTTGACGGTAATGATGACTAGGTATAAGCTGATTAAGCAGTTGGAAAAACAGGGAAAAGAAACGAAATCAATCAGCTGCTGAAGGAAAATTTCTCAGACAAAAAAGGCGTATGCCCGTGACCCCTGCTGTACGTTATCATAAATTGATGAGCTACTCATCTTTTTCTTAGTTACTTACGCCGGTCCCTATCCATCTGTATAATAGGTGCAGATAGGAGATGAACCGGCATGATGTCAACGTATTTGGGGCTGCTTTTGCAACATATCCAGCCTTTTCTTTGTGTTATCCTGGCTGCTTATT
>NZ_JBJEXP010000079.1:56306-130653 GCF_051885895.1 Dialister sp. | reverse complement strand
AACTCTGGTGGACTCCATTATGGTCGCTCTCCCCACGGAGAGCGTGGATTGAAATTCATTACTCGATGACTTGATGATTCTTGCGCTTTTGTCGCTCTCCCCACGGAGAGCGTGGATTGAAATTGATGTCTTCAGCATCCCGATTGATGCCGACCATTGTCGCTCTCCCCACGGAGAGCGTGGATTGAAATCACCGATGGCTCTAAACCGATTCAGACTAACAAAGTCGCTCTCCCCACGGAGAGCGTGGATTGAAATGCTGGATGATAAGCCGGGATATGGGAGACAACATGGTCGCTCTCCCCACGGAGAGCGTGGATTGAAATGGCACCGGAGAAGCTTCATCTCCGGCAGCTTCGGGGTCGCTCTCCCCACGGAGAGCGTGGATTGAAATCTTACCCTTTTGGAAGTTACCACCTTGCCTGATGTCGCTCTCCCCACGGAGAGCGTGGATTGAAATCATGCAGTCCTCATCACTTGCCACCTTTGCGCAGAGGTCGCTCTCCCCACGGAGAGCGTGGATTGAAATCCGGATTCAATAAAAGATTTGGATGCAGATTTAAAGGTCGCTCTCCCCACGGAGAGCGTGGATTGAAATGACAAGCTGGTCCCAGTTACGGAATTAAAACCGAAGTCGCTCTCCCCACGGAGAGCGTAAATTGAAACCCGTATTTCTTTGAGCTTATTCACGATAATGTGCAAACTGGCCTTTAAGGAACCACCGGTTTAATCGCAGAATCAAGTCAACGCTTTTCTTGGAAAGCATAGATGTTTCCCGCACAAAAAAAGAAGCCATCATCGGCTTCTTTTTATTTGTCCTCATTCCCCATATTCCTGAATCCATCATCATTGGTATTCAGGATTTTTACATCGTCTCCTTCTTCCTGCTGTTCCTTTACCAGAGCGGTTCCCCAGTCGGACATCTCCAGAAGAATATTGCGAAGGCTCATGCCGCGTTCCGTCAGACTGTATTCAACGCGGGGAGGCACCTCATTATAGGATCTGCGGTTCACAATATGGGCATTTTCCAGATCCTTCAGGGATTGGGTAAGCATTTTTTGGGAAATGCCGGGCATGAGGCGGCGGAGTTCGCCGGTACGGAGCGGGCCGTTTCCCAGATGGCAGAGAATACGGAGCTTCCATTTCCCCCGGATAATGTCAAGGGTCGCTTCTACGGCGAGATGATAAATTTTTCTCAAAAATTTTTACCTCCTTTTTTCTCCTATTATATCCTATTTGAAACCTTTTGGTTCCTATAGCACTATATAGTGCGTACTTTTCAGTGCGGAAAGGGACTTGTATAATAGCATCATCGAAAGTTTTGAAAGCCGCGAAACACCGGTATCTGCGGTATTTCAAGAAATTGTATGCATAATGATTCCATTGATACAGGAGGTTTTTTCATTGAAATTCATGTCAAAAACAACCTTTGCCCTTACTGCCCTGGCATCCACTTTCTTCGGCATCGGCATTACAGAATTTATAGGCGTCGGGGTGCTTCCGGAAATTGCTGAAGAATTTTCCGTTTCCACTTCCACTGCAGGCCTGATCGTTTCCCTTTATGCACTGGGTGTGGCAATCGGCGGTGTCCTGCTGACTGCCCTGACTTCCCGGCAGTCCAGGAAAAAGATGCTCCTTGCTTCCATTGTCCTCTTCATTGCAGGCCATGTACTCACCGCCATGGCTCCTTCTTTCCTCACCCTCATGGCCGCCAGAGTGCTGTCCGCTGCGGCCCACGGCCTTTTCTTCTCCCTTGCCTCGGCAGTTGCTGTCAGCATGGTTGCTCCCAATAAGGCCGCCGGCGCCGTCGCCTTTATTTTCAGCGGATTCACCATTGCCACCGCCTTTGCCGCCCCTCTGGGCACCTACATTTCCAACATGGCAGGCTGGCGGATTCCCTTCTTCGGCATTGCCCTGGTCGGTGTGGTCGCACTGGTACTGAATAAAATTGCTCTGCCCGATCATGTGCGGACCTCTGCCAATCCGCCTTCCGCCAGAGACCAGATCCGCCTCATCACCCATCCTCATATTCTTCTCATGATGGCTGTCACCATTCTGGGCTACGGCTCTACCTTTGCCGCTTTTACCTATCTTTCTCCCCTTCTTACAGAAATCACCGGTATTGAAGCACCCATGGTCAGCGCTGTCCTCGTCATGTACGGTGTGACCGTAGCTATCGGCAACACCGCCGGCGGCAGAATCGGAAACGCAAGCCAGCTTCATTCCCTCTTCTTCATCTTTATCATCCAGGGCCTTATCCTGGCAGGTGTCTACTTTGCTCTTCCCTACACCATTCCGGCTCTCATCGCCATCGGCCTTATGGGCATCATGGCCTTCATGAGCATTCCCAGTCTCCAGTCCTATATCCTGATCCTGGCTAAACGAAATGTTCCTTCCGCCGTAGATCTGGCTTCATCCCTGAACATCGCTTCCTTTAACGGCGGAATCACAGTAGGCGCCACCCTGGGCGGCCTGGTCATCGACCACATCGGCCTTGCCTATACTCCTCTGGCAGCTGCCGCCATGGCCTTTGCCGCTGTCCTTCTCACCCTGGTATCCATGAAGATGGAAGCCCGTGAGCTTTCTGCCGAAAGAAAGCAGCAGGTATCCTGCACTGCACAGACCGCTGAAATCACCGGCTGATCTCTGACGCTTCCCTCCGGTTTACCAGTCTTCTCATTCTTTCATAGAGTACAGCCAGCGGCAGACCGACCACATTGTCATAGGATCCGCAGATGGATTCCACCAGCAGAGTGCCCAGTCCCTGGATCCCATAGGCGCCGGCCTTATCTGCCGGCTCCCCGGTGGCAATGTACTCCATGATTTCCTCTTTATCCAGCTGACGGAATCTGACTTCCGTGGTTGTTACAGATAGATCTGTTTTCCCCCGGTACAGAAGGGCCATTCCCGTCTTGACCTGATGCACCCTTCCGGACAGGCAGGAAAGCATGCGAAAAGCATCTTCCTGATCCTTCGGTTTCCCCAGGACAGAAGATCCCAGCACGACGATGGTATCCGCTCCCAGAACAGGCCGGTCATCGCCTCTCCGGGACACGGCGTCCCTGGCTTTTCCATAGGCATTTACTATACATACCAGCTCTTCCTGAGAAAAGGGATGAAATAAATCATCCTTTTTCTCTTTTTTTATCCAGGCAAGAGCCTCTTTTTCATTTTTTACTTCCATAAAATGACTTTTTTCAATTTCCTCTTCCCAGCCGATCCGGCGGATCAGTTCCCTCCGGCGGGGAGAAGCGGAAGCCAGTATGATATGCATAGGGCCGCTCCTTTCAGCAGAATATACATGCACTCCGGCCCGCCGTCCCTGCATCGGCAGGGCCTGTACGGATTTATTGTAGCAAATGCGCCGGGGTATCTCAATTTTTATGGCAGAGCAGAGAACGGACCAAAACTTTCTCAGCAAAAATTTTTATTTCCTATATAATAGAGTTAAGAAAGCATTAAGGAGTGATACTATGAAAGAGCTCTATCAAAGAAGGGCTGCGGCTGTACGAAGCCGGATGAAGGAAATGGGCCTGACCTCCCTGATTCTTTCGGAAACCAGTGCCCTCCTGTACCTGACAGGAGAAATCATCCATCCCGGAGAACGGCTGACTGTGCTGGTCATCCGGGAAAAAGGGCCCGCCTTCTGGGTGCGCAACCGTCTTTTTCCTCTGAAAGAGGGTATGGGTCTCACCATGGATGAGGCAGCAGAAACAGGAAGCTTTGCAGACATATCCTTTGAAGACGGAGAGGACAGCATAAAACTGCTCAGCCGTCTCCTGCCCGCAGGAAAAGCAGGCATAGACAAGACCTGGCCTTCCCATTTCCTTCTTTCTCTCATGGAAGAAAGGAAGGATCTTTCCTTCGTCAACGGCTCGCCTGCCGTGGATCAGCTGCGGGCGGTGAAGGATGAGGAAGAAATCAGGGCCATGCGGCTGGCCTCTGCCATCAATGACCGGGCCATGGAACGGATTTCCCACTGGATCCATGCCGGAGTGACGGAAAAGGAATGTGCGGAAAAACTTCTTGCCATCTATAAGGAAGAAGGAGCCGAAGGATTTTCCTTCCCTCCCATTGTTTCCTTCGGCGCCCATGGCGCAGATCCCCATCACATGCCCGACGATACGGTGCTCGGGGAAAAGGAATCCGTACTTTTCGACATCGGCTGCCGGAAAGATCACTACTGCTCCGATATGACCCGCACCTTCTTTCTGGGCGAGCCTTCCGAAGAGGAGAAAAAAGTGCATGATCTGGTGCGCAGGGCCGGCGAGCTGGCAGAATCCATGGTACGCCCCGGCATTCCCCTATCCGAACTGGACAAAGCCGCCAGAGACTGCATTGCCGGCGGCGGATACGGTCCCTGCTTCACCCATCGTCTGGGCCATTTCATCGGCCTAAAAGAACATGAAGAAGGCGAAGTCAGTGCCTCCTCCCCACTTACAGCCAAACCGGGCATGATCTTTTCCATCGAACCGGGCATCTACCTGGAAGGCCGGTTCGGCGTACGCATCGAAGACCTGGTACTGGTGACAGATACCGGATGTGAAGTATTAAACCATGCCCCCAGGGGCTGGCGGATTTCCTGAAAGGAGTCAGCTATGATAAAAATCAGACATATGGTTCTTGGGGAAGGCAGGCCCAAGATCTGCATTCCTCTCGTTTCTTCCGGCTTTGACGCTCTGGAGGAGGAATGCGCCTCCCTGCTGTCCTGCCATCCGGACATGCTGGAATGGCGGGTGGACTATCTCATGAATAAAGAAGATTTCAATCCCGTAACGGATCTTGACAAAGCGTACCGCATCATACGGAAATATTTCAGCGATACCCCGCTCCTTACGACCGTCCGCACCAAAAGCCAGGGCGGCGTCCACAAGACGCCGGGCGGAGACTATATCAATCTTGTTTCCCTGATCCTTTCCTCCCACTGGGCAGATATCATAGACATCGAATACGGCCATGAAACCATGGATACCAAAATTCTCATGGCCCGGGCCAGAGCCCAGAAAATTCCCATTCTTATGAGCTACCATAAATTCAAGAGAGCTCTTTCGGAAATGGAAATCATGGATGTACTGGAAAATATGAAATCCTTCCGTCCGGACATCCTTAAAATCGCCGTCATGCCCCAGACACCGCTGGACACGGCCGCTCTCATCAATGCGGCTGCCCGCATGGGAGAAGCCTTCCCGGATACGCCTGTCATTACCATCGGCATGGGCCCCCTGGGTATTCTCACCCGTGCTGCAGGAAACCGCCTGGGCGCGCCTCTCACCTTTGCCGCCGGAAAAGAAGCCAGCGCCCCCGGACAGCTCACGGCAGACGAAGCCCGGAAAGTGCTGGATATTCTGTACAAATAAAATCTGCATCTTTTCCCCCCGCCGGGCAGGTTTCCCGCAATCCTGCCCGGCTTTATCCATGCCCTTCTGCTCCCATTTTGACTAAACCGGCATAAACAGATAGAATATAGTATATCTGTAAGACATGAAAAATTTTACAAATGGGAGTAAGAAGTATAATGAAACTGATTCATTTTGATCATATCGTCCTGACCACCGGCTGTCTGGAAGCCTGTCTCCATTTTTACAGAGATTTCCTGGGCATGGAGGTCGTCTTTGAAAAAGGGCGGTATTCGCTCCTCTTCGGGCACTGCAAAATCAATATCCACCAGCGAGCTGGAGAATTTCAGCCTGCTGCCGCCTATCCGGTGTCCGGGAGCATTGATCTCTGCATCATCACGGAAACGCCGATGGAGGAAGTGCTGCAGGAGCTGAAAGAGAAAAAAGCGCCAGTCATTACAGATATCGTTGACCGCCACGGCGCCAGAGGCCCCATGAAAAGCATCTATCTGCGGGATCCTGATGGAAATCTCATCGAAATCGCGCGGTATATCCAGCAGAAAACCGCACCGTCCCTTCCCCTGTCCAATGATGAATCTCTGGCGGATGAATAGCTTCTCTCCATACTTTTACAGTCATACGAAACTTCCGGAAAGGACATACCATTGAACCCTTATCATTCCAATCTTTTCTTTATTGCAGAATACATTCTTTCTGCCCTTCTCATGGCATTTCTGACCTACAAAAAAACGCCGCTGGATGTACGGAAGCCTATTTCAAGGAAAGCACTGCTGAAGCGGCTTCCCCTGGCAGCAGCCGCCGTAATTCTCTCCATTCTGCTCATGACCGGCGTCTACCTGCTTCATCTGGACCTGACCAAAAATCTGATTCTTATCGGGATCCTCCAGCTTTTCATGACCCTTTCCGCCAACATTATCCTCGGTTCCTCCTGGATTCAGCGCTACCGCGTCTATCCCAGAGGCAGAGAGCTGGCGGCGGTGGTCATCCTTATGTATATCATTGCGGACCTTTTCATGCCTTCAGGCATCAAGTACGCCATCCTTGTCATGGGTACGGTGCTGGCTTTTATTTTTCCCAATCACTGGAGCGACTGGGAATGATCATCGGAAAGAAAGCATAAGAAATCCCCTGCCTTCCGGCGGGGGATTTTTTATGCTTCTTTTTTACTGTTCTTCCGGAGTCTTAGGGTCTTCCTCTTCAGGAGGAACTTCCTCCGCATCATCAGCATCAGCAGCAGGCGCTGCCGCCTCTGTTTCCGCTGTTTCCGGTTCTTCAGCCGGAGCAGCTTCTGCCGCTTCTGCTGCTTCCGCCGTTTCCGGCGCTTCTTCTGCCTTCGGGGGTTCCGTTTCTTCCTTCTTTTCTTCTACCGGAGGATAACCTTCCACCCTGGGCGCTTCCATCTTGTCCAGTGCATCAATGGCAGACAGAGCCAGCTGCAGATCACGCCTGATTTTCCCTACATAGGTTTTCATGTTTCCTTCTGTACGGATCATATTTTCCACCAGACGGCGGCGGGATTCTTCCGCTTCCCGGATCTGCCGGTTTCCTTCCGCATGGGCATTGGCAACCAGAATTTCCGCATTCCGTTTCGCATTTTTCTTTACATTCTCCGCTGTATCCTTAGCCAGCTGCAGGGTATTGGTCATGGTTTCGGAAATCTTTTCGTAATTGGCCAGTTTTGTCTTCATCTGGTCCATCTGTTCTTCCATTTCCCGATGTTCCCGATAAATCTGTTCATAGTCAGCCACAATCTGGCGGAGAAAATCATTGACTTCCTCTTCGCTGTAGCCCCGTAAGCCCTTGGAGAAAGTTTTATTATGAATATCCATTGGTGTAATCATAGGTGCGCCTCCTAACGATGTCTGTTACTCTTTGTCTATTGTACTTGTTTTCATCTGTTTCGGCAACAAGGGGCCGCGGCACCGGCAGATACAAAGAGTGCGGACAAAAGCTGACAGCCTCTCCGGATCCGGGCGGCATGTACCAAATCTCCCGTCAGGCATCCCGGCGCAGGAAAATACATCCGGCTGCCGGTGAATCCTGCCAGCCCACTGCCCATCAGTCATCTCTGTCGACTTTATATTTTCTTTCCAGCTGTTTATAGGTATCCAGGCCGATAATATGATTGAATTTTCCAAATTCGATCATCCTGTCAGCCGTAGCTTCGGTAGTGCCGTTCTTTTCCAGTCCCGTAAAGAGATCATAGAGAGCTTTGGAAATGGTATAGACTGCACTGCAGGCCCAGAATACAACGGAGAATCCCATTTCTTCCAGTTCCTTGGCCGGAATAAGCGGGGTCTTGCCGCCTTCAATCATATTGGCCACGATGTAGGCGCCGCTGCCTTCCATGCCTCTGGCAAATTTTTCCAGTTCTTCCCGGCTTCCGATACCATCGGCGAAGCAGATTTCCGCCCCTGCGTCAGCATAGCGCTTGCTTCTTTCAATGGCATCATCAATGCCGTAAATGGCACGGCTGTCGGTACGGGACATGATCATGGTTTCCTTGTCAAAGCGGGCATCTACAGCAGCCCGGATCTTCTGGGCATGCTCTTCTGCGGAAATGACCTGTTTGCCGTCCATATGTCCGCAGCGTTTCGGCCATGCCTGGTCCTCGAAGAAAATGCAGGCTGCGCCGGCCTGTTCAAACATCTGCTCCGTGCGGATCACGTTCAGTGCATTGCCATAGCCGGTATCTCCGTCGGCAATGACAGGAATATCCACTGCATTGCAGATGCCGGTCAGCTGTTCTGCCATTTCCGAGCAGGAAAGGAGGCCTACATCCGGCTGTCCCAGACGGGATGCGGATACGGAATAGCCGCCCATGGTCAGGCAGGGAAGTCCTGCCAGTTCAGCGATTTTGGCTGCCAGTGCATCGCCCACACCGGGAGTCACCATAATCCTGCCGGATTTCAGATTATTACGGAATGCGATACGTTTTTCAGTTGCTGTTTTCATCATAAAACCTCCTGTAAATCAAAGATAAACATATACTTGAATCGCTCCGGTGAAGCACTTATGAAATAATTCCATGGAATGTTTCCGGAACGGGCTCTGTGCTTTTCCTTTCCATCAGATGCAAAAAAGCCCCTTTCCTGCAAAGACTGCAGAAAAGAGGCGCACAGGCGCGGTACCACTCTTACTTATACCTTGGGGAGCATAAGGAGGAAGGACATAAAAAAAGCCCTGTCCATCGGACAAGGGCGCTGTGAGCGCGGTACCACCCTGCATTATACTCCATATCCTTAACGCGGACTGACGCCGGGCTTACTCCGGAAAAACCGATTCAGCCCTTTGCTCCCAGGGGACACGCCCGCCTTCCATACCGGTTTCCATCCTCCCGGCTCTCTGTTATTTCCGGCCAAGCTCAATCCTGTTCATTGCATTTGGTGTATTTACCCGATATTATAATCAGCCGGCCTCTTTCTGTCAAGAAAGGGCTGCGGAAAAGAGCAGATCGAATCCGCGCCTTCCTGCGGAACCAGAGATTCCCTTACCGCTTTTCTCCGTACCAGTCTATATCGTGCCGCAGCCTGGAGGCTGCATCCCGGGCCTCTTCTGCATTTCTCCGCATTTCTTCCGCTGCTTCCCTCACGGAATCCAGCTTCAGGCGGAGCGTCATGGCCTCCAGACCGGATGCGGCAAAATCATCATCATCGTCATCATAGGAGGATCCGCTTTCCTCTCCTCCAGCCAGGCTGCTGATATAGCCGGCATCAATCAGGACCTTCTCCATAAGGTACTCCATTTCCCGGATTCGTCTATCCAGATCTACATAGCCGTCGTCAATGACATATTCCATGGCTGTCACCTTTCTGTAAAAAAGGGGCCGCCTGTCTGACAGTCCCCCTGAAATAGGCTTTATTAAAATCCTTTATTTCCCGTCTTCCCGGGGCTGCGGCTGCTCCTCCTTTTCCGGATGGGCTTCCGCTTCCATCTCATAGGACCACATGTGGGTCGGGATCATATTTCCATTCTTGTCACAGGTATAGCGGACAGATTTGGGCATGGTTTTGGCTGTGGAAAGAGGTCTGGTGAAGCCGCGGCCTATGACATCGGTGGTATTCATAATGAAAAGGAAAGCCGACGGATCAATGTCTTCAATCAGATGGCGCACCCGGGTAATCTGGGTCAGGTCCACAATAGCAAAGACAATTTTCTTTTCTGTTCCGGAAAAGGCGCCCTGTCCGTAGAGCAGGGTAGCTCCATGATGGATGTTCCGGAGAATGGCGTCTGAAATTTCCAGAGGCTTATCCGATACGATGAAAGCCGCTTTTCTCTGGGCAAACCCGATGACGATACGGCTGGACAGATTGGCGTTGATATACATGGAAATCAGGGTGCAGATAGCCGGTTCCAGGGCAAAGATAAAGGCGCCTGCCGTCACAATGACAAAGTTCAGGGCAAATACCACGTATCCGATTTCCAGATTATAATACTTTTTCAAAATGGCGCCCACCACATCCAGACCACCGGTATTGCTGTTGTATCGGTACAGGAGACCCATGGAAATCCCCAGCACCACGCCGCCGGAAATGGCCGCCACCAGAGGATCCTTCACCACATTATAATCTGCCAGAAATGCGGTAAGGTCGATAAATATGGAACAGCATACCGTTCCCAGAATGGTTATGATGGTATAGAATTTTCCCATGAATTTGAGAGAAAGAAGAAGAATAGGAATATTCATGAGGAGATTGGCCATGCCGATGGGAAAGCCGGTGAGATAATAGAGCACCATGGCAATACCGGTGAGCCCTCCCGACAGAAACTGGTGAGGCACCAGAAAGGCATTGACCCCTACGGAATAAAGGAATGTACCTACAAGGGTAATTCCGATAATAAAAGCAAGACGCTGCCAGAATGTGGGCGTACGGAAATCCGCTCCTAAAGTGGTTGACATGATTATTTCCTTTCTCTGTTGATTTACGGAATGCACTGCAAATCTTTTATCATTATATCATTCTTTACAGAGATACGGGGACCGGTTCAGAAGGTTCAAAGGGAAAGATTGACGGCCCTGAAGGGCTGAAAGTTCTTCAGGTTCTGAAGTTTGACAGTCACTTCGCGGCTGAGGACTGCGGCGGCCGCTTCGCAGCAGATATATATGCAGCCTTTGGCGGCGGTGCTGGAATCCCCCTCCCGCCATCGTGCGCATATCCTGCATAGAATTCACGAACGGATAAGACGGGAAAGGGGGCCGTACGCAGTAAGCGGACAGCCGGAAACAGCCGCCTCCCCCATTTCTTGAAATAATCAAGTTGCCTGTATTCTCATTTTCCTGTACAATATTATTATATTAATTTAATCTAAAAATATTTTATTTTAAGGATTTAAGATGAACAAATACGACGGACACTATCTGAAAATTGCACTGCCTGCCGCGCTGGAGGGACTTTTCATGATTCTTCTGGCTTCCACGGATCTTATCCTCGTAGGCGCCCTGGGAAGCCTTTCCGTGGCAGCAGTCAGTATTTTTCTCCAGCCCCGCCTTGTGCTCCTCTGCTTTTCCCGTTCCCTGGCCTCTGCCGTCACACTGGTTTCCTGCCGCCATGCGGGAAAGGAGGAAAAGGAGCCTTCTGCTGATCTTCTGAAAAAATCCCTGTTTCTCGGAGCTCTGGCTCTGGGCGCCCTCCATCTGCTGTTTCTGTTTTTCCTGAAAGATATTTTTATTCTGATGGGAGCCTCAGAGGACTACCTGCCTTTAGCCATGGACTACGGGCCTCTGGCGCTTCTAGCCGTGTACTTCACCTCCCTCACCCTGATTCTCCAGGCGGTGCAGCTGGGCTATGGAGATACGGCGTCCATTATGAAAACCAATATCTGCGGAAACCTGCTGAATGCAGTATGCAGTTTTCTTCTTATCCGCGGCGCCGGTCCTCTTCCTGCCTTCGGCGTCATGGGCGCTGCGTTCGGCACTGCCGCCGGCACCCTTTTCTCCCTGGTCTATTCCTTTTTCCTCCTGAAACGGAATGGATTCTTCCAGGGCGGCGCCTGGCTTCCCGATGCAGCCTATTTCAAAACGGTGGGACCTCTTTTCGGAAGTGTCCTCAGCGAGCAGGGCAGCGAACGCATCGGCATGGTGCTTTTTTCCCGCATGGCGGCGGGGCTCGGCACTGTCCCCTTTGCGGTACACAGCATCTGCATGAATATCTGTGATGTGTATTATGATTTCATTATGGGTTTCGGAAAAGCAGGCATGGTTACCGCCGGACAGGCTGTGGGAAAGGGAAATTTCTCTGACTGGCAGCAGTACAGGAAGACCGGCCTTCGCTGGTGTCTCCTTTTATCCACTGCTGCCTGCGGCACTATTCTCCTCTTTGCAGAAGATATCTTTACCTTTTATACCGCCGATTCTTCCCTTCTTGCTCTGTCCGGAACCATTATGGTTTTTATCGCTTTCGTAAGTTATCCGGAAGCCATTGCCCTCTGGGGCGCCGGCGTTCTCCGGGGCAGCGGCCAGACAGCCCAGGTGGCGGCCTATTCCTTCCTGTCCATTACTTTCCTTCGTCCTCTCCTCACTGCTTTCTTTATCTATGGACTGGACATGGGACTGATCGGCACCTGGTGTGCCCTCTTCCT
This sequence comes from Dialister sp., assembly GCF_051885895.1. Classification (GTDB taxonomy): domain Bacteria; phylum Bacillota; class Negativicutes; order Veillonellales; family Dialisteraceae; genus Dialister. The sequence goes on along the minus strand of NZ_JBJEXP010000079.1, from coordinate 118,717 downwards.
TGATCAGGTCATCCGTGCTTCCTGCGCTTCCTTCCTGGTCAGCCGCCTTTCCGCAAAAGGAAAATTTCTGCCCCAGGCAGGATAAGGAACAGAAAGATTTTCCATAAGCGGCAGGAACTTTTCCATCCGCCCGATGCGCTATGAAAAAAAGCGGTATATCACGGAAATCCATGATATACCGCTTTTATATTGCTTACTCAAACTTCGCAGCTGCTAAACCGCTGCATGCACTTTAATCTAACGGAAAACCGCAGATTAAGAATAGCATAAGTCCATTCCGTTTTGCATAATGTAAACGTCAATCATCCACGACACAAGCAGAAGGTTTATGCCATGAATGCAGTGCCCTGTCTCATAGGGGTTTCCGGTGTGTGAGACTTGAGCTTTCGGAAAAGGGACCGCCCGCTTCTTTCCGGATTCACTCCTTATCTACCGCTCTGGCAAAGAACCATTTATTTGTCAGTCTGTCATAGGTACCATCGTCCATGATACTTTTCAGCGCCTGGTTTATCTCTTCTCTCAGTCCGGGATTTTCTTTGGAAAGAGCAATGGCAAAATGATCATCTGCCGGAATAGTTCCTGAAAGAACAAGCCGCCCGCTGCCGCCATGTTCCAGCTCGTAAACCGCAGCCTGATCTCCTGTAATGCCGACATCCACCTCGCCCGATTCCACTGCTTTGAATATATCGGAATAATGATCCATGGACACGATTTTCTTCGGATGCAGTGTTTTCGCCCTGGCCTCGCTGGTAGAGCCTCTTTTGGCCGCCACAATTCTGCCGGCCAGTTCCTCTTCATTCCGTACAGGAGGATTGCCTTTTATTACGAGCAGGGAATAGCCGCTGAGTTTATAGTAGGAATCAGAAAAAGCCACCTTCTTCGACCTTTCCTCTGTGATAGTAATCGCTCCGATAGCTGCATCCACCTTTTTCTCTTCCACCGCATCCAGCAGCCGGTCGAAAGGCATATCTTTGATTTCCACGTCAGCTCCTATCCGGCTGGCCACTTCCTTCAAAAGGTCGATTTCAAAGCCCACCATGTGCTTATCCTGATCCATGTAGCGGAAAGGCGGGTAGGCCGCTTCCGTAGCTACTTTCAATGTCCTGCCGTCTGACGCTGCCTGGGATTCCGCTCTGTTTCCGCCGCAGCCCTCCACCATCGCCATAACCCCCATAAGGATCACTGCCGCCATCACTGTCTTCAGCTTTTTGTTCATACGAACCTCCTGCCCTCTTTCCTGTACCGTAAGGATCAACCAACTCTCTGTATTAACTATATATGCTGTTTATTAAATTTTCAACTTGAAAAATTCAATTATTTTTAATTTAAAACAAATATTTCATCATCTTTCCAATTTTTTATAGAGAAGTATAAAAACCGTGCAGGAAGGAAAATCCTCTCCGCACGGTTTTTCGTCCATGAGCATCTGTCAGTATCAGAATTTATAGTTAATGACCAGAGCAGCCAGATCATCATAATCTGTCTTGCTGGTGCCATCAGTATCAATATCCAGCGCATATTCGCCGTGGAGTGTCACATTTTTCTGGAGTACCAGATCTCCGGAAAGGAGCCAGAATTTCACTTCATCAATGCCATCCTTTAATGTGAGCGCCAAAGGATCGATATGATAGGTGGTTCCACCGAGGTATGCACCCTTTTCCACATCTACATACTGAGCAGCCAAACGCCAGGTTCCCGGCTTCTTTCTATTAGCGTGGCCATAACCCAGACCTGCCGTCCAGAGGTGCGGGTCCCCGGAGACTTTGGTGTTCTGGTAAAAATCGCCGAATACATTAAAGTCACTGGTAATGTCTGCTGTCAGACCGGCGCCCCAGATTCTCTGCCGGTCTGCGCCAAAGGCTCTTTCATTGAAATCATAATATTCCAGATCATAGTTCAGTCTGCTGGAGGAGCCAAGGAGACGGGCATAGGCACCTTCCGTATCATCACCGGCACCGGCAGTGGAACCGGGAAGCGGATAGTCTTCTCCCCGCTGCCAGATATGCATACGGCCATAGCCTGCTTCCAGCTTCAGGGCATCATCGCCATAAGCTGCCTGCACGCCGTCAAAATAATCATCGAAGAAAATATTTGTCTGGCCTACATAGAGATCCTTGCGGCCTAAGTTGATGTAGAATTTATCCCCAAATTGATGGTGGGCATAGATCACATCCATGGAAGTCGTGCTGTCACCGGAATTTTTAAAATCCATGGTGGTGGTGAAGCGGCCCTGTACATAGGTGGAATCATTGACCTGTCCTTTTACATTGATACGCATACGGCCATTCCACTTATCCGATACACTGCCATCCTTATTGTACTTGCTGTGCTGGTAGCGCATACGGGCATCACCGGACCAGGAAATATTGCCTACTTTCTTTTCCAGGTTGGAAACGCGGACACCCAGATTGGCCAGTTCATCAGCGTATTCGCCGGCCAGTTTGTCCAGGGTGGCCCGCTGCTCTGCATTCAGCTGGTCTTCCTTTGCCATAAGGCGGGCAATAATCTGGGCCAGCTCATAGCGGGTAATATTTCTCTCCCCTTTGAAGGTTCCATCCGGATAGCCTTCTACCACGCCCTGGTCGGAGAGGTCCGATACGGCCTGATAGGCCCAGTCATCGGTACTCACATCGGAAAACGGATTGGCCGCAAAGGCGGATACGCCTGCAGTAAGGGCAGCAGCTGCTGCCAGTGCAATGATTTTCTTCATCAAATTGTCCCCTTTCTGTGAATCAAGAATGAAGAATAAATAGGTATATAGTAAACGGGTTCCATCCGCTTCCTGCCGGCAGCATCCGGCCTTTCGGCCTGCCCTCTCCGGCTTTCCGCTTTTTTCCGCCGTTTCTATGACTGACAGCTCATTGGAACAGTTCGTCCGGAAGGACTTTGTTCTTTCCTTCTTCGATGGTAAATATGGAAGCAAGGAGTTTTTTGGAATAGGGATCTTTGGCTTCCCTAAGATCGTGGATCCTTTCCACCACTTTTCCTTTCTGCATGATAATCATGTTATCGCAGAACATATTGGCCAGTGCCAGATCATGGCAGATGAAGAAGTAGGCTACATGGGTTTCTCTCTGGAGCCGGTCCAGAAGTTCAATAATCGTTTTCTGTACAGATACATCCAGGGCACTGGTGGCCTCGTCGCAGATAATGATTTCCGGCTTCAGTACCAGGGCTCTGGCAATGGCAATGCGCTGCCGCTGGCCGCCGGACATGTTGTTCGGGTAGCGGTTGGCGAAATCTTCCGGAAGGTCTACCAGGCGGAGCATTTCCTTTGCCTTTTCTTCCACTTCTCCTTTCCGGATGAGACCATAGTTCTGAAGCGGTTCGCAGATAATTTCCTTTACCCTCTGCTTCGGATTAAAAGCGGTGGAGGGATCCTGGAAAACCATCTGGATATTTCTTCTCGCCTGCCGGAGTTCTTCTCCTTTCAGAGGAGCAATATCCTTTCCGTGAATGAGAATCCGCCCGCTGTCCATGGGATACAGCCGGGTCAGAATCTTGGCCAGTGTGGATTTCCCGGAGCCCGATTCTCCTACAATGCCCAGGGTTTCCCCTTTATGGAGGCTGATATTCACATGATCGGACGCCACAAGCTTCTTTCCTTCTCCCAGGTCGAAGGTTTTTACAATGTCTTCCATACGGAGAATTTCTTCGCCATATCCTTTCATGCGGTCTCACCTCCCAGTCTGGGCACGGCGGAGAGAAGCATGCGGGTATAGTCCTCTTTCGGATAGTAGATGACATCTTCCGCTTTTCCGTATTCCACCATCCGGCCCTGCCGCATGACCATGATGCGGTCCGCCATGTAGGCAGCCACTCCCATATTGTGGGTCACAATGATAATAGACGTATTCATCCGGTTTCTCACTTCCATCATTTCCTTCACGATGGCTGCCTGGGTGGTCACATCCAGGGCGCTGGTCGGTTCATCGGCCAGAAGAAGCTTCGGATGGAAAGCCATGGCCATGGCAATGCCTACCCTCTGTCTCATGCCGCCGGACAGTTCAAAGGTGTAGCTTTTCAGAATCTGCTCAGGATCCGGAAGGCGCACCATATGGAGCATGTCTATCATGCGCTCATGGGCTTCTTTCTCATCGGTAAGCCCGTGTAGGGAAAGATAGTCGCGGAACTGCTGTCCAATGGGGCGGATGGGGTTCATCATGGCACCGCTGTCCTGAAAAATCATGGACACTTCTTTTCCATCCAGCATTCTGTGCATTTCCGCACTTTCCTTCTGGGTGTCTTTTCCTTCAAAAAGAAGCTGCCCCTCTGCAATATGTCCGCCGCCGGGCAGCACATGCTGGATGGCACGGATAACCGTCGTTTTTCCGGAACCCGATTCTCCTACGATAGCAAGAATTTCCCCCTGTTCCAGCTGAAAGGAAACATGGCGTACCACCGGTTCCGCTTTTCCATAGGCAATGCCCAGGTCTTTCACTTCTAACAGCATATTGGCTCCTGTCATTCATTCACCGTTATCAAATCACAAATAAGGAAGCAGGACCCGGCAGGCGGTCTGATCCGGCCCGCCGGTCCCCTTCCGCCGTTCCCGCCTTATTCGGCCGGAACAATATCCTTGGTAATCCAGTAATAGTCGCAAGGCTTAATGTCCGCATTCTTGACTTTCTTATTGGAAATCATATTGGTCTGCGGGTAGCCGAAGACCAGAGTAGCTGCATCATCCTGCACAATTTTTTCCATTTTGATAATGATTTCCCTGCGTTTTGCCGGATCAAATTCGCCTGCCAGCTGATCGGAAAGGGCATCGTATTCCGGATTGCTGTAGCCCGAGCCGTTCTGCGGGTTGCTGCCGTTCACATTGGTCTTCCAGTACTGGTTGATGAAGACTTCCGGATCGCCGGCCTGTTCGGAGAGGATGTTGGAAATCAGGAGGTCGTATTCGCCGCGGGTGCCGATGCCGTCAAGTACGTTGTAGTCCACGTTCTTCAGGTTGATCTTGATGCCCACTTTCTTAGCATCAGACTGGGTGGCTTCGGCAAAGAGCGGAAGTTCTGCACGGCCGCTGTAATAGATGAAGTCCAGTTCCAGGTTCTTTCCGTCCTTATCCACATAGCCGTCGCCGTCGGTATCCTTCCAGCCTGCATCTGCCAGCAGCTTCTTTGCATTTTCCACATTGGTCTTGTCCGGATATTCCTTATTCAGTTCATCGAAGCCGAAGTCCACAGACGGCGGGAGCAGCGGGCCGCCGGGCGTGAAGGTATCCTTCAGGAGAACCTTGCAGTAGGTATCCCGGTCCAGGGACTGGAGAAGCGCTTTTCGTACATTCTTGTCAGCCAGGAATCTGCCGTTGGATACATTCAGGCGGGCCAGCACGTCGCGGATGGAGGAAATGGTAGAAACCGTAAATTTATTCTTGTCCTGGAAGAGCTGCATGTCTCCGGGAGCAATGTTAACTGCCACATCCACTTCCCCTTTCTGGAGAGCCATGGCGCGGGTGTTGGGATCATCGATGGTATTCACCACCACGTGGGCAAAGGGAACCTTGTCGTAGTAATTCGGGTTGGCATCCAGTTCTGTCTTGGCCTTGGAGAAAGATTTCACCATGTAGGGACCGGTGCAGATCGGTCCCTGCTTAGCAAAGTCCACCTTGCCGTCAGATGCGGTATCCACAATGATGAAGAGCGGGTCGCCCAGCATGCCCGGGAGGGTAGCCACCGGCTTCTTTGTGTAAATGGTCACATTCTGCCCGTCAGCGGTAATATGGTCCAGTTCAAACATGGCCTTGGCACGGGGTGCCTTGGCAAAGGTTCGTTCAATGGAGTTCTTGACTGCTTCGCCGGTGACCGGTGTGCCGTTGGAGAACTTCACATCTTTAATCTTGAAGGTCCAGGACATATGGTCATCAGATACTTTCCAGCTTTCAGCCAGCCATGGTTCTGCATTCATTTTGTCATCAAAATGAACGAGACATTCGCCGATGCCGTAGCGCATGACCTGCCAGCCAAAGTAGTTGTCCGTCGGTTCCAGGCTGTCGGCAAAGTTTGTAACGCCTACCGCCAGGGTGTCTTTGGCTGTCTTGGAGCCACTGCCGGAGCTTCCGCCGCACCCTGCAAAAGCAAAGGCCATCAGAGCTGCTGCTGCCAGAACGGCACCTTTTTTGTAAATGGATTTCATGTTTTGAACGCTTCCTTTCTCATTGGAAATATAAAAAATAAATCAGTATAGGAGAAAACCGCCTTTCCCGCACCGGGGAAAAAGCAGTGAACCACCAAACATCCGAAGGATACGCCTTTCCGCCGGTACCAGGGCTATTCACCATCGTGAAGCCGCCTTATTCCTCATTTCTCGGATCCAGCACGTCCCTGAGGGAGTCGCCCCAGAGATTGAAAATGACCACGGAAATGAAAATGGAAAGGCCCGGGAATATCATAAGCCAGGGAGCTGTCTGCAGCTGCTGGCGTCCTTCATTCAGCATAAGGCCCCATTCCGGTGCCGGAGGCTGGCTGCCGAAGCCCAGGAAGGACAAGCCTGCCAGTTCCATCATCATGGCGCCGATATCGGACACTGCCGTAATCAGAAGAAGGGGCACAATATTAGGCAGGAGATGATACCAGAGAATATGGGTTGAGGTGCCGCCGCTCACAATGGCCGCATCTACAAAATCCCGTTTTTTAATTTTAAGAACCATGGACCGGGACAGTCTTGCATACTTCGTCCATGTCACCGCTGTCAGCGCAATCATGGCATTTACCAGGCTGCCGCCCATAATGCCGGCAATGGCAATGGCCAGAATGACGCCGGGGAAAGAAATCATCATGTCCGCAATACGCATGATCACCGTGTCCACGATGCCGCCGAAGTAGCCGGCCAGGATACCTAAAGTGGTACCGATGGCGAAAATGATGACTACCAGAGCCAGCACACTGGAAAGAGAATAGGCTCCGCCGTAAAGAATGCGGGAAAGCACATCCCGCCCCAGCTTATCCGTACCAAAGAGATGGGCTGCTGACGGTGCCATATTGGCATCCTTCATCACCGCTTCCAGCGGATTGTATGGCGCAATCACCGGTGCCAGAATGGTGACGGCCAGAAGAAGAACCACAAGCAGCGTGGATATGCGGAAGGATTTATTTTCCTTAAATCCCCGAATGATGTTTTCCATATCAGCGGCCCCCCTTCCTGAGACGCGGATCCAGATGATGATAGGAAAGGTCCACCACCAGATTAATCACCATGTACATGAAAGCCACCCAGAGCACCACTGCCTGCACAGTCTGGAAATCTCGATAGGTAATGGCCTGCACCACCATGTACCCCAGACCGGGCCAGGAGAAAACGATTTCTACCACTGCCGCACCGCCCAGAAGCGATCCGAAGGCAAGGCCAAGAAGGGTAACCAGCGGAAGAAGGGCATTGGGAAGCACCTCTTTCCAAAGGATATAGGACTCGGAAAAACCGCGGGCCCTGGCTCCCATGACATAGTCCTGATGCAGTTCTTCCAATACCGCAGCCCGGACCTGCCTTGTATACTTCGATGTCATGACGATCCCCAGAGTGACCATGGGAAGAATCAGATTTTCCAGGGTAATGCTGCCGCCCACAATGGGAAGCACGCCCAGTTTCAATGCAAAAATCCAGAGAAGCATAAGGCCCATCCAGAAGTTCGGCACGGAAACGCCCAAAAAGGAAAATCCGCGGACAAGGTAATCAAACCAGGTATTCTGCTTCACCGCCGTATAAATCCCCAAGGGAATGGAAAAGACCAGCATGAACAGCGTAGAAGCCAGCGCCAGGACCACCGTAGCCGGCAGTGCTTCCATAATGGCTTCGATAACCGGTTTCTTCATCATGAAGGAAAAGCCGAAGTTGCCGTGGAGCACCCGGAAAAGCCAGTCCAGATACTGGAAAATAAAGGGCTTATCCAGTCCCAGCTCATGACGGAGCGCATCGATTTCCACCTGGCTCACCACGATGTCTTCATTGCCTGCAATCATCTGCCGCACCGGATCTCCCGGCGCCAGCATGACCAGACAGAATGTAATAAAGCTGATTCCTATCAGGACAAGTACCATCTCGCCCAGCCGGACGGCCAGCTGTTTTTTCCCCAAGACAAACCATCTCCCGTTTCTTAATAAACCAGTGTTCCTGAAAAAAAGCACGAAAAAAGCAAGGCCGGAAACAGGGACCTTGTCGGAACAAACAACAATCAACGCAGACTTTTTACCCTCATACCAGATAAAGAGCAGTTTCCATGTAACTCTTTAAATATCCAATAATGCCAGCGGCAGTCCTCTGCCGGGACCGTCTCACTTTACAGCAATTATTAGTTTTTTGTGAAAATAGTATATCATTTTATGCTAATCTTTGCAATAAATAATTTAATATTACATTGTGTAATATTAATATTTCATAATTCTATTCTTTTTCTAAATCCTGCTTCTTCCCTGTCATCGGGATTTTATCCATTAAAAAACGCCCCTTCAGGGGGCGCCTGGAAAGAAGCAGAACTTCCATGACACAGCAGTGCATCAAATGCTGGTAAAACCGGATTTCAGAAATCAATCCCCTCTATCCTGCCGCTTTTCATCCCACCAGCCTGCCTTCTTCTATGCGAAGAGTGCGGTTATGGTACTTGTCCAGGGTGGATCGGTGTCCCACGCTGATGACGGTAATGCCGGGAAGTGATACCAGAAGGCGGTAGAGCCGGTCTTCTGTTTCCTCATCCATGGCGGATGTGGCTTCATCCAGGAATACCCAGCGGGGCCGGGTCATGAAAATACGGACAAATGCCAGCTTCTGCTGTTCTCCCAGAGACAGGATGTGACTCCAGTCCCCTTCTGCATCCAGCTGTCCTATCCAGTGGGAAAGGCCGCATGTTTTCATAAGGTTCACCAGTTCTTCCCGATTTCCGCGGCCTCCGGGATACATTGCCGTTTCCGCCAGTGTCCCGATAGGCATGTAGGGTTTCTGGGGAATGAAGAGTGTTTCCCCTGCCGGAGGAAGGATCATTTTCCCTTCCCCGTAGGGCCACAGCCCTGCCAGTACGCGGAGAAGAGTCGATTTTCCGGAGCCGGAAGAGCCTTTCAGTATAACCTTTTCCCCCTCCCGAATCGTGCAGGATAAAGAGGAAAGAAGCCGTTTTCCGTCGGGAAGATCCACATTGACTCCCTGAAGGGAAAGGGAGGGGGCCCCTTCCTTTCGTTCCAGCCGGCCCTGCCGGCGTCTGGTTTCTTCCAGCATATGGTCCATATGCTCATCAAAGGTAAGCAGTCGTTCCACGCAGGACATCCATTCTGCCAGAGAGGAATATACATCCACGAAGTAAGACATGGACTCCTGCACCTTGCCGAAGCAGTTGGCCACCTGCATCAGTCCGCCCAGGGAAATATTTTTTGACAGATATCTGGGTGCCGCCACCACGAAGGGAAATATAATGGCTATCTGGGCGTAAGAGTTGGTAAGCCAGGAGAGCTGTTTCTGTTTGCGGATAATGAATACCGTATTCACCAGAAGCTTATGAAAGCGGCCGGAAAGGATTTTCTTCTCCTCTCCTCCGCCGTGATAAAAGGCCACGCTTTCCGACGTTTCCCGAAGCCTCACCATGGCATAGCGGAAATCCGCCTCCAGCTTCTGCTGCACAAAGTTCAGTCCCACCAGCTTATGCCCCACCTTATGGGTAATCCACGTGCCGATGACGGAATAGGCCAGAGCTGTCCATACCAGGTATCCGTATACATGGAAGGTACCGCCGCCCAGGGTAAAGGACAAAGGCTCCGACAGAGACCAGAGCACAAAGATAAAGCAGAAAATAGTAGTTACTGCCCGAAGGAGGCCGGACATAAAGGACAGTGTCCGGGAAGTAAAGAGGTTGATATCCTCGGAAATACGCTGATCCGGGTTATCGGAACGGCCGGAAGAAAACATTTCCAGCCGGTAAAACATCTGGCGGGATGTCCAGCGGGACAGGTACTCTTCCGTCATCCAGCGGCGCCAGCGAAGGGCCAGGGTCTGTTGCAGATAGTAGGCATAGACGGAGAAAGCAATATGTCCGAAGGCAATGGCCGTAAATCGGATGAGTCCATGATACACCGCTTCGCTGTCGTAATTCTGCAGGGCGCTGTAAAACTCATTAAACCAGTCATTCAAAAGGAGGGTCATGTATACCGCTGCAATCGTAAGAATAACAATGCCTGAAAGATAAAGCCAGGCGCTCTTTTTTTCTTCACTTTTCCAATACCGGGCTGTCAGCTGCCACAAGGCCCTGACGGTCTGCCGATTCCATTGTCCTGATGTCATAGGTTCTCCTTCTCATAGATTTCTCATTATTATGGAAAATTTTCCCTTATTATACTACAGAAAAGGAAGGAGCGCAGTCCTCTGCAGAGACCGCTGCCTCCGCAGAGAAAGGCAGTCCGGCAGCATGGGTGTCTTGGCTTAGAAAAACAGTTTTTCTGCCAGGAAATACCCCAGTCCCACAAAAACCAGGCCGCAGGCCAGCTGGAGGAAAATATATCCCAGTCCTTCCATCCAGCGTCCGCCGGCCCAGAACTGCAGCGTCTCATTCATAAAAGAAGAAAAGGTGGTCAGTCCTCCCAGAAATCCGGTAATCAGGAAAGCCGCCGCTCCCGGCAGAGGATACACCCGGGAAAAAAGGACGCTTAAAATGCCGATCAGAAACGAACCGGCCCCGTTGACTGCCAGGGTGCCGAAAGGAAAGGCCGTACCCATCCAGCCTGCCATAACCATGGTCATAAAATAGCGGCACACCGCTCCCAGGGCGCCGCCCAGGGCTACCAGCGCCGGGAATACATAAGATCCATTCATTGTTCCCTCCACAAAAAAATCTCCTGTTCCCAAAAGGAACAGGAGTCATCATCTCAAAGAGCATTCGGCGGGAAAAGCCTTCCCGAAGCCCGGCGAACTCCATCGCCGTAGATGAATGTAATTGTATCATAGAAAAAGAAACATGAAAAGGGGACTTTTTCACCTATGGAAATTCTATGCATTGAGGTCGGAATTCTTCCCTTCTGCCAAAAAAACCGGTACGGTGCCGTACCGGTTTTTAAACTTATTTCAATACAGAAGGCAGCCAGGTGGCAATGCCCGGGAAGAAGCAGAGCAGTACGATTTCCAGAATCATAATGAACGCAAAGGGTGCGGCACCGGAAATAATATCCTGGATGGTGCTGTCCTCGCTGATGCCTTTGATTACAAAGAGGTTCATGCCCACCGGCGGTGTGATGAGGGCCAGTTCCATGTTGATCAGGAGCACTACGTTGAACCAGATGGGATCAAAGCCCAGGGCCTTGATTACCGGGTAGAGCATAGGCAGGGTGATGAGGATAATGGATACCGTTTCCAGCACACAGCCAAGAATAAGAAGAACAATGTTGATGCCGATGAGGACGATCCAGCGGTTGAAGTGTCCGTCCGTCACCAGGGACATCAGTGCCTGAGGCACCTGGAGCACGGTGAGGATATAGCCGAAAAGCATGGCGCCTACCATAATGGCAAAAATCATGCAGGATGTCTTGATGGTGGCCCGGAGAATGGCAGGCATATCCTCCACCGTAATGCTGTGGTAAACGAAGAAGGTAATGATCAGAGCGTATACCGTACCTACGGCAGCAGCTTCGGTAGGGGTAAAGATGCCGGTATAAATACCGCCGATAATAATCACCGGGAGGAGCAGACCCCACACATTTTCCCGAAGCGCTTTCATTTTAGCTTCATGGGACGCTCTTTCCTCCCTGGGTTTATTCCAGGAGGCAAAAACGATATAAGCCACAAAGGCCAGTGTCAGGAGCACCCCCGGCACCACGCCGGACATGAAAAGCTTGCCCACCGACTCATCGGTAATGGTGCCGTAGAGAATCATGGGAATGGACGGCGGAATCAGGATACCCAGCGTACCGCCGGCAGCAACCGAGCCGACCACCAGTTTCCTGTCATAGCCACGCTTCAGCATTTCCGGAATCGCCATGGCGCCGATGGTTACGGCAGTTGCTACAGAAGAGCCGGAAATTGCGGCAAAAATAGCACAGGCGAAAATGGTGGCAATCCCCAGGCCGCCGGGCAGATGACCCATCCATTTGCTGCCCAGGTCAAAAAGGCCGCTGCCTACCCGTCCGGTCAGCATGATCTGGCTCATGAGGATATAAAGAGGTACAGAAGTCAATACATAGGAGTTCAGCGTCTTGAAGGCAATCACCGGCACCTGGGAGAGTGTGGACATATCCACGAACTGGATAATGCCCAGAATGCCTGCCAGGGACAGGGTAAATGCCACAGGCATGCCGATGATGAGGAGGACGATGATAAACAGTGCGAATCCTGCCAGAACCATTTATTTCCCCTCCTTTTCTTCTTTGAAGAAATCACCCAGAAGATGGTTGATGATTTCCAGAAACAGCAGCACAAACCCTATCACCATGAAGGTCTGGGGAATCCACATGGGCACCCGGAGCAGGGAAGGAGATACCACTCCCATGGCCTGGCTCATGAGCATGTAATTGGTGGATTCCGTCATGCATACATACATGACGAAGAGAGAGAGAATGGACGTCACAATATCCAGTCCCCGCTGCACGTTTCTCGGGAAACGGCTGAAGAGGAAATCTACGGTAATATGCCCGTTCTTTCTCATGGTGTAGGACATGCCGAAGAAACCGGCCAGCACCAGGAGATAGGTGGAAATTTCCATAACCCATACGGTGGGATGATGGAAAATACTGCGGGCAATGATTTCATAGCAGATCATGAAGGCTGTCAATAAAATGGCAAGCCCTGCAATGGCTGCGGCAAAATTGGTAATATAACCGAGGATACGGTCATATATATGATAGATGGAACGCACAGGACAGCCCTCCTTTGTCATTGGCTTTGTTCTTACATGTGTTGAAAACGGTGAAACAGTGAATGGACCGGTGAGCCGGTGAATCAGTGAATCAATTTCCGGTTTCCGGAAATCATTCCCCTGCCGCCGGCGTCACCCTGCGGTCCTTAGTCCTTTGATGCTGCGCTGGCTTTGAGGCAGTCATCCACCAGCTTCTTGCCGAAGTCGCCCTGTTCCTGTTCGAACTTGGCAACTACCGGAGCGGTAGCTTCCTGCCAGAGGTGGATTTCATCCTTCGGAATCACATACACATCCATGCCTTTATCTGCCAGTTCTTTCAGGCACCGTTCATCTTCCGCCTTGGTTTCCTTGCGGATTTCATCCTGGATTTCCTTAGCGGTGTCAGTGATGATCTTCTGCTGTTCCGGTGTCAGTTTCTTCCAGGAATTATCATTCATAGATACCAGGAATTCGACGTAGGAATTGTTTGTCACAGTGAGGTACTTGGCCACTTCGTAGATCTTGCGGGACAGAATTGCGGTCTGGCCGGAGGACTGGCCGTCGATGGTGCCGTTCTTGATTGCCATGTATACTTCAGAGGAGCTCATGGTCGTAGGCGATGCTCCCAGTGCCTGGATGATGTCTGCCGATGTTTCGGAATAGGAGCGGATCTTCATGCCCTGGAAATCTTCCGGCTTTTCAATTTTCTTGACATTGTTGCAGAACTGTACGTAGCCGTAGTCTGCCCAGATCAGCGGATGAACGCCCTTCTTTTCCATTTCCTGGTTCAGTGCTTTCCCGAGATCCCCATCCAGTGCATTGTCTACAGCAGAGTAGGAGGTCAGAACGAAAGGCATATCCAGCACTTTCAGTGCCGGCACCACCATGGACCAGCGGGCGGTGGAGTTCATGCCGATGTCCAGGCCGCCGCTCATGAGTGCATCGTTCATATTCTGGTCGTTATAGAGCTGACCTGCCGGATACACCTTGATGTCGATCTGGCCTTTGGACCGTTCATTGACTTCCTTGGCAAATTTTTCAACGCTCTTGGACAGATGATGTTCCGCCGGAAGCTGGTATGCCAGCTTCAATTCCACTTTCTGCCCATTGCCGGAAGCGGCTGCCTTTTTATCGCCGCCGGATGACATACCGCAGCCAGTCATCATGCCCGCAATGGCAAGGGCTGCTAAACCTGCTAAAACTACTTTGTGACTTCTCTTAAACATACCCATCATGAAATCCTCCTTTAAATGAACTCATCTGTATTCTTTCTTTTTGAAATCAAGCCCGGAACCTCTGCCATACTACAAAAAACGCCCTGATTGATAAAAATCAACCAGGGCGTAACACCTACGCGGTACCACCTCGCACTATACTCATGCGGCCTTGTAACGGTGCCAAACGCCATATCCTACTCGGTTCAGATACAGGACTTGCGGACGACTCTGTGAGGATCTCCTGCTGTCTTCCACCTTCCGGCAGCTCTCTGAGAGGAAACCGTATCACTCGCTTCCGTTCCTTGTCTTTTATGCACAAGCTGTGCTGTAAAGCTTTATTCAAAAATTGAAGTTGAGAATAGTATACATGCACTTTCCCCATTTGTAAAGGGGATTTTTTCCTTTTCTCCGAAAAGAAATGCGAAAATCCGCACTTGCCCGAGGTTCCTCCCTTCCAAAAACAGGGGTGCGGAAAGCTTTTTCTTTCTTCCCCTTCTGCAGATTTAAGATTTCTTTAACTCTTTCCCTCTCCTCCTATTTTATAATAAAAGTATCATTACGGCAGGGAGGAAAACATATGGCAGAAAGGCTACGAACCGACAGGGTATCCTATTATTTTCTGAAGGAGAAAAAGGTGCTGGCTGTCACTACCGTCAGCGGTCTTTTATACAATCTGGGGCTGGTTCTGACTCCCTGGTTTGAAGGGCAGCTGTCCCAGTACATAGCAGATATCCTGGAGGGCCTCCGCCGGCCCTCTGATATGGTGCTCCTTGCTCTCTGCTACGTGCTTGCCATTCTTTTTGTACAGGCCATGCGGTATGTCAAGCGGCTTTACGTACGCCGTTTTGCCAATCATACCGGCCTTTCCATGAAGGAAATCATTTATGTCCGCCTCCTTGCCAGAAGCCGTCAGGAGCTGCAGGGACAGGGAGCAGGGAATCTGATGACCCGGGTGATTTCTGATGTGGATGCCTGCGCCGAAGGCATGCGGAAATTTACCACGGAAGTTTTTGATACCGGCATAGCCATGGCAGCCTACAGCGCCATGCTTTTCTACTATGACTGGCGTCTGACCTTTCTGGTGCTCCTTTTCCCGCCGGCTGCCTATTTTCTGGCAGACAGACTGAAAAAGGCGGTCACCACCGCCAGCAGAAAATCCAGAGAATCCGCCGGGCAGCTGGCCGCCGGTACCATGGACCGTATCCAGAATGCCATGGCCTACCGTCTTTTCGGGGAAGAAAAAACGCAGAACGGCCGGTATGAGCGGCTCCTCGCCGATTACGAGAAAAAGCGGATCCATTCCGGCCTGTGGGAAAATACGATGGAGCCTCTGTACCAGGTCATCGCCATGACCGGCTCCCTGTTCATCCTCTGGCTGGGCGGAAAAAACGTAATGGGCCTTGGATGGGAAACCTGGAATATCGCCGCCTTTGCCGCCTATCTTGCCTGCTTTACCCGGCTGGCAGTCAAGGCCTCCCATGCGGCCCACCTTTTCAACGCCCTGCAGAAAGCGGAAGTTTCCTGGCAGCGGATTCATTCCTACCTGATTCCGGAAGATACGCCCTCTTTCACTCCCGTTTCTCCTGCCTCTCTTACCGTAAGCCGTGTATCCTTTACCTATGACGGCGGCAGCCGTCCCGTCATCAGAGACTGCTCCTTCAGCGCCCGCCCCGGAGACATCATCGGCATCACCGGTGAAACAGCCTCGGGAAAATCCACGCTGGGCCGGATCTTCCTCATGGAATCCCCTCATGAAGGCTCCATTCTTTGGGGCGGAAAAGAACTGGGATCGGATATATCTCCCCGGTCTCTCATAGGCTACATGGGCCACGAAGCAGAACTGTTCAGCGCCTCCGTGGAAGACAACATCCGTCTGGGAAAGCCGGGAAACCTGCAGGAAGCCCTGTGGGCCTCCTGTCTGGACGAGGATATTTCCTCCTTCCCGGAAGGAATCAGAACCGCTGTCGGTGAAGGCGGCGTCCGGCTTTCCGGAGGACAGAAAGCCCGCCTTGTCCTTGCCCGTCTGGTCTATCACAAACGTCCCCTCCTTATTCTGGACGATCCCTTCGCCTCGGTGGACTATACCACGGAAGATCTCATTTTTACCCGTCTATCCTCCGTTTGCCGGAATTCCATCATCCTTCTGATTTCTCACCGCCTCCGCACCTTCCCCCAGCTGGACAAAGTCCTCTGGATAGGGCAGGACGGCCGTGTCACCGCATCCACTCATCAGGAGCTGCTGGCGCATAACAAAGAATACAGACGGCTCTGGGAAATACAGACCGGAGAAAGAAGCAGCCCGCCCGCATGAAGCCTGCAGCACTTCGTAAACAGCCGTCCCGTTCGAAGGACAGATAGCAGAAATCCTGCCTGTCCATGATTTTGAAAGGAAAATGCCATGCATGAAAAGCGAAACAGTTTGAAGCAGATTGTTCTTTCCGCTATTTCTGTCCATCCCCGTCTTACCGCCGCCCTGCTTGCAGTCATTCTGCTGTCCCTCACCCTTGGCGTCCTTCCGCCTCTGGTGCTTCAGAGAGCCATTGATTCCCTGACCGACGGCACCGTGACCACGGGGCACCTGCTTCTGTGGGGGCTGCTTTATTTTTCCCTCACCGCTCTTTCCGGCCTTTCCGATGCCGCCAGGGAGTCCTTCATCACCTGCTTCGGCCAGGCAGTCACCCGGCATATCCGGCACACCATGGCCGCCAAGCTGAACCGTCTTCCCGCCTCCTACTTCATTCATCACGAGGGAGGCCGTGTCACATCCCTTTTCGTCAATGATGTAGACACCATAGAAGACCTCTTCGACTCCGGCATTATCAGCATGGCCGCTGACGCCTGCCGCGTGATTTCCATTCTGGCTGCCGTCTTTTACCTGAGTCCCGGCCTTTTTATCATCCTCCTTCTGGCCCTTCCCCTTCTTTTCTGCCTGACCCGCGCCTTCCAGAAGCGCATGCTTTCTGCCCAGCTGGAAAACCGGCAGGCCGTGGCAGCCACCAATGAAATCATTCCGGAAACCTCTGCCAATATCCGCACCATTCATCTCACAGGCTGTGAAGATTTCATGAAAAAGAGATACGGCTCCTCCATCATCCAGAGCTTCAAGGCCATGGAGAAAACCAATTTCTACGACTCCATCTATTCTCCCATCATTATCACCGTCAGTGCCCTCATCATCGCCCTTATGGCCGTCCTGTCCGTCAGCAGTCCCGACTCGGCCTCTCTCTTCGGCATAACCGCCGGCACTGCCGCCGCTCTCATTGCCTACGTGGGAAAAATCTTTTCTCCGCTGGAGAGCATGGGCATGGAAATCGAAAATATCCAGTCCGCCATGGCCGGCACCCGCCGCATCCAGGACTTTCTGGAAGAAAAAGAAATGGAGCCTCCTTCCCTGGAGGAAGGGGATGAAACGATTCCCCTTGCCATCAGCCACCTTTCCTTTGCCTACGAAAAGGGGCATCCTCTTTTCAGGGATTTCTCCCTGACTCTTCGCGCCGGTGAAAAAATCACCATTGCCGGAAGGACAGGCAGCGGAAAGAGCACCCTTTTCAAGCTGATTTCCGGACTGTATCCGCCGGATGAAGGAAGCATTCTGGTGTTCGGAAAGAATCCCCTTTCTCTGCCGCCGGAAAAAAGGCGGGAAATTTTCGGCATCGTGACTCAGTCCATTCCCATGGTGGAAGGTACGGTGAGAGATCAGCTCACCCTGGGCGATGCCCGTGTCACTGATGAAAAAATAAAACCGGCTCTCCAGCTTGCCGGACTGTACGAAACCTGCATGAAACTTCCGCAGAAACTGGATACCCCGTTTCAGGAAGGCCTTTTCTCCCAGGGCGAACGCCAGCTCCTTGCCATTGCCCGGGCCATGGTCTTCCAGCCGCCTCTCCTTCTCCTGGATGAAATGAATGCCCACCTGGATTCCATTACTGAGAAAAAGGTACTGGATGCCCTGTCCCGGGCTTCCAGCCGGAGAACCGTGCTTTCCATCTCCCACAGACTGGAAATAAACGGGAAAGGACGCATCCTCTGGATAGGAAAGGGCACTGATTCATAAGGGCCGAAAACAGCGGCGCTCATAAAAAATACATCTCTTTATCCCACAGCAAAAGCGGCACCTTCCGCAGAAGGTGCCGCTTTTTTCTTTTTTTTTGCATTTCATTCCCGCAGGGAAGCCAGGTAGGTTTCCAGTTCCTCCGCCAGACGCCCGTTGCTTTTGAGTCCCGGCGCCAGAGGAATGAAGCGGAGGCTGTAGTCTTCATCACTTCTTCCCGGAATCTCCCGGGGAAACAGAGCCCATACCTCCTTCACCGGCCGGCTGTCGCGGAGGGAAGAGGTTTCATCATAATCCCGGTAAAACCGGGTATTCATGTCCCTGTACGCGTTGAACTGGCGGCGAAGGCTGGCGCTTCTTGTTTCATCCTGCCAGAGGAAGAGAATATCCCTGTATTTGAAATCCGCCACCAGGGAGCCGTAATAAAGTCCCTCCCGGTAATAATCCAGGCGGAGATCCGGCTGGCGGTGGGAATTATTGGTATACAGAGGATGATTTTCCCGATCCGTTTCCGAAGAAGAGGAAGGAAGAATTCCGTCATAGGTCAGATGCACTTCCTCACCGCCGCGCCGCAGCTTGATTTCCGTACCTGACTCCAAACTGGACAGGCGGTACCGTCCTTCCTCTTTAATGACGGAAATGCCTTCCTCCAGCTCCCAGCCCTTCGCTGTCAGCGCCTTGATGAACTGGAGGAAGCCCCACAGCTCATACAGTTTATCCGTCCGTTTCCACTGGAACTGGTAGAAACTGGACACATCCAGGCTTCCCGCCGGATCCGAGAGATTCTTATACAGCCGGTAGAGCACGCTGTACCTTGGATCCATAAAAACAGCCATAGGCACTTCGCCGGGCATCTCGCCCCGGGCCTCTTCAAACCAGGGCGCCAGAGAGACGCGGCGGATGCTGTTCTTAATGCGCCGTGCCCGCTGTTCATACAGGCGGAGACGGGACAGCGCCTTTTCACCGGTTTTATATTCCAGTCCCCGGGTATATTTCCGTAATTCCGCCTGCTTTCGCTCCAGCCTTTCCACAGGGCCTCTGATTTCTTCCAGAAACTGCTGCAGAATGCGGTCCAGCGACAGAAGAATGGACTTGGCAAAGCGGTTTTCCGCCACATCTCTGGTGATTTCCGTATACAGGGCAGGCATGCGTCCCATGCCCGTCCTTTCTTTCACGTGCTGGGGACGGATATGGGGATCCATGCGGCGCCCCTCCTCCAGACGGGTCTGCTTCAGCTTCAGTACCAGACGGGCGTTGGCTGTATGGGAAAGCTCATCCAGCACATTCAGCACCACCGGCGACTCATCGCTGATGGTATAAAAGCGGAGGAGCATGGATGTGCTGAGACCCAGCGCCCCTTCCAATGCCTTGGAAATATGGATGTTCTTTTTCATGAAATCAAAGGACAGGGTGCGGATTTCATCGGCCAGCTCGTCCCGCATGTCCTGCCAGCTCTGTTTGCCCATGTACTTGGGCGTAATTTCCATAATCCCGTACCAGCTTTTCCCGTTTCCTTCCACCGTCAGCACATAGTAGCCCGGCACCAGGGGAAAATCCTGTCCTTCAAAAAGGAGAAGCGGCTGATCCTGCCGCCGGAAGGGGGCAATATAGGTCTGCCCGTTTTCTCTTTCCTGTCCGGGAATGGTGACCACATCCAGTCCGTCCATGGTAAAGCGGAATCCTTTAGGCCCGTCAAAGCGGACATAAATGTCCTGGTTTTCCGTCAGCGTCAGCCCCGGCATCATATCTTCCCCCAGCTCCGACGGATTTTCCGTGAACCGGGTAAAAGGATGTGTCCCTTTATCCCAGCCGCCGGAAAAGGACAGGCTGAAGGGCAGCTTAGATGGTGTAGTCATAGAGTTTCAGCTCCCTGGCTTTTTCTTCCAGCACGCTGCGGGCTGAAGTGAATGGAGAAAGTCCATGGAAGCGGTTCAGCACATCCAGAAGGGAGCCGGTCAGCTCTCCCTTGTCATTGGTGGACACCAGGGTGCTGAGCTGCTGGGAAGAGCCCCGAAGCTTGGTCAGTATGCGCTGCACCACCTGGGCATCCAGCCCTTCTTCCCGGTTAAAGGAGAGTCCCTCCGGTATATTTTCCAGATACCGGCCCATCTGGCAGGCAACACGGAATCCGATGCCGCACTGGATCCCGCTTTTCCGGAAAGCATCATTCAGTGCGTCCAGAAGATCCAGTTCCTCTTCCGAAAGGCCCAGCCCGTCCGCATGGCAGAAGCTTTCAAAGAGGGATGACGGGATTTCCGGATAATCAATTTTTTCCTTCTTCCCCAGCTGGAGCAGGTCGCGGAACTTTCCCTGATGCAGGGTAATCACATTGGCCCTGTCCAGAATCTTGTCCGAAAAGTGATAGGTCGATTCATCCACATTCACCGTCCCTGTAAAGAGCACATTCCTTCCCACAGGGATTTCCGCCGGATAGGATTCTCCATTGTACAGCTTTCCCTTCAGGGATGGATTGTACAGGCAGATCACCGGATTTTCCTCTTTTTCCAGTACGGAAATGAACTGGGCAAAATAGTGCTCTGCTCTGGCCAGATTCATTTCATCAAAGCAGATCAGGTACATCTTCTCCGGATGCGCTGCCGCTTCCGCCAGAAATTCCGCCAGTCCCGTATCCGCACTGCGGTATACCATATTCTTCACATCCACATATCCCAGGATGTCTCCGTCATCCATCCAGGAAGGACGCACGGCAAGGAAGCGCACCTGTTCTTCCGGAAGGCCCAGGGCTCTTCCGTAAAGGCGCACCAGTCCCGATTTGCCGGTGCCGCTCATTCCTGCCAGGATGGTCAGGCGGGACGATTTAAGGGAAATATGAAAGTTGATGAGGTCTTCCTCTGCGTAAAGAAGGCCGGACCGTTCTGCTGCTTCTGACAGTCTTTCCAGGAAGCCCGCCTCATCCAGCGGCCTTTCTTTTTCTTCGGAAGTGATTTCCTCTTCTCCGTCATTAACCGGCTTCTTCTCTTCTTTCGATGTAAGACTCCGGATCAGTTCCTCCATATCCTCTTCTCTGAATTTTTTCCCTTCCAATGAATTTCCTTCTTCCGAAAGGATGATGCTGTCCTGGGAGGAGAAAGGATTCACCAGCACGCCGCTGTCTGCAAGCAGGTCGCCGTCTGCCGGCACCGGCTTCAGCTTCAGCCGGAAATCGGGGATAAATTCCTCCGGCACGAACCACAGGGGCGAATGGGTGCAGCGCAGGATATGGGAAAAGAGTTCCGAATTTTTGAAGTCCACGACTCCATAGCCCAGAGGTCCATTGTTCTTCACATGGAAGTAGGCGCCTCCTTCTCCGATAACGGTGGAGTCAAAGGCATCGTCATAGAGGGGTGCAAACACCACCCAGGGGCCGATCTTTCCCTCAAAATTTCTGGTGGCTGCCATAATTACCCGGGGCTGTATATCATTATTCCAGTATTTCTTGGAAAGGCCGGGCAGCGGCTTTCCATTCAGAATATGGCTGCAGAACTTGTTGATATCCCCGGAAAAGGGCGGCTGGTCTACGGTGCCGAAAGCGGGAATGGGATAAAAATGGGTATCCACATCCATGAAAGGCGTCCTGCCTTCCAGCTGCATATCATCCAGCACAAAAAACTTATTATTCCGGATGGCCGGCGTAAAGGTGACGAATGCATCACCGAAAACGGTCTTTAAATAATTCAGGGCATCCGCTTCATTGGCAAAAGCATTGTACCCGCAGCCGATACGGCTCATAAATCCTGTAAATCCATGCTTTTCCGATTCTTCAAATCCCTTGGGCAGCGGGGAGAGCGGATCCACAAAAAAACGGTAATCCTTCACTCCCGGCTGCGGCGTAGACAGCTTCACTCCCGGGCGGACACGGCCAAGCACCTTACCGTCAGCCTGGCGGAGTGCAAAAAAAGAACTGTCAGAACTCCCGTAATTTGAATTATAATTCCCCATATTCAATTTCCTTCTTTCCAGGGGACTGATATGTATCCGTCAGGAAAACCAGCATCTTCTGTCTTTTTCCTCATCCTTTGATTTTTATGCGGTCCAAAACCCCCATAAAAATCCATGACTGAATCCAATCGGCATATCAGCATTCCCTAAAATCCTGTACGAAAAATCTTTCGTATCAACTCATGGAGGAAGATCCTCCCTCAGCTTGCGAAAACTCTTTTCGCGCCGGCTGTACGGCTTATAAAACGGCCTGCGGCCCTCCCTAAAATGACATTTTTAGGGATTTCCTATATTTTAACATACCCTTTAAGGACAGGAAACAGGGCACAGAAAAATGGCTCAAAACAGGCGCTGCTGAGCAGGATGCCGAAGCTCTCACCACCTGCGGGAAACGACTTTTTTCACACCAAACCTGTAAAACGGTGTATAATAAAAGCGGTATGATTCTAACAGGAAGATAAAAACTGGAAAGGTGGAAATACTATGTACAATCTGATTTTCAAAAGAAGAAGCGTCCGTTTCTTCAAGAACACTGACATTTCCAAGGTAGACATGCGGGAAATCCTTCGTGCAGGCATGTGGGCTCCTTCTGCCAAAAACCGCCAGCCCTGGAAGTTCATCGTGGTCAAGGGAGAAAGCAAGAAAACCGCCCTGGCCCTGATGGAAAAGGGCATTGAAAAATCAGAAAAGGGAGAAGGCGTTCTGGCCGGCGCACCGGAGCTCTTTACCAACGCCCGCTTCACCCTGAAATGCATGGAACAGGCACCGGTCCTTGTTTTCATCGTCAACCCCACAGGCCGTCCCCTCACCGACAACTGGACTGCCGCCGAAAAGATTCATGAACTTTCCGATGTGCAGGCCATCGGCGCCGCTGCGGAAAACATGGCTCTCCAGGCAGAATCCATGGGCATCGGGAGCCTTTGGATCGGAAATATTTTCTTTGCCTACGAAGAACTTCACGACTGGCTGGGCGAAGGAGAAATGGTTATGGCCATGTCCTTCGGCTACCCGAACCACAACCCCTGCCCTCTGGCAAGGAAGAGCGAAAACGAGGTTATCGAAGTCAGAGACTGAACCCGGAAGAAACGAAAAGCACGGTCTGCAGAGACCGTGCTTTTTTTATGGAGCCTATGCTTTTTATATTCCCTGCTTTCCTGCACAGCAGAGAAAAAAGGTCAAATGAAATCCGGTATCCGGAGCATCTGCGCTTTGCCGGCGCTACTTTCCGCCGTCTCGGAGGCCCTCTATATTTTCCTGTACGCTTTTAGCCGTATCCATCAGCTTTCCGGCTTTATTCATCAGCTCATCCATCCGGTCATTCCTGTATTCCTGCACCGTCATCCCGTCAGAAAGGATGCGGCTCCCCGGACGGCCGCCGGAAATCTTCACATAAAGATCGCCTACTACGCCGGAGCTGTCAATGGTGAACCGGGCATCCTCCGGAATCACCGTCTTCTCCTTAATATCCAGATCCAGGATTGCTTTCCCGTCCTTTACACGGATCCTGCGGACATTGCCCACATATACGCCGGCATAGAGCACCTGGGCCTTTTCCCTGATGCCCTGGGCATTGTCAAAAACCGCATGCACCTCGTAGGTATCCCGGTGCAGCCAGTGAAAAGGTTCAAGAAACAAGCCGGCCGTGCCGATAAAGAGCAGAAGGATAAAAACCGCAATCCCTATTTTCGTCTCCCGGCTCATTTCTACGCCTCCCGTCCGTTAAAGAGCATTCCTCCTACTTAATCAGCATAACCGGGCATTTCACATGATGAACCGTATAGTAGCTCACGCTGCCAAGGAACATGGAGGAGAAGGAATTCCGTCCGCTGCTGCCCATGATAATCAGATCCACTCCCTCATCTTCCGCAGTGAGAGCAATCATGACCTCCGGCGATCCCAGGAGAAGCTCCTGTTTCACCTTCACCCCTTCAGGCACCCTTTCCATCAGCCGAGCCAGCACGGCGGCGCCCTTTTCCTTCAGCGGGCTGGTATCATCATTCTTTTCATTGAAATGGACAGTGAAATCCGGAGAGCTCATGCTTTCCGAATGAGCCACATAAATCACACTCACATCGGCGTCGAACAGCTTGGCTATTTCCATGCCATAGTCAAAAGCCCGATCCGACATTTTCGAGTCATCCACCGGAATCAGGATCTTGTGTATTTCTCTATCGATCATAAAAACCCCTTCTTTCTGCAGCGGCATTGATTATCCGGCCGCTCAACCATTTCAGAAACAGGCTGTACTTACTTTACAATCAATACCGGGCATTTTGCATGGTGCACGGTGTAATGGCTTACACTGCCCATGACAAAGGAAGAAACAGAGCCCTTGCCGCTGTTGCCCATGATGATCATGTCAGCGCCCTCCGCTTCCGCCGTACGAATAATGGAAGAGCCGGGCACGCCGATGGTCACCAGTCGGTTCACCTTCACATCTGCCGGTGCATCCTTTGCATAAAGGGCCAGAATTTCCTCCCCCTTCTCCTTCACAGAAGCCGTGTCTGTTTCCACCAGGCTGACACGGTATACCGGATATATGAGGGTATCTGCATCCACGACATAGAGAAGAACAATTTCTGCTGCCGTTTTTCTGGCAAAAGCCACGGCATACGAAAAGGCTCTCTCCGAAGCATCGGAGCCGTCAATGGGAACGAGTATTTTTTTGATCTCCATAATAAGACCTCCTTTGGACAGACACTTTTCCATAATTTTCTGAAGAAGCACTGATGGATTCCATGTCCGATCCGGCATTCCCTGCAGGAAAAGCAGCCCGCTGCCCGGGAAGTCCGACCGTCCTTATGGAATACAAATCCTGCCATTCCTTCACTGCTTCATTTCCTTTATTATAGCAGATGTTGTCAGCTCCCGATATCTATAACCCGCTTCCTGCAGGTGCCTGATGATTTTCATGCCTGTCGATATGACCGCCAGTCTAAAAAGACTTGCTTTATCTGGCAAAATTGCATATAATTTCTTTTATGCAGTCATACCCAAAACATAAACTTATGCATTGAAAGGAATACCACTGTGATTGAAGCGATTTATAAAAGAAGAAGTATACGTCATTTCCTGCAGAAGCCTGTTCCCCAGGAAGATTTAGACCAGATCCTGGAAGCAGGCATGTGGGCCCCCTCCGAAAAGAATGCCCAGCCCTGGAAATTCATTGTTGTCCGCGGAGCAGAACGAAAGGCCATGGTGAAATGCCTGAAGGAAGGCATCATGAAAAACAGGAAGGGAGAAGACAATGCCCTTTTCGGCAAGAAATATGAAAAATTCATTCCTTCCGCCATTTACACCGCCCGGGTGCTGGAACAGGCGCCGGTCATCGTTTTCGTTCTGAACACCAAAGGCCTGAATTATCGGGAAACTCATCCCCGGGACCAGTACCTTATGGAGCTGGCCGACGTCCAGTCCATCAGCGCTGCCATCCAGAACATGTGCCTGGAAGCCGCTGACAGGAATATCGGAAGCCTCTGGACCTGCAATGTCTTCTTTGCTTATGATGAGCTGAAAGAATGGCTTCATGAAGACGGCGAAATGGTGGCTGCCATTGCCTTCGGCTATACCGATAAGGAAGTCCGTCCCCTGCCCAGAAAACCGCTGGAGCAGGTGGTGGAATACCGCGGCGACTATCCGGATGAATGGAAAGCCATGATCAGCGGAGAACAGTAAGCATCCCCTGCCGGGCACAGGCCCGGCAGTTTTTATATACCTACCTTTTCCGATGAAATAAAAAAACAGCGCCTGGAGCGCTGTTTTTTTATTATTTTTTAGAAAGCAGGAATCAGTCCGTCGCTGAAGTTGTCATTAATATATTTCTTTACAGCGTCGCTCTGGAAAATCTTGACAAATTTCTGATAGGTCGGATTATCCTTGTCCTGTTCACGGGCTGCAATAATGTTGACATAGGGAGATGTATTGTCTTCGGTAGCCAGTGCTTTCTTGGAGTCCAGTCCGGCAGACTTTGCATAGCCCGCATTGATGACCGCAATGGATACATCATCCAGGGAACGGGGCAGCTGGGCTGCTTCCAGTTCGATAATCTGCAGGTTCTTCGGATTTTCCGCAATATCTCCTACCACAGCCTTGGTCGGATCCGTGCCTTCCTTCAGCTTCAGCAGGCCCTGATGATCCAGAAGAAGCAGGGCACGGCCGCCGTTGGAGGGATCATTGGGGATGGATACCTTAGCGCCGTCCGGCACATCTTTGATATCCGTCAGTTTGCTGGAGTAAATGCGAAGAGGAGCCAGGTAGGTATTTCCAATGGAAACCAGCTTGGTGCCGTTCTTTTCATTAAAGGCTTCCAGGAACGGACCGTGCTGAAAAGAGTTGAGATCGATGTCTCCGGCAGCCAAGGCCTGGTCAGGAGTGACATAATCAGAGAAGGATTTCAGCGTCACCTTCAGTCCCTGTTTTTCTGCTTCCTTAGCCACAAATTCCATCACCTGCTCAGAATACCCCGGTGTAATGCCTACAGTGATTTCCTTCTTTTCCGCCGGAGCCTTGGCATCCTTCTTGTCGCTGCCGCCGCAGCCGGAAATAGCGCCGGCCACAGCCAGTGCTGCCAGGGAAAGTGCTAATGTTTTCTTCCAGTTCATAATAAAACCTCCTGATCCTGTCTTATAAAAATTCATACAGCAAAACAAAAATCCTCCATCCCGAAAGGGACGGAGGACCGTGTTACCACCCAATTTCACCGGTGAATCGCTTCACCGATCTCATAAGGTACGCCGGCTGCCGCCTTGATACCCTGTCTCTGTAACGGGAGCTCCCGGGCCGCCTCATCATTCAGCGCACCAGGCTCAGAGGCCATCTTCCATCAAACCTTCCGCACCCCTTTTCACCGGACGGGGCTCTCTTGGCCGGATTGTTTCATGTACTCTTCTCTTCACTGCCTTTATGAAGTTGCATTAACTATATCATTGAGAAATCCACAAGTCAAGAAAAATTTCCCGAAAGGTGCTTCTCTTTGCCAAAGTTCTGAAGAAATCCTCTGCTGCAGAGCAGTGGGCATTCCCGCAGCTTCCCATTACCAGTCGATCCAGGTGAGTGCTTTTTCCAGCTCATAGAAAGTCTTTCCGTCCCACAGGATGTCTTCGGTGAGATGGTCCAGCACATCTTCTGCATCTTCCGACTCATAGTAATACACCAGTTCCATAAATTCCTCAAAGGGCTCTTTGGAAAAACGGTATTTTTCCACACTGAGGCTGTAGGTATTCCTGCCGGGGTGAAACTTGAGCCCGGAAAAACGGTACACATAGCCCCGGTGCCGCACGGAAGCCTCTCCGTCGTTCATATAATCAATAAATTCGTCCGCGTCGCCGCCCTGCATATTTTCACTGCTCCTTCAACATAAGCAACATACTTTCATGATGGCTTTATTATACATGATGAAAGAAAGGGGTTCAAAGGAAACGTACGGCTCCGCCGCTCCTCTGTCTATTCTCCCATCAGTTCCTTTCTGAATGCCGCCACCTTCCTGATATCTTCCGGCGTGGTGCGGCAGCAGCCGCCGATCAGCCGGGCTCCGGCCTTCTGCCAGATTCTGACAAAATCCGCATATTCAGCAGAAGCGCCGTGCCAGGTCTTGCTTTCCGGGTCATACTGCTCTCCGGAATTGGGGTATACCACCACCGGCTTATCCGTGTACTTTCTGATTTCTGAAATAAGAGATTCCACATACTCCGGCGCCGTGCAGTTCACCCCTATGGCCCTGACCTGCGGAACGGCGTCCAGTGCTTTGGCGCAATCTCCGATATAGTCATCGCCGCAGGTGTGCAGTCCATCCCGGCAGGAGAAGGATACCCAGGCTTCAGCCCCTTCGATTTCCTTCAGCACATCCGTCTCCGCCAGCGCTTCTTCCAGACAGGGAATGGTTTCACAGGCAAAAATATCCGGACCCCCTCCTGCCAGGATATGCATGCGTTCCCGATGAAAATCAGCCAGTTCCGCTCTGGTTATGCCATAATGGCCCCGGTATTCGCTGCCGTCTGCCAGGTAGGCCCCATAAGGCCCTATGGAAGCAGCTGTCAGAGGCACCGGCCTGGTTTCCGCCTTCGCATGTTCCAGGTATTCATCTCTAGCTTCCTGTACCAGTCTCACCGAGCGGATCAGAAGTTCTTTCCCCTCTTCCCGGCTGAATCCCTTTTTCTCAAATCCTTCCAGCGTAGCCTGGTAGCTGGCGCTGGTGACGATATCACTTCCCGCTTCGTAATAGGACCGGTGAACCGCCTTGACCATATCCGGTTTCTGATACAGGGCAATGGCACTCCAGAGTTCATCGTTAATGGAAAAGCCCTGCCTTTCCAGTTCCGTGGAAAAGGCACCGTCCAGCACGATGAATGGATATTTTTTCAAGATTTCTTCTATCATAATGACTCCTTTACTCCGCGCCCTTCCGGCGCAGAAGGTTCCAACATTTGACAGGCTTTCGCCCCGAAGGTTTCCCGGCAGTTTGTCAGGTGTCAGCTCGGAAAAGCAGCCGGACACCGCCGCTGCCTCACTGTCTGACTATTTCCTCCGGCGGTTCCTTTCCAAACCATTTCCTGTAAATCTCTGTAAACTCCCCGGATTTCTTGATTTTGGAAAGGCCATCATCTATCTGGCCGAGAAGTTTTGTATTTCCTTTTTTGACAGCAATAGCCAGATTTTCTGTAGACAGAGCCACCGGCGCCGTTTTGACGGAGTGGTCTTCCGTCCTGGCGGTGTAGTATTCATTGGTGGGAATATCATTGATCACCGCATCCACGGCTCCCTGCTTCAAATCCAGGAAGGCATCGCTCAGTGTGCTGTAGGTTCTCACAGTAGCCCCTTCGATTTTGCGAGCCGCTTCCTCTCCGGTGGAGCCGATGGTAACGCCCAGAACCTTTCCTTTCAGGTCCTCTTTGGAACGGATGGATTCATTTTCGCTTCTCACCACCACCCCGAGACCGGCAATGTAGTAGGGCTTTGAAAAATCTACGGACTGCTTTCTGTCTTCCGTGACGGTAATATCATTAATGGCCACATCCAGATCTCCTGACTTCAGGGCAGGAATCAGGCCGTCAAAATTGACGTTCCGGATGTCTGCAGAAAGCCCTTCTTCCCTGGCGATGGCTTTGATGATATCCACGTCAAAACCTTCATAGGCTTTGGTATCCATATTCTGGAAACCGAAAGGAGGATAAGCTGCATCCATGCCTACCCGGAGCACTCCCGATTCCTGCTTCTGCTCTCCGCAGCCGGCCAGTCCTGCCGTGATACCAAGAAGCAGGGCCAGAAAAAGAAATAGTTTTTTCATATCAATTCTCCTATCTCTGCCGTTTATTCTTTCCCGTGCAGGGGATTATGCACATTGAAGGGCATCAGGTTATCCAGACTGTACGGCGTTTCCTGATACACGAAATTCAGCCAGTTATGATAGAAAAGATGGGCGTAGCTGCACCATACGAACCGGGGTTTTTCCTGGGGATCATCATAGGGATAGTAATTTTCCGGCAGGCGGATGGGCAGGCCCTTTTCCCGGTCTCTCTTGTATTCCCATTCCAGGGTGCGAAGGTCGTATTCAAAGTGGCCCAGCACGAAAATGCGGCGGGATTCCTTATCGGAAATAATATTGATGCCGTTTTCCTCAGAGCGGGAAAGCACCGTAAGCTCCGGCACCGAATCCACTTTTCTGTCATCAATGGAGGTGTGGCGGGACTGGGGAATAAAGTAGCGGTCATCAAAACCCCGAAGCAGCGGATGGTAGGCCAGGGTGAGGTTGTACTGGTAAATGCCGAACAGCTTCCGCGGAAGGATCCGCTTTTCCACACCGTAATCCCGGTACAGGCCTGCCTGGGCCGCCCAGCAGAAATGGAGGGTGGAGAATACATGGGTGTCAGCCCAGTTGAAATACTGCAGCATTTCCGGCCAGTAGTCCACTTCCTCATAGGGGATTTTTTCCACCGGCGCCCCGGTAATAATAAAACCGTCGTATTTTCTGTCCTTAATGTCCTCAAAGGTCAGGTAATTTTCATCCAGATAGGATTTATCCGTATGGGTGGTTTCCCTGGATGCAATCCGGGCAAAGTCCACATCCAGCTGCAGCGGTGTATCCCCCAGAAGGCGGAGAAGCTGCACTTCCGTCGGTTTCTTGATGGGCATGAGATTCAGGATGAGAATCTTCAATGGACGGATATCCTGGGTTCGCGCCCGTTCCTCCCCGATGGTCACAATGCCTTCCTTTTTCAGTTCTGTAATGGCGTCAAGTCCATCTGCAATTTTAATCGGCAAAATAATGAACCTCCTTACGGCAGCACCGATGCGGTGCAATAAAAAAATCCCGTCCCTTTTCGGGACGAGATACTCGTGTTACCACCCAATTTCGCTTTTCCGTCACCGGAAAAGCCTCTGCAGGTACGCCGGACATGCCTTGATACCCTGTCTCTGTAACGGGAGACTCCCGGACTGCTTCACCATTCGGCAGATCAAGCTCAGAGGCCATCTTCTCCATGCGATCCTGCGCTCCTTCCCACCAAGCGGAGCTCTCTTTGCCATTCCTGCACGGGTACTCTTCTCTTCCCTGCTTCTTTGAAATTATAGCTATTTTAAACTGAACTTCCCCAAAAGTCAATAGTTTCCTGTATGATACCGGGGCGTTTTACTCTCCGGAGGCAGCTCCTGTGAAATTGTGAAGAAAATAATAGTATACCTCTTTTCACAAGTTCCTTTCAGGGGCCTTATTCCTGTGTATTCTTATATTGATTTTTGTCATTCCACTGGATACGGACAGATCCTTTCCTTTTATTTTCCGCCGTATTCTCCATTTTTCGTGATTTTTTAACGTGAAATCATATGTTGACCCTTTGTTTACAGAATCTTTTCTCTATTTTTTCTCTCTGCCCGGCAGACTGTGAAAAGCCTATTCACAGATATTCCCCCTGTGGATAACTGAATTTCTCCTGAAATCCCCACATAGAGGGCTATTCATTTTCCCTTTTTCTACTCTCTACCCTTTTTATTCACAATGATTCACATATTTTTGTGTATATCTCCAGTAGACAGTTCTCTTTTCCCTGCTTTATGTCTATATTCTTCATTCTCATTTCAAAGTTATGAACAAGTTGTGAATAACTCTGTGAAAAGGTTGAGTTTTCAGAAGGAGAAGAACAAGTATACCTTATTCCCTTTTCCCTCCATCCCATGCAAAAAGGACTGCGGCATGCCGCAGTCCTTTTCATGCACGGGAATCTTTATTTACTTTCTTCAATCGGATAATCCTGCAGGGCATCGTAGCCTTCTTCGCCGGTACGGATCTTCACTGCATTATCCACAGTGGTAACAAAGACCTTGCCGTCGCCGTACTTGCCGGTATACAGGGCTTTCTTGGCCACTTCAATCACTGTTCTGGGGGAGATCTTGGATACGACGATATCCACACGCACCTTAGGCAGAAGTTTGGCAGAAACGGCAGCGCCGCGGTACATCTGGGTCTGTCCCTTTTCCAGACCGAACCCGAGGGCTTTGGTGACAGTCATGCCGGTAATGCCGATGGCTTCCATGGAAGCTTTCAGAATTTCAAACCGCTTGTCCGAAGTAATAATGGTGACACAGTAGAGACGGTGTCCGTCTGCCGGCGGTTCTTTCGGTACCACCGTTTCCGGTACTTCCTTGTCCATGGGGATTTCTACTGCATTGGCCGGAGCCTTGCCGGCTTCTATCTTTTCCTCTGCTGTTTCCGGAACCATCATGAAATCGGCATAAGCGGAAGCCAGACCGTGTTCCTCGAAGTCCAGGCCGTTGATTTCTTCTTCTCTGCTGACGCGGAGACCGATGGTGGCACGGATGAGGCGGAATACAATATTAATGGCAATGAATACATAAAGAGCTACAACCACTACACCCAGGATCTGGATGAAGAGATAATGAGGATCTCCCGTATAGAGAAGACCGTCTGATTCGGAGAAGAAACCGGTGAGGATGGTGCCCAGTGCGCCGCATCCGCCGTGAGCTGCTACAGCGCCTACGGGATCATCGATTTTCATTTTCTGGTCAATGAATTCAACAGCATAGACAATGAATACGCCGGCGATAAGGCCGATGAAGAAGGATCCGGGTACCGTTACGGTATCGCATCCGGCGGTAATGGCAACGAGGCCGGCCAGGCCGCCGTTCAGTGTCATGGAAACATCAGGTTTGCCGTATTTCACCCAGGTAACGATCATGGTGGTGCAGGCAGCTACTGCTGCAGCCAGGTTGGTGGTAATCATGATATGGCCTGCAGATTCGATGACTTCATCACCGGTCATGGAAACCGTGGAGCCGCCGTTGAATCCGAACCAGCCCATCCACAGGATGAACATGCCCAGGCAGGCCAGGGTAATGCTGTGGCCCGGAATGGCATTTACGCTGCCGTCCTTATTGTACTTGCCGATTCTTGGTCCCAGGAGCCATGCTCCTACCAGGGCACATACACCGCCTACCAGATGAACGCAGGTGGAGCCGGCGAAATCATGGAAGCCCAGCTGGGAGAGCCAGCCGCCGCCCCAGATCCAGTGTCCGGAAATAGGATAAATCAGAAGAGAAATCACTACGGAATAGATGCAGTAGGCGGAAAACTTGGTCCGTTCTGCCATAGCCCCGGAAACGATGGTAGCCGAGGTCGCACAGAATACCGTCTGGAAGAAGAGGTATGTCATGGGTGTATAGCCTGCATCATCAGGCACCTGGAAATGGGTGACAAAGAGGTCCGGCGTGCCGATGATGCCGCCGATGTCCGTACCAAACATGAGACCAAAGCCCAGAAACCAGAATACCACGGTGCCCAGAGCAAAATCCATGAAATTCTTCATGACGATATTGCCCGCATTCTTTGCACGGGTCAGTCCTGTTTCCACCATGGCGAACCCGGGCTGCATAAAGTAAACCAGGATAGCGCCTAAAAGCACCCAGATGGTATCCACCGAAGAATACCGGCCTTCCGTATCTGCAGCCATAACCACGGTCGGCATGGTCAGGGCAGCCAGAAGCAGAGGCCACTTTCGTACAACCGCTTCCATTTTTTTCATAAAACCCACTCCCTCTCCTGAACAAAAGAGGTCTGATGGAATCACCGGCTTTCCTTCCAATGACAAAGGCGCCCGGAAAATTCCCGGGCGCCTTTGTCCAAAAGAAAAAGCCTGATATGAATACTCCTATCAGACATCTTTGTCAAAAAATATGTAGTTTTGGCCTCTCGGCCCTATGTATGTTAATAGGATACAATAGCATTTACGAAACGTCAAGGGGGAAAATGAAAAAAGGCCGCACAGCGGCCTTTAACAGAAAGATACCATTTTTGCCTTCCGGCGCAGTGCAGAAAATCATTACTGCTTTTTGGCTCTCTTTTCCCGGGCAATGAGGATCGGATCTCCGCCAAGACCCCAGTTTTCCAGAGGCACTTCATCAATGACCACCACCGTGGTGGCAGGATTCTTATGGAGTACGTCAGCCAGCAGGCTGGTAACGCCGCTGATCAGCCGGGCCTTCTGTTCCGGTGTAACATTTCCTTCTCTGGTAATTTTGATGTTGACGTAAGGCATGATAAACCTCCTTCATGTGAAAACCATGGATAAGCCCCTTCGTCTCCGGAGCTGTTACCTTCATTTTACAAAACCGGCCGGGCGCTGCCAACCTCCTTCTGCATTTTCCCTGTAAAAGGTCTGAAGGCAGGAAGCAGGCGGAAAAAATTTCTTTTATCCTTCCACCATTGCCAGCAGGCGGGCCATCACTTCCTCCAGGCTGCCCCGGTTTTCCAGGGTCCTGTCCGCTGCTCTGCGGTAAAGGCTGATTCTTTCCTTATACAGTGTAAACACCTGATCCGGCCCATTCTTCAGAAGCGGCCGTTTTTCCACTTCCACATCGGTAATGATGTCTTCCGCCTTCCGGTCAATGAAAATGATCAGTCCTTTTTTATGAAGCCTCTGGATATTGATATCCCGCTTCACAACGCCTCCGCCAGTGGCGATGATGATTCCTTCCTGCTGGGACAGTTCCCGGATGGTTCGTTCCTCCGCATCCCGGAAGACCGTCTCGCTTTCCGCAAAAAGGCTGGGGATGGTTCTCTTTTCCCTCTGTTCCAGATAAACATCGGCATCTATAAAAGGGCGGTGCAGTGCATGGGCCAGCGCCTGGCCGAAGGTGGTTTTCCCGCAGCCCGGCATGCCGATGAGAACAATATTTTTCGTCATATCATTTCCTCCACAATCGCCGCCGTCACCGATTCGGGAATTTTCCTGCCCAGCCAGATTTCTTCCGCCGCCATGGCCTGCATGACAAGCATGTACATGCCGTTGGAGCGGCTGCTTGTTTCCGCATCCTGCAGAAGCTTCGTCTCCGCCGGATTATAGATAATATCCACAACCTTGGGGAAAGAGGCGGCCACAGCGGCAGGAACAGGAGAGACGCCTGTACGGGGATACATGCCTACCGGCGTGGCATTAACCAGAAGATAATTATCCTCTTTCCCTTGCAGACTGTCATAGCCTTCGATTTTCACATTTCTTTTCTCCGCAAAGGAAAGAAAATCCGGATCCACCTTTTCCGGATGGCGGCTGATGACATGAATTTCTTTCGCCCTTTCATCAAAAAGGCACTGGATAATGGCCCGGGAAGCGCCGCCATGCCCCAGAACCACCGCATCCTTCCCTTCCACCTGGCAGTGGATGCGCGAAAGGGTGCGGGCAAATCCTGTATAGTCCGTATTCAGTCCCAGAAGTTTCCCGTTCTTATGGGCGATGGTGTTCACTGCGCCTATGGTCTCCGCTTCTTTGGACAATTCATCCAGGAAAGGGATGACATCCACCTTGTAGGGAATGGTCACGTTCAGCCCGTCATAGGAAGAAAGCAGGGAGGGCAGATCTGTCCGGAAGGAAGCTTTCGGAATTTCAATCAGTTCATAGGTGGAGGCAATGCCCAGTTTTTTAAATAATTTCTCATGAATCACGGGAGACAGGCTGTGTCCCAGCACTTCTCCCAAAAGGCCCAGTTTCATGGTCGGCTCCTTTCTATTGCGATGGACCGCTGCATGGAGCAGGAGGTACGGAAGAGAAGGCCCCTGGCAAATAGAGCTTTCTCCTCAGATTTTCTTTACGCCCTGCAGGCAGGATAGTTTCCCAGAATTTTGAAATAGGTACACATGGATTTCAGTCCCCTGAGTGTCTGGGCATTGGAGGGATCCTCCAGGCGGCCCATGACATCAATATGGAAGAAGTATTCAAAAGGCCTTCCTTCCATGGGGCGGGATTCCAGGTGGGTCATGTTCATGCCGCCGTAGAAGAAATAGCCCAGCACATGGTAAAGAGCGCCAGGTTCATGGCGCACGGAAATCACAAGGGTGATTTTATCCGCCTCCGGCTTGATTTCCATTTTCGGCCCGATAATAAAGAATCGGGTGTAGTTGCTGGCATTGAAGAAAATATTTTCTGCCAGCACCGTAAGTCCATACAGCCGTGCCGCTGTCCTGCTGGCCACGGCGGCCTGGTTTTTCTTTCCATCCTGGGCGACTTTTTCCGCACTTCGGGAAGTGGAAAAATAGGGCTTCAATGTCCAGTTCCTATGCTTGTTGAAGAAGGGACGGCACTGGGCAAATCCCTGGGGATGGGAGAAAACCGTGTCAATATCTTCCAGTTTCGCTCCCGGAAGGCCCAGCAGGTTGTGCTCGATTTTGACCACCTGCTCTCCCACCACGGCACAGCCGTAGCGCTGGATGAGGTCATACACCTCCGTAATGCCGCCGGTGGAAGAATTTTCAATGGGCACTACGCCGTAATCGATGTCTCCCTCCTGCACCGCTTTCAGCACATCTTCGAAAAGGGGAAAATAGGATTCCTCCCTTTTCCTTTCGCCAAACTGTTTTTCCATGGCTTCATAGGTATAGGAACCTTTGGCGCCGTAGCATCCAACCCGAAGTATTTTATCTGACATGGGAATTCCTCCTGTCTGTAAGGAGCAGATCCAGAATCACCAGAGCCGCTGCATTTTCAATCACCGGGATGGCCCGGGGAATAATGCAGGGATCATGGCGTCCGCCGATGGAAAGTTCTGTATCTTCCTTCTTTGCAATATCAATGGTTTTCTGCCGTTTCCCGATGGAAGCGGTGGGCTTTACCGCCAGCCGGAAAAGGACGGGGCTTCCGCTGGAAATGCCTCCCAGCACGCCGCCGTTATGATTGGTGAGGGAAACAGGCTTTTCCCCGGCATAATGGAGGCTGTCATTGGCCTCTGAGCCGAAAAGGGAAGCAAACCCGAATCCGCTCCCGAACTCAATGCCTTTCACCGCAGGCACGGAGAACATCATATGAGACATTTCGCTTTCCAGGGAATCAAAGAAAGGATCTCCCAGCCCCATAGGAAGGCCGCAGATCATGCATTCCACCATGCCTCCCACAGAGTCCCCCTCCTTCTGTGCAGCCAGGATGGCTTCTTCCATGGCCTTTCCTTTCTCCTCGTCAATCACAGGAAGCTTTTTCCTATCCAGACGGTCAAAGAGCGCCTTCTCCTCTCCCAGGGGATGGAAAGGGCAGTCCCGGATGCCGTGGACATCTGCCGCATGGGCTCCAATGTAAATGCCTTCCTTTTCCAGCACCTGCCGGGCAATGGCTCCGGCAAATGTCAGCGGCGCCGTAATGCGTCCGGAAAAGTGGCCGCCGCCCCGATAGTCATTAAATCCGCCGTATTTGACAAAGCCTGTATAATCGGCATGGCCCGGACGCATATGGTCTTTCAGAATATCATAGTCCCCGGAATGCTGGTTTGTATTCCGGATTTCCATAGCCAGAGGTGTTCCTGTCGTATGGTCCCGGAAATAGCCGGAAAGGATTTCAATCTGGTCCTTTTCCTTTCGGGGCGTAGCCAGGTTTGAACTTCCCGGCGCCCGGCGGGCCATTTCCCGCCTCACTTCGTCCCAGTCTATGGAAATGCCGGGAGGCAGCCCGTCAATCACTGCTCCAATGGCAGTGCCGTGGGATTCCCCGAAAATTGTTACTTTCAGTGTTTCTCCAAATGTATTGCTCATGGTCTTCTCCTGTTATAATGGTGAGCCGGTGAAGCGCACCTGACGGCGCAG
Organism: Dialister sp.; assembly: GCF_051885895.1. GTDB lineage: Bacteria > Bacillota > Negativicutes > Veillonellales > Dialisteraceae > Dialister. The sequence continues at coordinate 81,644 of NZ_JBJEXP010000079.1, read as the reverse complement.
GTGATGTAAAAAACTGCCAGCTTCGCGGCGGCTGCCGCAAAGCGGAGCTGCGCTTACTTCTTTTGAAGCTGTCAGGCGCCCTCCGCTACCGCTTTTCTGCCGTCCTTCCGCCCACTTTCCGGAAATCCTCCCAGAAGCGGGGATAGGATTTCTTTACGCTTTCTGCGCCTTCGATGGTCAGAGGCCCCGTGAGGCGGGGTGTAATGGAGGCCAGGGCCATGGCGATGCGGTGGTCATTCCAGGAGGAAACGGTACCGCCGGAAAGAGACGGCTTCCCGCAGATGACCAGACCCTCCGGCTTTTCTTCCACTTCCGCTCCCAGACGGGAAAGCTCCACTGCCATGGCATGGAGGCGGTCGCATTCTTTAAGGCGCACCCTTCCGGCGTGGATAATTTCCGTTTTACCTTCGCTCACAGCCGCCAGAGCCGCCAGGGCAGGCACCAGGTCCGGTATATTTTCCGCATCCACCACCGTGCCGTGGAGGCTGCCGGTCTGCGCCTCTATCCCCTTTTCTGTCTTCCTGATCACGCCTCCCATATCCTTCAGAATAGAAAGGATGGCCTTGTCTCCCTGCAAGGAACTGTCAGACAGGCCGGTAAGAGTAATATGACCGCCGGAAAGAGCGGCCGTCAGCCAGAAAGCCGCCTGGGAATAGTCTCCCTCCACCGCAAAGGAGCCGTTTTGATAGTGCTGTCCTCCCGGTATTTCATAGAGACCCGCTTCTTTTTCCAGAATCCTGATACCATGGCGGGCCAGCGTATCCAGTGTCATATCCACATAGCTTTTGGACTCAAGCGGGGTAGTACTCTTCAGGAGAGAGTCTCCCTTTACCAGCGGCAGGGCAAAGAGAAGCCCCGTAAAGAACTGGGAGCTCACATTGCCTGGCAGCTCATACACGCCGCCGGAAAGGGTTCCCTCCACTTCCAGAGGCAGGCCGCCTTTCGTCCGGAAGGCAATTTTTTTCTGCTCAAACAAACGGTAGTAGGGGGTGAGCGGCCGTTCGGACAGCCGTCCATGTCCTCTGTATATGACATGGCTGCCGGAAACCAGTCCCAGCGGAATCAGAAAGCGGAGGGTTGAGCCCGATTCCCCGGCGTCTGCAGAAAGGATGCCTTCCTGCTTTTTGAGGCCCCCTTTGATGGAAAGGGTCAAGCCCTCTCTGCCCTCCTGTTTTTCGATGGAAGCTCCCAGCAGGGAAAGAATGCGCACAGTGGCTTCAATATCTTCCGACCAGGTCACGCCGGTCACTTCTGTCTTCCCTTCTGCCAGAGCGGCGGCAATGATTTCCCTGTGGGTCATGCTCTTGGAAGAGGGGACCCGGATGGTGCCTGCCAAAGGCGCAGGCGCAATGGTCATCTGCATGGCATCCTCCTCAGCCTGTCACAATATACCGGGAAAGTTCATCTGTAGGAACGGTCACAAGCTCGCAGGCTCCGATTTTCTTCAGCACTACCAGAGTGATTTCCTTTCCTCTTCTCTTCTTGTCATGCATGGCCAGTGGAATCAGTTCCTCTGCCGGTACGCCGATAGATGTGGGCAGGGACAGTTTACGAAGCACCCGGATCAGGCGGTCGGCGGTTCCTTTTTCCGTAAGTCCCAACTTTTCTGTCTGCTCCGTAAGAAGGCTCATGCCTATGGCTACGCCTTCCCCGTGGGTAAAGGTGGAATAGTGGAAATACCGTTCTATTGCATGACCGATGGTATGTCCGAAGTTGAGAATCTGACGTTTCCCCGTATCAAATTCATCTTCCTCCACGACGCGGGTTTTCTGCAGCACACTGTGAAGGATGATTTCCTCCATATGATCCTCCAGGTCTTTTTCCGTTTTCAGGGACTCAAAGATTTCAAAAAGCTCCGCGTCACCGATGCATCCGTATTTCACCGCTTCCGCCAGTCCGTCATGCACATAGCGGGCAGGCAGTGTCTGTAAAAGATCCGGATCGATGAATACGCCCTTTGGCTGGTAGAAGGCGCCGGCCAGATTTTTCCCGCTGGGAAGATCCACTGCCACCTTCCCGCCTACAGAGCTGTCGATCTGGGCCAGAATGGTAGTCGGTATCTGGAAGAAGGGAATCCCCCTCATGTAGGTGGCTGCCGCAAAGCCGCCGAGATCCCCCGGCACGCCGCCGGAAAGGGTAACCACCGCATCGCTTCTGGACATGCCGAATTCCGACATGGCATCGTACACATCGGACAGGACCTTCAGGTTCTTGCTGGCCTCTCCCGCAGGAATGGCGATAATCCGCGTCTCAAATCTCTCGGCCTCCAGGGCATGACTGAGCCTTTCCCCATAGAGCGGTGCCACGTGATCGTCGGTAATGACTGCGATTTTATCCGCTTTCGTAAGGGCTCGGATTTTTCCGCCCACCCGGTCAAGAAGTCCTCTTTCTATTTCAATGGTATAGGAATCCTTTCCCAGATCCACATTAACAGCTGCCATGATGCATCATTTCCCTTCTTCTTCTTCCCGCCTCTTTCAGAAAAGCGGTCATATCTTCCTCGCTGCCCTCTGCTATGGCCTGCCGGATCTGCTGCAGGGAACCGCTGAAGCGGTCGATTTCTTCCAGCAGTTTCTCCCGGTTGGCCAGGAACAGGGATGTCCAGAGCTTTTCATTAATATCTGCCACCCTCGTCTCATCCTTGAAGGAACCTCCGATAAAGTACTTCGTCTTTTCCGAGTAGGAGGCGCTGTTCATCAGAGACGTAGCCAGCACATGGGGCAGATCGCTGGTGTAGGCAATTGCCCGGTCATGTTCCTCGGCTGTCACCACCGGTACATGGGCACAGCCAAGCTCCAGGGCCATGCCTTTGATCAGTTCCAGGTGTTCCCTGCTGTTCCAGGGTTCCGGAATGAGCACGTAATTGGCACCGTCGAATATGGCACCGTCTGCCTGCAGGAGGCCCGCCCCTTCTCTTCCGCACATGGGATGGCCGGACACAAAGTCCATTCCTTCCGGCAGGAGCGAAGATACCTCTTTGGCAAATCCGTTCTTCACGCCGGCAATATCCGTCAGCACCGCCTTTTCATTCAGCAGGGAGATGTGCTCCCGGATAAAAGAAAGCGTCCCCTTCTCCGGCGTGCAGAAAATCACGATTTCCGCTTTCTTCAGTTCGCCGGGGTCTATGGTGTCTACCATTCCCAGAGCCAAAGCCTTTTCCGCCACGCTCTTCGTTCGGTTCAGGCCGATGACCGGATGGCCCAGCTCCTTCAGTCTTTTGGCAAAGGAGCCTCCCATAAGGCCCAGTCCGATAACCGCTATGGGAATCTTTCTAAAGTCACTGTTCATGTTGGTTTCCTTTATATGTAAATTGAATCGATGATATGTATGTGCAAAAAGGCAGAGCCCCGGGGAGCCCTGCCTTCTGCGCATTCCGAAACGGCATGCAGGGCTTCCGCCGTCAGAGCTCTCTTCCCACAATGGGTGCCAGCTGTTTCAGCCGTCCCATGAGGTCATCAAAAGTCTCCGGCGTAATGGATTCCGCTCCATCGCACCATGCATGTTCCGGATCATTATGAACTTCACACATAATACCATCGGCACCGGCCGCAATAGCAGCCATAGCCATGGCCGGCACCATTTCCCTGTGACCGGTGGCGTGGCTGGGATCTACGATAACCGGCAGATGGCTCTTTTCCTTAACCACTTCCACCGCCGACAGATCCAGTGTATTTCTGGTAGCCTTTTCAAAGGTGCGGATGCCCCGTTCGCAGAGAATTACATTGTGATTGCCTTCGGACATAATGTATTCCGCACTCATGAGCCATTCCTCAATGGTAGCTGACATACCCCGCTTCAGCAGTACCGGTACATTCAGACGGCCTACCGCCTTCAGCAGGTCAAAATTCTGCATATTCCTGGCACCGATCTGGATGATATCTACGCCTTTTTCCAGGAACATGCCGATCTTATCAGCGCTCATGAGTTCAGTCACCACCGGCATGTCCTCTTTCCGGGCAGCAGAAATCAGCATATCCAGCCCTTTTTCTCCCAGTCCCTGGAAGGAATAGGGAGATGTTCTCGGTTTGAAAGCCCCGCCGCGGAGAACCGCTGCACCGGAAGCTTTGACTGCCTTGGCAATGCCGCCAATCTGCTCCGGCGTTTCGATGGAGCAGGGACCTGCCATGACCACCAGCTTCTTCCCGCCGATTTTGACGCCTTTCACATCCACCACGGTATCTGCCGGGTGAAAAGCACGGCTGGCCCGTTTATAAGGCTCCTGCACCCGCATGACCTTGTCCACCCAGGGATTACTGAGGAAATCCCGTTCATCCAGTCCGGACGTATCTCCCACCAGGCCAAGGACTACCTTGCTGGAACCTTTGCTGCGGTCTACCTGGAATCCGCGGTCCCTCATTTCCTGTTCCAGGGATTCAATAGCGGTAAGCGGTGCATTCTGTTTCATTACAATAATCATGATGTTTCCTCCTGTGCCCTTTCAGGGCTCCTTCAATGCTACGGGACAATCGCCCCACTCCTTCTAACTTCCATCCTACTATCCTTCAAAAAGAAAAGGACAGGCTCCCATGAGTCTGTCCTTTCATTTCGAAAACTGCTTTATCTGAAAAGGGCACGAGACTCATGGCAGGCGCAGCAAAAATAACCGAAGCCATAATAATAGCCCCAGCCAAAGACGCCATATGCCATTTCTTTATTCATGGAATCAAGTCTCATCGTGCCCTCTCCTTTCGTTAGAAGTTAGTTTAGTATAGGCTCACGGGGCCGATTTTGTCAAGAGGCCGCTTTGCGGCTGCCGCCGGTATCTCACAGGTACGGCGATACATCCTTTCTTCCCAGGAGAAAGGCAGGCAGGAGACCTGCGGCGGTACCTATCAGGGTAACTGCAGGAATCATGAGAAATCCTCTCCAGTCCGGTGAAGTCGTCATGGTAATGGCGGCGGCCCCTGATACCATACGGGCTGCCAGAAGACTGGCTCCATAACCCATAAGCCAGCCGCAGGAGCTTCCGAACAGGAGCAGGAGCCCCTGTTCTGCCAGAAGGAACTGACGGATTTTTCCTTTTCCTGCCCCCAGGGCTTCCAGCAGGGCCAGTTCCCCTATCCGGGAAAGGCCGCTCCAGTACATGACCAGAAGGGTAATCAGAAGAGACATGGCCAGAAGAGCGGTGACAAAGATTTCCCAGAAATGCTTTGTCTGCCCTACCATAGCATAGAGGGAAATGACAGACTGGGAGGGGAAAACCATCTGCACATCCCTGTTCTTCTGGTAGGAAGCCAGAAGCTCCATGGCCTCCTTATAGCCTTTGGGCACAACCAGAAGAGCGGTGACCTCCCGACGGGCTTCTTCGTTTTCCCCATGGGCTTCCCATACGTCTTTCATATCAATAAAAATGGCCGTATCGTAGGGACCTCCCACAGGCTTCAGAATGCCTGTCACCCGGAAAGGATGATTGTGGGCATGTCCCTTGGAAGAACTGCCATGGATAGACTGGAAGGTATCTCCTATTTTAAGTCCGGTCAGACGGGCTGTCTCGCTGCCGATGACTGCTTCCCCTTCTTCCTGGAAAGCCTGCCCTTCCCCTATTTCCAGCCAGGGTGCCTTATTTTTTACAGGCCGGTAGCTGAAAAGAGACGGATCCGTGCCGGCGATGCGAAAGCCCCGGTAATTATCGCCAAAGGCCAGGGGATAGACTGCCTGTGTCCTGCCGCTTTCCTCCAGCTTCTCCATTTCTCCGTAGGGAATATTTCCTATAGGCCGATCCCGTAAAAAGACAGTATTCAGCACCAGCTGGTAGGCGGAACCCCTGGCTCCGGCCAGGATGGGGAAAGGGCTTACCGCCCGGTTAATGCCGCCGTAAAGTCCGCCGGCCGTCTGCAGGATAAACACAGGCAGCGCCGCCGTAACGGCAATGAGAAGAAAAAGAAGAAACTGCCGGAGAGGGCGCCGGAAAAGAGAAAGAAATGCCAGCCTGATCATAGAAATGCTCCTTTCTGCACATCATAGCGGACAGGAAACCGGTCCATCACCCGTTTATCATGGGTAGCACAGAGAAGGAAACAGCCCGCTTCTTTCTGATAGTCCAGCATCATATCCATCAGCCGCATTCCGTTTTCTTCATCCAGGGCTGCGGTAGGCTCATCTGCCAGAAGCAGGGAAGGCTTTCGAATCACCGCACGAAGGAAAGAGACCCGCTGCTGCTGTCCGCCGGAAAGCCAGTCTCCCTTTCTGTCCTCCAGCCCTTCCAGCCCCACACGGGAAAGAAGATCGCTGATTTCCCGGTCCTCCGGCCTTCTGCCTGCCAGGGATGCGGAAAGAAGGATATTCTCCTTCACTGTGAGAAAAGAAAGAAGAAGGGGCTTCTGAAACACATATCCCACCTTCGCCGCACGGAAGCCGCACCGCTGCGCAGGAGACAGGTCGGACAGATGTACATCCCCTATCCGTATATCCCCGCAGGAAGGAGTCAGCAGTCCGGAAAGGCAGTGGAGAAAGGTGGTCTTTCCGCTTCCCGACGGACCGGTAATCACAGCCATGCCTCCCTCTTTTAATGAAAAGGAAGGGACGGAAAGAGCGCGGAGTTTCTTCCCGTCTCCGTCAGGGAAATCACAGATCAGGTTCTGGATGGTTATCATAGATCTCTCCTTTGATTTTTGAATCCTGTCATCCACAGGGGACAGAGGGCATATCCGGCAGGTGAAGTCTGCGGCGTCCCGGGTCCCATGAGGCAGCAGGATTTCATAAGCAAAAAAAGCACCTGTTACAGTGCTTTCTTTATTCAAACGAGGTTCCGGCCGGAGAAATCAGCTGTCTATGGAATCCGCATGGATTCGAAGCTGGCTCACAAATCCGGTTTCTTCGTCGGTCTCACTGCCTATCTCCAGAGTGCCTGTAACGGTAATGGGGGTATCATATGGGAGTGCTGTTATGGGATCGTCAATTTTAACGACAATGATGTTATCAGGCCAGTCTGCGTCACTGGAACAGAAGGGGCAGACGGACATAGGAACTTCAGTGAGCACGAAGAAATGTATGGTCGGCGTCAGCGGCGGTGCCATATAACCTGACACGGTCACCGTGCCGCCTTCAAGGCTCCTTGTCTTGTCCGAAAATGTCAGGCCGTCGGCGGAGTAGGCGGAATAAATTTCGTCAAAGGATAACTCTTCCGCTTCCGCCGCCGAAGCTGACAGGAACAGGGCTGCAGCCATAAAGGAAATCAAAAGAATGCGTTTCATAAGCTTTCACAGCTCCAGAGAAGCAGGGGAATTCCTTACTTCTTATTCTTATTGGCATCAATGCCAAGAGCTCTCATCATACCGAAGAAGACTTCCGTATTATCCATGGTGCCATGGAAATATTCAGATCCCGGACCGCCGGCATTGAGAAGGATATCATCGGCGGAATGGCATTCCTGGGGATCGTCCTTCGGCGTATTGGCCGGTACCAGTTCTGCCGGATCTCCCGGATGGATACGGGCGGGGTTGGCTTTGGAGGAAGCGGAGGATACCTGGTGGTATTCCACCTTGTCTCCGTTCTGTACTGCCTCTTCCTTTGTCTCCGTTACTGCCAGAGCCGGAGGAGTCGGTGTCTTCATGAAATGATAGTTTTCATAATATTCCGGATGGTTGGCATACTGCACTGCCAGAGTCACATCGGGATCGGGGTTATCCGGGAATCCATCATGGTCGGCATCCTTGAATGTGGGGAATATGGAGTTGGCATATACGCGGACCGCTTCAGTGCCCTTCTTCCCATCCCGTTCATGATAGGTGCCGCTGATGGAAATACCGTGAGCATGGTCTGCCAGAACAATGATGAGGGTATCATCGCCGTGTTCCTTAGCCCACTTTTCCGCATATTCAATGGACTTGTCGAATTCGATGGTATCATAGGCCGCTCTCTGCCAGTCCATGACATGGAGCTGCTTATCAATGGATGCGCCTTCAATCATGGCAAAGAAGCCATTCGGATTCTTGGAGAGAATATCCAGGGATTTCTTAGTCATATTCATGAGGTTCGGCTGATCGTCAAAGCCTTTGAGCACTTTCGGATTCTTCAGCATTTCACGGTCAATGTAGACGTTCATGGTGCCTGTGTGGAAAAGGCCCAGCATGGGTTTATCCGACGGTGCTGCCATCATTTCCTTGGAATTGGTGACAAAGGTATATCCCAGATCCTTGAAATCCTGGATAATGTTGTCATTGTCCTTTCTCTTGGAGCCGGGCACCGACTTGGGGAGATAGCGGGAAGAACCGCCGCCCATAATTACATCCGGACGGTGATAGGCATCCAGATAGCTCTTGGCCAGGAAATCCTGGTTGGCTCTTCTTCTGGTGTGTCCGATCATGGCTGCCGGTGTAGCATCGGTAGATTCCGCCTGGGTAATGATACCGATGGACATGCCGCGGGTCCGTTTCAGAATTTCAGAAATATTTTCCACCTTGGGATCATCGAAGGGATCCTTGGTAGAATCTTCATACACGCCCATGGCATTGACCACGGATTTGTGGCCGGTTGCATAGGCGGATGCAGAGTTGGCGCTGTCCGTTACCAGGGAATCATAGCCGGAGGTGGTAATCACCGCATTGTGATCCAGTTTTTCCATAGCCAGAAGGTCATTGTACTTGCCGTTGGTCATTCCTTTGGAAAGAATGCGGGCCACTTCTCTGGCCTGGAGGGACATGCCGTCACCTACGAAGAGAATTACATTCTTCGCCCGCTTCGGTGCGGTTTCATGGACGACTTCATAGCCTGCCGAAGCAGCGGAAGTGCCCAGGCTGTCTTTCGCCTCCACAGTCACTGCAATTTTACCGGTTTTGGCAAAATCCACATCATCAATGCGGTAGGAAGTAACTCCGTTTCCCAGATCCTTCGTTACGGCCTTCTTGCCAAAAAACTTTTCTGCAGGAATGCCGTTGACCTTTACATCCACATTCTGCAGATTTTTAGCATTGGATACTTCCACATCAAAGTCAAAACGGGCCCCTGCCCAGAATTTGGCGGTATCTACCGGAAGAATCCGGATATCCGATGCCTCAGAAGGAAACATGCCTCCTAAAAGGGCACCTCCTGCAAGAAGTCCGCAAACTGCTGCTTTCATCCAAGTTTTTTTCATGCCTCTGCTCCTTCCACTTTTGAAGTGATTCATCACTTTTGTTATTGTTCTGTATCCCATCATAGAGAAAAAATGAAACAGCCGTGAAAGGGATTTGTACAGGAAAAGAAAAATTAAAATTAGAAATTCCATAAAATCATCAAAAAAGTAACAAATCCGGATATTTTGTAAAAAAGGGGAAAAGAGCCGGACCCCGTTCGGAGTTTACGGAAAGAAAGGTCCGCAGGCCTTCAAAAATGCCGCCGGTGCTGCCGATGCATTTCACATATTGACGTTCGTAAATGTATGTGCTATGCTTTATTACATATTGATGTAGATGAATATGAGGAGGACGCTATGGAATTGAAAAAAGAACGAATGATGATGCTGAAGGCTATAACTGATGAAAACAGGCTTCATATTCTGGAACTGCTGCAGCATGGGGAACGCTGTGCCTGCGTGCTTCTGGAGGGGCTTCATTTCTCCCAGCCCACTTTGTCCCATCATATGAAAGTCCTCTGTGAAGCAGGACTGGTAAACAGCCGGAAAGAGGGAAAATGGGTTTACTATTCCCTGAACAGGCAGAGGGGAAATGAACTGGCCGCAATGATTCAGGATCTTTTTCAGGTAACAGAGTCGGGAGATGATCATGATGCGTACTGCTGCCGGTAAAGAAAAAGGAATCAGTTCCTTCCAGCGCGGCCTCACCCTATGGGTGCTGCTATGCATGGGACTGGGCGCAGCCCTGGGCCATTTTCTTCCCGCTTTGCCCCGGGTTCTGGGCTATATGCAGATAGACGGCATATCTCTTCCCATTGCCCTCCTCATCTGGGTCATGATTTACCCCATGATGATCAAAGTGGATTTTCAAAGCATACGGCAGGCAGGAAGGAATGGAAAAGGACTGCTGGTCACCTGGATCACGAACTGGCTCATCAAGCCCTTCACCATGTACCTGATTGCCGCCTTCTTCCTTTTTCACCTGTTTTCCGGGCTGATTCCGCCGGACCTGGCCCGGCAGTACCTGGCAGGCGCTGTACTGCTGGGCGCCGCCCCCTGTACGGCCATGGTATTCGTATGGAGCACCCTGACCCAGGGAAACCCCGCCTATACGGTGGTGCAGGTAGCCACTAACGATCTCATCATCCTGATCGCCTTCGTACCTATTGTGAAATTCCTTCTTGGTGTTTCCCGGGTGGCCGTACCCTATGACATTCTCTTTCTCAGCATCTTCCTCTTCGTGGTCATCCCTCTGGCCGGCGGTGTCCTTACCCGGTACCTGGTAATCAAACACCGGGGCAGGGACTATCTGGAAAATGTTTTTGTCCACAAATTTGACAGCACCGCCACCGCAGGCCTTCTTCTCACCCTGGTCATCATCTTCAGCTCCCAGGCGGACATCATCCTTTCCAATCCCCTTCACATTCTGCTCATTGCCATTCCCCTTATTATCCAGACATTCCTCATCTTTCTGACTGCCTACGGCGCCTCCTTCCTGCTGAAGCTCCCCTTTTCCATTGCCGCTCCTGCCGGCATGATCGGCGCTTCCAATTTCTTTGAACTTTCCGTAGCTGCAGCCGCTGCTCTCTTCGGCGCTTCAAGCCCTGCCGCCCTGGCTACCACGGTAGGCGTACTGACCGAAGTGCCTGTCATGCTCACACTGGTAAAAATCGCCAACCGTACGAAAGGATGGTTTCCTCATGAATCATAAACCGCTGGTTGCTTTCATCTGCACCCACAATGCCTGCCGAAGCCAGATTGCGGAAGCCCTGGGCAGAAAGTACGGCGCCGCCCTTTTTGAAAGCTGCTCCGCCGGAACCGAGCCGGCTGGCTGCATCGACCCCGCTGCCCTGAAGCTGATGAAAGATCTGTACCATATCGATATGGAAAAAGAGCAGATGCCCAAATCCATTGACCGGATTCCCCGTGCTGACATCCTGATCTCCATGGGCTGCCTTGCAGGCTGTCCGTGGATGGGACGCCCTTTTGACGAAGACTGGCAGCTGGAAGATCCCGCCGGCCGGGGAAATGAAGCGTACCTTGCCGTGATCCGGGAAATCGATTCGAAAGTGCAGGCTCTGGTGCATAAGCTGGAAAGCCGAGACTTTCTCCCCCGATGATCATCTGATTTCTGCTTTCTGTCAGCGGCCCCTGCTCCATAATCCCCTTTTCTTGCAGTCCCTTTTTCCATTTGCTATGATATATGTACTAAAAATACGGCAGAGAAAGGATGATCTCATGACCCATGATAGAAAAAAAGGGCTGCTTTTTGCCTCCACCGGTGCTGCGCTCTGGGGAAGCAGCGGTATTGCAGGCCAGTTTCTGCTCATTAATGAAAATATTGCTCCCGAATGGCTGACCTTCTTCCGTCTTTTATTCGCCGGGCTGCTGCTCCTGCTCATCACCCATTTCCTCTATGGAAAAACCTTTGCCATCTGGAAAGACAAAAAGGACCGTCTCTCCCTTCTTATATTCGGCGCCTTCGGCATGCTGGGCACCCAGTACTGCTACTTTGCCTCCATCCGCTACAGCAATGCGCCCACCGCCACCATTCTGGAGTACCTCATGCCCATCCTCATTATTTTCTGGTACTGTATTTCTGAAAAAAGATGGCCTCGAATGGTCGAAATCTTCTGTACGATCTTTGCCGTAGCCGGCACCGCCCTCATAGCTACCGGCGGTGATTTCGAAAATCTGGCCATTTCCGGGAAAGCCCTTTTCTGGGGCCTTCTCTCCGCTCTGGCCTGCGCCCTCTATACCGTGGAGCCGGTGAAAATCATCAAGAAATACGGTGCGCCGCTGATCGTAGGCTGGGGCATGTTTCTGGCCTCTCTTTTCCTCTGCCCCGTGGCCCTTCTCACGCCCTTCACCGGTACCATCGATGCGCCGGTGCTCCTGGCCTTCGCCTACGTAGTCCTCTTCGGCACCATCTGCTCCTTCGTCCTTTATCTCGGCAGCGTGGCCTATATACTTCCCACGGAAGCCAGCATCATTTCCGCCATAGAGCCTCTCTCCTCCATCATCCTCTCCTTCTTCATCTTCCACCTCCTTTTCAGCTTCTGGCAGCTGGCCGGCATGGTTTTCATCATTCTGGCAGTAGGCGCCGTGGCAAGGAAATAGAAAAGGGGAGCCCGTTCCCTGAAATTCACATGACATGGTGAAAGAGAAAAAGATATCAAATCACAGATAAGAAAAATACGACCTGTTTCTTTAAGTAGAAATAGGTCTTTTTTATGCATTAGAAAAGAAAATATGCAATAGCAACATAGTAGTATATATATATTATGCAGATACAGTAAGTTAAATGAATGGCTTAGAATGGTTTAATAGTTGAGTCGGAAATGACTGATAAAAACATGGCATCTCACTTCATAGTGACAGTTATAGTGACAGCTGAATAAAAAAAGCACTCTTGAGAAGTCTCAAAAGTGCTGATTTTATAGTGGTGCGCTTGGGGAGATTCGAACTCCCGACACACGGTTTAGGAAACCGCTGCTCTATCCAGCTGAGCTACAAACGCATTAGTATTATTTTACAAAAAGAAAGCGGTTTTGTAAAGGGATTCCAGCAGCGGCCGGAGATCCCGCAGGGATTTGCCTTTTCCGCTCACCGGCTTTTCACGCCCGGAAGCATTCAGAACAGGTCCCTGATCTTTGCCAGTATTCCTTTTTTCTCTCTTTTCAAAGGCTTGGGCATGACCGGCTTTTCCGGTTCCGGCTTAGGAATACGGGGCAGGGAGGCAGAATTTTCGCTGGGCCGGAAAGGGGGCGGAGCGGTAAAGGTAGGCATCCGCAGTACCGGAGGAGCCATGATTTTCGGTTTCACTACCGGTGTGCGGCGAAGCGGCGCCCGGGCTTCGCTTCTGCCGTAGGGCACGTAATGATAGGCCTTGGAGGAGGGATCCGGCACATTGCGGTCCGCAATATACCGGGTGCCGTTGAAATCCCGTCCGCGGAGCCGTTCCAGCAGCATGGAGGCCATCATCTGCGGTGAAAAATAGGAAAAGGGAAGCCGCGGGGCCATGCGGGCAATGGAGGAAAGGAAGGAAGTCTTCACATCGTCCATGGTCAGATGCAGCTCTTTTCGGATTTCATCCATCAGAAGGATCATGCCCTTCTGGGTGGGGAAGAGGTTCTCGTAGGGAACCAGGTTGTTTTTATTGCCCATACCGGACATATCCATGAAAAATACCAGGTACAGATAGGGCAGAGCCTTGTCGTTATCTTTGATACGCAGATAGAAATTGGCCACGGTGTAGTACATATTTCTAAGCTTTGACCATTCCCCCGCCATGGTATAAATGGCAATTTTCTGCTGGAATGCGCGGTACAGGATATCCCTGGCGGTGAAGGGCTCTCCCCGCTGGGTCAGCGCATTCTGGGATTCTCCGATCTCCCCTTCCGTCAGTCCGTAATTTTCCCGTACATTCAGCACGTAGGCCATATGATGGCCGATTTCCGCTTTGCCTTCTTTGGTAAGCACATAGATCCGTGGCACTCCGTGGGCGTAGTCCTTTTCCGGTATTTTGGCAATGACCCGTCCTGTCAGTTCCGCATGGGTGCCTTCTCCGGAAAGTCCGTAGCGTTTAAGAAAATCGGAAAGCGCCTTGTCCGGCAGCATATTCACCGTTTCCTGGGGACGGCTGGTCCGTATCCATCCGTCTTCCATGAGCGAATCTATCCGGGTATTGGCATCGGCGCCGTAGATATGCAGTTTGTAGGGCGGTATCCGATGGTGCAGCGGTTTCCCGTCAAAATAATCCAATATCAGTATATCCCTGATAGACAGACCCATAGCAGACCTCCTTTCCCCGTCCCTGCAGGCATGCATCCTGGCCCTGCCTCCCGGTATGTTTCGCTTTCACTGCCATTTTTCCATTCTTAATTATAATCCAGACACCGCTCTTTTGAAAAGGGGCTTTCCGCTCCCTGTCATAAAGGAAGATCCCGTGGAATATCCCATTTCTTCCACGGCAAAAACTCCCTGTCCATTCCCGGTAATGTGTCAGACCCCCGGGAATTGCAGGGAGTTTTGCAGGATTTATTTTTCAGCCGGCCGGGAGAAGCGGATCATGAAGGAGGAGCCGGGCCATCCTGCCTTCCATGGATGCGCGCCGGCAGGATTCTATGGCCGGCCCTTCCGGGCCCTTTCGCTTCTCTATCTATACAGTCCGGAAAAGGAGGAAAATGTCCCGTAGAAAAAAATCTGCCAATGCGGGAGCCACGCCGGTGCCGTCTCTTTCTTTTTGAAAATGCCGGGCAGGAAGTTCTGTTTCCCGGGAACCGCCTATCTGGCAAATTTCATGTCAAAGGCTGCCTGCTCCGCTTCTTTTCTTGTCTTCCCCTGATTCATGAAACGGCGGATTTCTATTTCCATGGCTTCATAGTCTTTGGGGATAACCTTACTGATCCGCGGGAGGAAGCGGCTCCACTGGGCCAGGATTTCCTCTGCCCTTTCGCTTCTGGTACAGATGTAGTGTTCTTCAATCAGCTTCCGCACTTCTTCTGCTTCTTCCTCATTTTCCAGCGGTTCCGCATGAACCATTTCATGATTCAGCAGTTTCTCGTCCAGATCCACCACGTAGGCGGTGCCGCCGGACATGCCGGCAGCCAGGTTCATGCCGGTGGGGCCCAGGATAACCGCTTTGCCGCCGGTCATGTATTCCAGGCCATGATTGCCTACGCCTTCCACCACTACGGTGGCTCCGCTGTTTCTGACGCAGAACCGTTCGCCCGCTCTGCCGGAAATGAAGGCTTTCCCGCCGGTAGCGCCGAAGAAGGCTACATTTCCGATAATCACATTGTCTTCCGCCTTAAAGGTGGCTTCTTTCGGCGGATAAATAATAATTTTGCCGCCGGAAAGTCCCTTGCCGGTATAATCGTTGGAGTCCCCCTCCAGGGTCAGGGTCAGTCCCCGGGGAATGAAGGCACCGAAACTCTGTCCGGCAGAACCTACGAAGGAAAGGCGGATGGTATCTTCAGGCAGTCCCTTTTCACCGTACCTTCTTGAAATTTCACTGCCTACAATGGTGCCGGTAACCCGGTTCGTATTTCTGATGAAAAGCTTGGCCCGTACCGGTTTCCCTTCATCCAGTGCCGGTTTGCACATGCGCACCAGTTTGGCCATGTCCAGGGTCTTTTCCATCTGGTGATCCTGCTGCTTCATAAAATGATGGCCTACGGAAATATCTGTATAGGGCCGGAAAAGCAGGGCATCCAGATTGAGGGTGTCCGCCTTGGGATTGCCCGTAAGCCCCTTCTGTTTCAGACGGTCGTTCCTTCCTACCATGTCTTCCAGCCTGCGGAATCCCAGACGGGCCATGATTTCCCGCAGATCCTCCGCCACAAAGCGCATGAAGTTCACTACGTATTCCGGTTTTCCGGTGAACCGTTTTCTCAGCTTTTCATCCTGGGTGCAGATGCCCACGGGGCAGGTATTTCTGTTGCACACGCGATACATCTGGCAGCCCAGGGCAATGAGTGGCCCGGTGCAGAAGCTGAAAAGCTCCGCTCCCAGAAGAGCCGCAACAGCCACGTCCCTTCCTGTCAGCAGCTTGCCGTCGGTTTCCAGCTTGACCCGGTCGCGGAGCTGGTTCAGGAGAAGCACCTGCTGCACTTCAGAAAGGCCGATTTCCCAGGGAAGGCCGGCATGGCGCATGCTGGTTCTGGGAGAGGCGCCGGTGCCGCCGTCATAGCCGCTGATGGTAATGCCGTCAGCCTTGGCCTTGACCACCCCGGCAGCTATGGTGCCAACACCGTTGCCTGCAGTCAGTTTCACGTTGATTTCCGCTTTCGGGTTTGCATTCTTCAGATCAAAGATGAGTTCCGCCAGATCCTCAATGGAATATACATCATGATGGGGCGGAGGGGAAATGAGAGATACGCCGGGCGTGGAGTGCCTGGTGCGGGCAATGGCAGGATCCACCTTGCTGCCCGGAAGATGTCCGCCTTCGCCGGGCTTGGCTCCCTGGGCGCACTTGATCTGGATTTCCGATCCATGAACCAGGTAATTGCCGGTGACGCCGAAGCGGGCCGTGGACACCTGCTTGATTTCATCATTTATGCTGCTGCCGTCGGGCAGGGGAGCAAACCGCTCCGCATCCTCCCCGCCTTCTCCGGTATTGCTTCGGCTGTGGAGGGAGTTCATGGCTCTGGCAATACATTCGTGGGCTTCCCTGCTGAGAGCGCCGTAGCTCATGGCGCCGGTGCGGAAATGGCGGACAAGGGATTCCACGCTTTCCACTTCTTCAATAGGAATGCTGCATCCGGCAGGATAGGTGAAATCCAGGAGATCCCGGAGCCGGATGAGAGGCTCATTCACTTTTTTGGCATAGACTTTATACAGTTCATAGCTGCCGCTGCGGCAGGCCTGCTGGAGAAGGCGGATAGCTTCTGCTGTCAGGATATGGGGTTCGTCGCCGTTTCTGCGGTATTTGAAAATATCCCCGGCAGGAAGGCCTCTCTTTTTACCATAAGCCTCTTCATGGCGGCGCCGGTTTTCCTCTTCGATATCCGCAATGCCCATGCCCCCTACAGGAGAAGCGGTATGCCCGAAGAAGGTATCGGCCACTTCTTTCCCAATGCCTACGGCTTCAAAAATCTGGGCACCGTGATAGCTTTTTACCGTGGAAATCCCCATTTTCGACATGACCGCCAGGATGCCCTTTACGGAAGCATTCATGTAATTTTCCTGCGCTTCCTCTGCCGTCTTCCCGCCAAGCCGGCCCTTTTCCGCCAGATCCCCTGCCGTATCCAGGGCAAGATAGGGATTGATGGCGGTGGCGCCGTAGCCGATAAGGGTGCAGAAATGATGGACTTCCCTCGGTTCTCCTGATTCCAGGATAATGCCCACGTCCGGGCGCACCTTTTCCCGGATGAGGAAGTTATGCAGCCCCGCCGACGCCAAAAGAGCAGGAATGGCCAGGTGATCCCGGTCCACGCCGCGGTCGGAGAGGATGAGAATATTATGTCCGTCCTTCACTGCCTGAAGTGCCTTATCAAAAAGAGCGTCCAGTGCCTTCTGGAGTTCTCCCTTCCCTTCCGCCGGATACAGGAGGGAAAGCACCACCGGGCGGAGGCGTTCGTCCTTCAGTTCCTTCACCGCTTCCATTTCTTCATTGGTCAGCAGGGGACGGTCCATGGCAAGGGCTGCCGTGCCCTTTTCATCGGGATCCATGATATTGGCCATGTTCCCCACATATACGGTGGAGGAAGTTACGATTTTCTCCCGGATGGCATCAATGGGCGGATTGGTGACCTGGGCAAAATTCTGCTGAAAATAGTCATAGAGGAGGCGCGGCTTTTCCGAAAGCACGGGAAGCGGGGAGTCCATGCCCATAGCGCCCACCGGATCTTTTCCATCCTGGGCCATGGGGATAATCATATCCCGCATATCCTCCTGGGTGTAGCCGAACGCCCGCTGCTGCTCCAGCAGTTCCGCCGGAAGCGGCTTCTTCACTTCCTTTTTCTCCAGATCCTTCAGATCCAGAATATGTTCCCTGCACCAGTCGCCGTAGGGGTGAGCCTTGGCCATGTTGTGCTTGATTTCCTCATCTCCCACGATGCGCTGCTGGGATGTATCAATAAGGAAAATTTTCCCCGGTTCCAGTCGGCCCTTGTAGAGCACATCCTCCTGGCTGACCGGTACGGAGCCTACTTCGGAAGACAGGATCACCCGGTCATCCTTCATCACATAGTACCGGGCAGGGCGAAGTCCGTTTCTGTCCAGCATACCGCCGATAACCACGCCGTCGCAGAAGCAGATGGCCGCCGGCCCATCCCAGGGTTCCATCATGAAATTATGATAGCGGTAGAAATCTTTCTTTTCCTGGCTCATGGAAGGATTCTTTTCCCAGGGTTCCGGAATCATGACCATCATGGCATGGGCCAGGGAATGGCCGGCCATATGGAGATATTCCAGACAGTTGTCAAACATGGCGGAGTCGCTTCCCGTAGCATCTACCACGGGGAATGCCTTGGCCAGTTCCGGATAGTCGGAAGGCCGGGATTTGCTTTCTCTGGCATTCAGCCAGTTGATATTTCCCTGAATGGTATTGATTTCCCCGTTATGCACGATATAGCGGTTCGGATGGGCTCTGGCCCAGCTGGGGAAAGTATTGGTGCTGAACCGGGAATGCACGAGAGCCATGGCTGTCTTGAAATCCAGATCTGAAAGATCCAGATAGAAATGGCGCATCTGGTCGCTGGTAAGCATGCCCTTGTATACAATGGTGCGGGACGACAGACTGGCAATATAGAAATCGGTGCCCATGCCTTCCGACAGGGGGATAATCTTCTTTTCTGCCAGCCGTCGGATCAGATAGAGCTTTCTCTCAAAATCCATGGGCTCCTTAATGGAGGGATCCCGGCCGATGAAAACCTGCAGGAAATGGGGACGTATCCGCTTGGCTTCTTCGCCGATAAGGCTTTCGTCGATAGGCACTTCCCGCCAGCCCAGTACGGTCTGCCCTTCTTCCTTCACAATGTCTTCGAAGATGCGCTTCTGCTCCTCCCGGAAATCCCTGTACCGATGGGCAAAAATCATGCCTACGCCGTATTCGCCTTCTGGAGGAAGATGAAAGCCCAGCACTTCGCATTCCCGCTGGAAGAATTCATGGGGAATCTGGGTCAGGATGCCTGCGCCGTCTCCGCTCTTCTGGTCTGCTCCCTCGCCGCCGCGATGCTTCAGATTTTCCAGAATTTTCAGCGCATCATCCACAATCCCATAGGACCTTTTTCCTTTAATATTTGCCACAAAGCCGATGCCGCAGGCATCATGCTCATTTCTCGGATCATAGAGCCCCTGGGGCTGGGGCAGATCCCTCCATATTTCTCCCATACTCCGCGCCTCCCTGTGAGACAAAAAGCCGGACACCACAGCAAAAGAGCTGTCATGTCCGGCTTCGGAAAACTTTAGTTGTATTTTGTATTATATCACTGTGGTAAAGCGTGGTAAACAGGGAAATGAATGAATAAAAAATGAAAATAGAAAATGGAGAATGAAGGCAGCACACTAATAAATACGCCGGAGTTTTATAGACCAGCCGACAGCCATCCCCTTCTACACCAGGTCCCCCGCAGATAGGGAGCAGCTAACGTGATTTTCCATTGCTTCCGCCATTTAAAAGGGAGTAAAATAACAAAAACGGGATTCCGGTTTTAGTAAAGGACTTTCTTAAAACAGACGAGGTGATCCTCATGGGCATTTTCTTTTATGGACTTCGAAAATTTGACGAATTGGATATCTGCCGGAAGCTTTCCGGTGAATATGGTGTACCCTTTGCCTATACGGAAGAGCAGTTTTCATCGGATACCCTTCCTTTGTCAAAAGGGTTTGATGCTATCAGCATCATGGAGTCCACCTCCGTGGACGCGGCCCTTCTGGACCGGGCAAAGGCAGCGGGAATTCGATACATCCTCTGCCGTACCATCGGCTATGATCATGTAGATACGGCCCATGCGAAAAAAATCGGGCTCCGCGTAAGTAACACGGGATATCCGCCAAACAGCGTGGCCAATTATGCCATCATGCTCATGCTGGCCTGCAGCCGAAAGCTGAAACTGATCATTGAGTCTTCCCGCTGTAACGATTTCACGCTGCAAGGAAAAATGGGACTGGAAATATCGGACTCCACCGTAGGCATCATCGGCACCGGCCATATCGGAAGCACCGTGGCCCGCCACCTCCGCGGCTTCGGCTGCCGCCTTCTGGGCTATGACCTGTACAGGAACAGGGACATAGAGAACTTCGTCACCTATGTGGACCTGGACACCCTCCTTCGGGAATCGGACATCATCACCCTTCATATGAATGCCACAGAAGAAAACCATTACCTCATCAATGATGAAACCATTTCCAAAATGAAGGACCACGTGATCCTCATTAACACGGCGCGGGGAAAGCTGGTAGACACCGACGCCCTCATCCGGGGCATCAAATCCGGCAAAATAGGAGGTGCCGGTCTTGATGTCACGGAAAACGAGCACAAACGGCTGAACTATATAGACCAGCCCCTGGATGATGACAAGCTGGCCATCCTGCGCTCCTTCCCCAATGTGATCCATACGCCCCACACTGCCTTTTACACGGAAAAGGATGTGTATGATATGTCAAAAAATAATTTTGAATCCTATCTGCAGTTCAGGGAAGGAAAAGCCTGTCCCTTTGAATTGACGAAATGAGAAAAAGGGTTGGCATGCCGAGGGCAGGCAGGACCCTCCTATCCGTAAAAAGGACAAAAAGGATTGTGCAGAAAAACAGGCACAATCCTTTTTCTAATCATAGGATATAATAAAGGAAATCATCATATGGAAGGAGTAAAAATATGATACGGGAAACAGCCTATGCCAAAATCAACCTCACCCTTTCGGTGACCGGAAAAAGAGAAGACGGCTACCATGACATTGATTCCGTCATGCATTCCATTTCTCTTCACGACTCCATCACTTTGGAAAAAGGGGATGGAATTTCCCTGTCCATTCTCAAAGGCACCGCCCCCGCAGGGAACGATAATCTCATGGTTAAGGCAGCTGCTCTTTTTCTTGAGAAAAAAGGAATTTCCGGAGGCGTCCGCATGACCCTTTCCAAGGAAATTCCCTCGGAAGCCGGCATGGGCGGCGGCTCCTCCGATGCGGCCGCCGTGCTGCGGGGCATGGCGGCACTCTATGACACAAAGGACTCTCTTTCCTCCCTCTCAGCTCTGGGTGCTTCTCTGGGAGCCGATGTGCCCTTCTGTGTCCGGGGAGGGGCCGCCCGGTGTCAGGGCATAGGTGAAAAGCTTTCTCCCCTCCCTGCCTGGAAGGGTCTTCCCCTTCTCATCGTCCGCCCCCAGACCTCTGTTTCCACAGGAAAGGCTTATGCCCTCATTGACGGTCTGGCAGTCCATCCTGAAAATCGGACAGATCTCTGCGCTGAAGGGCTGAAAAGCAGAAACCTCTCCCGGCTCCTTTCATCCCTGTCCAATGATTTTGAAGAAGCCCTGTTCCCGATGAATCCTCTGCTGAAAGAAACAGCCTCCGTCCTTCACGGTCTGGACCGGCCTGCTCTCATGACCGGTTCCGGATCCGCCTTCTTCATGATTCTTCAGAACCGGGAGGAAGCTCTTTCATTCCGCCGGCTGCTGAAAGAAGCGCACCCTCTGTGGTTCGTAGAGCCGGCAGAAACAACCGGCGGCGTATCAGAAATGCATTGATTCACCGGCAGGGATCGTCTCTCCCCCCCATTCACATTAAAATATTTAAATTTTTAGTTGTATTTTTCCCCTTCATATCGTATAATGACATTCGTGATGTTTCGTATAGTAATAATTTCCTTGCAATGAAAGGATTTGATGCCATGGCAGGTTTATTTTTTGACGATTATGACACCCCCGTTTTCCGTCCGCCAAGCGAAGCGGACAGCTTCATCCTCCGGGTTACCAGAGGATGTGCCCATAACAGCTGCACCTACTGCAATATGTACAGAGGCGTAAAGTTTGAGAAGCTTTCTGACGAACAGATCATGCGCCAGATTGCCATTGCCTATTCCGTAGACAGGGACGGCGTACGCCGTGTATTCCTGGCTGACGGCGACGCACTGGTGCTTCCCACAGAACGGCTCCTCAAGATTCTGAATACACTGAAAAAATATTTCCCCAACCTGGAACGGGTCTCCTCCTATGCAGCCCCCGGCGACATCCTCCGGAAGTCTCTGGATGAACTGAAGCAGCTGCAGCAGGCCGGTCTCCAGCTTCTCTACTACGGCATGGAAAGCGGAGATTCAAAGACCCTGAAGGATATCCGCAAAGGAGTAAACGGAGAGCAGTCCATTGAAGTGGGCAGACGCGTTCGTGCAGCAGGCATGGATCTTTCCATTATGATCATTCTCGGCATTGCCGGCGTTCCGGGCAGTGAAAGACACGCCCTGGCCACCGCCCATGCCATCAATGAAATCAAACCCACCCACCTGTCCGCCCTCTCCCTCATGCTCTATCGGGGCAGCGAACTGAAAGACCAGTTCGAGCGCGGCGAATTCAAACCTCTTCCGCCCTACGGCCTCATGGAAGAGCTGAAGGTCATCGTCGAACACCTTGATCTTCCCGAAACGGAGCACATGATTTTCAGAAGCAACCATGTGTCCAACTATATCCGTCTGGCAGCCACCCTGCCCAGAGATAAGGACCGGCTCCTTGAAGACATTGATGCCAGCATCCTTTATCTGAAGTCAAAGAAAAACTACGACGTGTACAACCACGACTGGTCGAAATAAAAAAATCCCGGAGCCCCTGCGGTTCCGGGATTTCTGTATGTCCGGAAACAGGGGTGTCATTGAATCCCACCATTGATCTCCAAAATGCGGTATCATAGAGACAGCAGATACTTTCAGGAGAAAGGAGATTTTTTCATGAAAAAGAAATTGATATGCACCGCCGCCATGCTGGCCATGATGTCCGCCTGCACCATGCCTGCTCTTCCGGCAGAAGCCTTCAGTATCGGAGACGTTATCGGCATCGCCCAGGGTGCCGCCCAGTATGCCCTGCTGGATAAACAGTTCAACTATTACAACAACACGGAAGAGGGACGTCAGGAACTCTTCAAATCCTATCAGGAAAAAATGGGCGTCGTGCATGATGAAGCCAAGGAAGCGGAATTATCCGGCATTATGAACCGCCTCACCGCCAGCATCGGTGCGGAAGATCCTTCCATCTACGAAAAACCCTATATCTACTTTATCGCCGCCGATGAATCCTTCAACGCCGCCTGCTCCATGGGCCATGTCATGGTGGTGAATGACGGACTTTTCAAATACCTTACCAATACCGATGAAATCGCAGTCGTTCTGGGTCATGAAATGGGACACGGCCAGAAGAACCATGTCATGAACGCCCTTCACAAAAAGGCCAAAACAGAGCTGGGCGCCGCTGTTCTTTCCGGCGCTATGGGCGACAGCGTCCTGAGCCAGGAAGTGCTGAGCATTGCCGTGAACCAGATCGAAACGGTGCAGATTGGAAGAAACGATGAAAAGGAAGCCGATAAGCTTTCCTTCGACTACATTTACCGCGCCGGCTACAATCCCGGCGCCACGGCTGCCGTATGGCAGAGAGTCATTGAAAAAGGCGGAGACAACGACCCCAGCTTTGCCCAGGAAGTATTCGCTCCTTCCGATCATCCCTCCAACAGTGAACGGCGGGATACCTATGAAAAAAGACTGACCGAACTGTCCCAAAAGCATGTTACCCTGAAAAGCGGCAGCGATACGGTGGAAGTCAACGGGAAAGAATTCGTTACCCCTGCTCCTGCCGGCGACATGAGCGCTGCTGAAAGGAAATACTTCGTCATGGGCAATCTGGCCGCTGCCTATGACCACGGAGAAAACAAGAATTCCGCCGAGGTCAGAGACGGCACCGTCTATCTGGGGAGCCAGGCCATCATTACCCCCGTATCCGGCGACCCCTCTGCCGAATCCCTGGCCGCTCTGCTGAACAGGATCAAGTAAGACACAGGATTTATCAGAGAAAGGGAAGTGCCTGGCCAGGCACTTCCCTTTTTTATGTCTGACCCGGCCTGCAGCCTCCTCAGAAAACACAGAGGAACGCCGTCAGTACCGCTTACACACCCTGCTTTTATAACTTGTATTTCACCTCTATATCCTATATAATTATTTTTTAGCAGTGTATTTTTACAAAGTATCAAAAACGGGAGTGAAAGAGTAATATGACCATTCAGAACGAGCTGGACATTGATATCCGAAATCTTTTAGGACATCCCTGGAGCGTAAAAGAGGAAGACCTGAAGGATTTCGAGGCGCCCATCCGCCAGGCCGGCCGGTCACTGACGGAGCTGCGCAGCACAGGAAAGGGCCCTGACGGCAGCTCTGTCCTTTTCCCCCATCTTCCCTATATTCTGGAAGAAAACCTGCTGATGACAGAAGAAGAAAAAGAAAACCTTCTCCACGTCCATGAGCTGGGACAATCCGTGGACATTCTGATTTCCATCGGCATCGGCGGTTCCTATCTGGGAAACCAGATGCTCTTTGATATTTTCTGCGGCCCCTGCTGGAATATGATGAGCCGGGACGAACGAAAGGGATTCCCCCAGGTTTTCTTTGCCGGGCAGAACATGGATCCCCACGGCCTTCTCCTGCTGGCAGACCAGGTAAAGCGGGAAAGCAGGCATCTGGGGCGGAAATGCAGAGTTCTTCTTCTTGTGATTTCCAAATCCGGCACCACCATCGAACCTTCCAGCGCCCTGAAAGCACTGCGGGAAATCCTTTCCCCCTTTGCCGATCTCCAGCTGCTGGCCATTACGGACAAGGAAAAAGGCGCCCTCCGGCAGTATGCCAATGAACGCCATCTGCCCTGCTTCACCGTTCCCGACGGCATCGGCGGACGGTTCAGCGAGCTTTCCCAGGTGGGCCTTGTCTTTGCCCGCCTCATCGGCGTAAACATAGATGAACTCCTCGCCGGCGCCCGTCTGGTGGAAGAAGCCTGCCGCAGTGAAAAGGCAGAAGAGAACCCGGCCCTCTTCCTGGCCGCCCTCAAATATGCCGCCAGCAGGAAATACGGCATTGCCGCAGAAATCATCATGCCCTACGGCGACACCCTCCGCTCCTTCGGCTGGTGGTACGCCCAGCTTTTAGGAGAATCCCTGGGCAAGAAATATGATACCCAGGGCCGTATCATCCACTACGGACGCATTCCCGTAGCTGCCGTAGGCACCACCGACATGCACTCCCTCACCCAGGAGCACCAGCAGGGGGCTCGGAACAAGCTGGTCCAGTTCATTTCCGTTAAGGAAAGCAGGAGCAGCCTTTCCGTTCTCTGTGAAGAACAGGGCGAAGAAGGCCGGGTTCCCATGGATTATATGCTGGAATCCGCCCGCCAGGCCAATGAAAAGGCTCTGGCTGCCGAAGAACGCATGAGCTGCAGTATCAAAATCAGAAAAATTTCACCCTTCCATATCGGCGCCCTTATGTATTTCTTCTTCCTCACCATTGCCTATGAAGGAGCCATGGCGGGCATCAACGCCTTTGACCAGCCCGGCGTGGAGGATTACAAGAAAATCCTGCACCAGGACATCAAAGACTATATTGTAAGCCATAAATAACACGGCCGCTTAGCAGTCAGGGTTCAAGGGGATAGTGGCGGCGCCCTGCGGGCGTATATTAAAATGGTGCCAAAGAACACCTGCCTCCCTGACAGCAGCGATTCTTTATAACTGCCCGCTGTCTTCAGCCCTGAAGTGACTGTCAAAAACCTCCTGCCATAAGTGCCATATCAGTAAAAATATTTCCAAATTTCCCCTTGCAAT
>NZ_JBJEXP010000079.1:0-56206 GCF_051885895.1 Dialister sp. | reverse complement strand
CCTCCTGCCATAAGTGCCATATCAGTAAAAATATTTCCAAATTTCCCCTTGCAATTTCAAGGTCTATCTGTTATGATAATACAGTCGCAAGAAACATGCGGCCTAGGGGCATAGCGCAATTGATAGAGCAACGGTCTCCAAAACCGTAGGTTGGGGGTTTGAGTCCCTCTGCCCCTGCCAATCTGGCCCAATAGCTCAGCTGGATAGAGCACTTGACTACGAATCAAGGTGTCGGGGGTTCGAATCCCTCTTGGGTCACCACAAAGAAATCCGCTAAACAGCAGTTTAGCGGATTTTTTATTGTACTAAAAAAGGGAAATACGGCTGTGCCGCTGGTTGTGAAACGTAAAAATTTTCCTGAAATCGATGAGCCCATGGCCCGAACGTTCTCAGATTTGACAGCGCCACAGCAGCATTTGCTCCTTGAACGCAGGTGAACACCCCTTTTATGCAGCCTGCGCATAAGCGTCCCTTTCTCTTTTGGGAACACAACTGCCCGCCGCTGTTGACTTAACCTGCCCATAAACCTTGTGCTATCCATAAAAAAACGATATAATAAAATAATTGTAAAGGTGTAATTTAATAACGAAAGGTGTCTCATTGTGAAAAGAAAACAGCACACAATCAGAAAACCGGTTTCTTATAAAGGCAACGGCCTCCACTCCGGCATGCCGGTCACTATGACCATCCATCCCGCCCAGCCGGGAACCGGCATTCTCTTTCGCCGCAGCGACCTTCCGGGCGCTCCGGAAGTCCCCGCCCAGAGCCGGTATATTACAAACACTATGCGCGCCACCACTCTGGAAAAAGGCGCCGCCAAGGTTTTTACCGTAGAGCATCTGCTTTCCGCTCTCTATGCGCTGAAGATTGACAACTGCATCATTGACATGGATTCTCCCGAACCGCCGGTAGGCGACGGCAGTGCCAAAACCTTTGTGGACATGGTGGAAGAAGCGGGCATTCAGGAACAGGACGAGGACATTCCCGTGCTCACCCTGGATCGCAGCGTATCCATTTATGAAGGAAAGAAATTCATCGCAGCCCTTCCCTATGACGGGCTCCGTATTACCTTTACCTCCATCAATCCCCATCCTCTTCTGGGCACCCAGATGGTAGATATCGTCATTGACCACGATTCCTACATGAAGGAAATTGCCTCTGCCAGAACCATAGGATTCACCTGGGAGCTGGAAGCCATGAGGAAAATGGGACTCGGAAAAGGCGGCACCCTGGAGAACGCCGTGGTCTATTCCGAAACCGAATGCCTTTCGGTACCCCGTTTCAAAGATGAACTGGTCCGACACAAGATTCTGGATATCCTGGGCGACATTTCCCTGGTAGGCCCACTGCAGGCCCACATTATCGCCGTCCTGGGCAGCCACAAGCTGAATGCGGAACTTTCTGAAAAACTGCAGGCCCTGAAAAAATAAAAGAAAGCCTGTCATAACCATCATAGATTACGCCTGCAGAAGGCGAAACAAATAGGACAAGGAGGAACTGTTATGGAATTAAATGTTGAAGAAATTATGGAAATCCTGCCGCACCGTTATCCGATGCTCCTGGTAGACAAAATTATTGAAATGGTCCCCATGGACTATGCAGTCGGCATTAAGTGCGTCACCATGAACGAACCCTTTTTCCAGGGCCACTTCCCCGGTCATCCCGTAATGCCCGGCGCTCTCATCTGCGAAGCCATGGCTCAGGTAGGCGGCGTAGCCCTCCAGTACCCGGAAGAAAACAGAGGCCTCATCCCCATGTTCACCGGCATGGATCACGTCCGTTTCCGTTCTCCTGTCCTTCCCGGCGACCAGCTGGTGACCAAGGCTGTAATTAAAAAAATCATCGGACGCATGGGCAAGGTACACTGCGAATGCCATGTAGGCGATGTGCACAAGGCAGAGGCAGATTTCCTCTTCTACCTCATGGATCCCAATGAAACACCGGAAAAGAAAGAAAAGGAAAAAGAAGCACAGAAAAAATAAATTTCCTTAAACTCTATAAAAACAGTTATTAAACAGAGAAAATCCAAGAAAATCGGAGAAAAAATAAGATTCCCCTTATAAACGTCCCAAAATCGCTGTTTCAAATCAATAATAAATAAAGGACTTATGTATAAAGAGAATCATAAATCAAAAAATTGGCCGTTGGTCATAAAACGGCTGCGAACATAAAGGGGAATGGGACAATGGAATTAAAAGTCATTCAATCGGCAGAACCGAAAATTCATCCGACCGCCGTCATCGACTCCACGGCAGTCATTCATAAGAACGTAGTCATCGGACCCTATGCGATTATCGGTGAAAACTGCGAAATCGGCGAAGGCTCCATCATCGGCGCCCACGCCGTAATCGCCAAAAACGTGCGCATGGGAAGAGCCAATCACATTTATCCGCATGCCGTCATCGGAGAAGATCCCCAGGATCTGAAATTCCATGACGAATACAGCACCGTAGTCATCGGCGATCACAACCTGATCCGCGAATACGTGACCATTCACCGTGCTACCGGCGAAAACTGCGAAACCCGGGTAGGCTCCTACAACATGCTGCAGGCCTACACCCACGTAGCTCATAACTGCAACTTCGGCGATCACATCGTCATGTCCAGCTTCTCCGGCGTAGCAGGCCATGTCACCGTAGAAGACCATGCTGTCATCGGAGGCATGAGCGGCATTCACCAGTTCGTTAAGATCGGTGCCTGCGCCATGGTAGGCGGCATGTCCAAAATCGTGCAGGATGTATGTCCTTTCGTTATCGTAGACGGCAATCCTTCCAGAGTGGTAGGTCTCAACAGCGTAGGCCTTTCCCGCAACAACATCTCTCCGGAAGTGAAGAGCTACCTGAAAAAGGCTTACCGCCTTATTTTCCGCTCCGGCCTCAAACTGAACGATGCTATTCTGGAAATGGAACAGGAACTTCCCTCCACACCGGAAATCGAGCACCTGCTCCGCTTCCTCCGCAACTGCGACCGCGGACTCTGCCGCACCAGAGACAGATAACAAATTCTCCCCTTTATCTATTGACTCCCCGAAAGGGGAGTTTTTCTTTTGGCTTATGCGGCATCGGCAGAGGCTGTCCCGGGTGCAAAAGGTTCAAAAGGGAAGATTGGCCGGACCTTTAGCCCTGAAGGTTATGTCCATCTTTGGCAGCACGTACTTCACCCGATTTACACATCCTACGCAGTATGTGCACAAGAACAGAAGTTATTTCCCGCGTGCCGGCACGGTCACAAAGCGTTTCCATTCCGCTTCGCAGAATAATAAAACTGCGGCATAAGCCGATGCCATCACTCTCATGCCCTTCAGGGCATATCAAACTCCAGCCCTTCCGATAAAAAGTCTGTCAATCTTAAGAACCTTTTCCCTTCTTATTGGAAATACAATCTTCTGTGGGCAATGGTTCTATTTCCCTTGACTTACTAATTAACTCATGATAGAATAAATAAAACTTATAGCAAGGCAATGACCGGAATCAGGCTGAGGAGTCTTCTCAGAGAGGCAGTGGATGGTGAAAACTGCCGGAGCGAAACAGCCGCGTCACCCGGGAGTCCTTCTCCGAGTCTCTTTTCTGACCAGGAGTAAGCGGCGGCACCGTTACAGCCTAATCGAGTACGCAAGACAAGGTGGTACCTCACAAATCTGTGCCCTGTCGGATTTTTCCGACAGGGCTTTTTGCAGTCCTGTCGGCAGTAAAAAGAACAAAGGAGTGTATGTTATGAAGAAATCAGCCAATTCGCTCATCCCCATAGGGCTCATGCTCTTCGCCCTGTTTTTCGGTGCCGGCAACCTGATTTTCCCTGTATTCATGGGACAAAGCTCCGGTGTCAATACCATTCCTGCCACCATCGGATTCCTCGTCACCGGGGTGGGCCTTCCCATTCTGGGTGTAGCCGCCATCGGCTATTCCGGCAATGACCTGCAGGTCCTGGCTTCCCGGATCCATCCGAAATATGCCGTTTTCTTCACCGTAGCCCTGTATCTCACCATCGGGCCGGCCTTTGCTATTCCCCGTACCGCCACCACTTCCTTTGAAATTGCTGTGGCCCCCTTCTTCGGCAGTGCCATGAAATCTTCCGCCCTTTATGTTTTCTGCTTCCTTTTCTTCGCCGCTTCCTGGTGGCTTTCCGTCACACCTACCAAACTGGTAGATCGTATCGGAAAAGTGATTACACCGGTGCTTCTGCTTTTCCTGGCTATTCTCTTTATCGTTTCCACCATCTCCCCCATGGGACCCTGGCAGCCTGCCGCTGACAGCTACCGGGACGGCGTAAAAGCCCTGACCCAGGGATTCCTGGACGGCTATGGCACCATGGACGCCCTGGCTGCCTTCGTTTTCGGCATTATCGTAGTCAACTCCGTCCGTCAGTACGGTGCGGAAACCAATGAAGAAATCGCCCTGTCCACACTGAAGAGCGGCCTCATTGCCGGTGCCTGCCTGGGCATTATTTATCTTTTCCTCTGCTTCCTGGGTGCCAGCTCCGTAACGGAACTGGGTATGCAGGAAAACGGCGCCGGCGTACTGGTAGGCGCTGCCCGTCATTACTTCGGCTCCTACGGCCGCATCGTCATGGGCGTCATCGTCCTCCTTGCCTGCCTCACCACCAGCGTGGGCCTGATTACCGCCTGTGCCGAATACTTCTCCCGCCTTCTTCCTGCCCTTTCCTATACCATGTGGGTGTCCGCCTTTTCCATCGCATCCTTCTTTGTAGCCCTTTTCGGACTGACCACCATTATCAAAGCAGCCATTCCGGTGCTCATGTTCCTGTATCCCCTTACCATTTCCCTGGTTATCCTTACCTTCACCGATTCCATTTTCGGCGGATACCGGAGCGTATACCGCACAGTCACCTTATGCACGCTCCTTCCTTCTCTCTATGACGGACTGCATACAGCAGGCATCCCTCTGGGTTCCCTGGATACTTTCATGGCCTCCCTGCCCCTTGCCGGCTACGGCCTTTCCTGGGTATCCTTCTGCATAGCAGGCCTTGTCATCGGCATGATTCTCTCCCGGTTCCAGCCGGCTAAAGCTGTAGAGGAAGAATAAAAAAAAGAGCCCTTCGGGGCTCTTTTTCATTGGCACGCCTGCCTATCAGCAAAAGTCTGCAGGGAATCTCGCCCATTGACTTTATATAGAAAAAATGCTATATTTAAGTCATCTCTATATAGAGAAATATAAATATGTCTGAAAGGAGATTTCCATGAATCACGAATCCATCATCATCCCCACCAAAGATACCCCCAAGCCCCATAATGACAAAAACGTGCTGCTGGAAGCCATGAAATACCGCTATGCTGTCAAGAAATTTGATCCGGAAAAAATCATTTCCGATGAAGACTTTGAAACCATTCTGGAAGCGGCCCGCCTTTCTCCTACTTCCTTCGGCATGGAGCCCTGGAAGATCCTGGTCATTCAAAATAAGGAAATCCGTGAAGAAATGATTCCCTACGGCTGGGGCGCCAAAGCCGGCCTCACCGGTGCCAGCCATTTTGTAGTCTACCTGGCCAACAGGAGGAAGGACATTACCTTCGGTTCTCCCTACGCCGACCACATGCTGAAAGACATTCACCAGGTGCCGCCGGAAGTCTATGACTTCTACAGCAGAGTCTATACCCGCTTCGGAAAAGAAGAAATGAAAATCCTGGACTCTGAAAGAACCGCCCTGGACTGGACATCCAAGCAGGCCTATATTGTCATGGCCAACATGATGACCATGGCTGCCTACATGGGCATCGACTCCTGCCCCCTGGAAGGATACAATCCGGCAGACATGACCCGCATCCTGGGTGAGGAAAGAAAACTTTTTGATACGGAGCACTACGGCATTGCCGTTATGGCCGCATTCGGCTACCGTGCAGAAACGCCTCACCGTGATAAGAGCAGAAAGCCTCTGAGCGAATCGGTGGAATGGGTAAAATAAGGCCCTTCTCTTTCAAAATTCTATCCCATCAAAAAACTTCAGCCGCAGCGCTGAAATGTTTTTGATTACAATCATTGACGGAAAAAGGAGTGCTGAGTCTGTCCTGCCTGTGTCTCTCCCGTGGAAAGAAAAAGAGCGCCCTTCCGGACGCCCCTTTTCTTGAACAGCCTGCCATTTACTGACAGCAAAACTGCCCGTTACTGTTTATTTTCACTTTCCCAGGCTCTCTTTCCCAGTTCGATGGCACCGGTAAGTCCGGCGTGGTCGCCCAGGGCAGGAGGAACAATGTAATCCTCCAGAGAATCAGTCAGTTTATCGGAATGAATGTATCCGTTGATATTCTTCTTCACTTCTTCCCGTACCATCTGGAAGAGATTTTCCTGATGCATGACGCCGCCGCCGATAATGATCTTATCCGGGGAATAAAGAAGAACCAGGTTGGATACGCCCTGTCCCAGATAATAGGCTTCCATTTCCCACACTTCCTTCCGGTTGTGCAGGGTTTCTCCCGGAGCGCCCCAGCGCTTCTGGATGGCCGGCCCGCAGGCATAGCCTTCCAGGCAGCCGCCGGGCAGGAATGTGTCCTTATGGAAAGGACAGCTTCCTTCATATGTATCCTTCGGATGACGCTGGATAAGCATATGACCGGCTTCCGGATGCACCAGACCATGGAGCAGTTTTCCTTCGCAGTAAAGACCTACGCCGATACCGGTGCCCACCGTCATGTAGGATACCACCTGGCAGCCTCGGCCTGCGCCGTATACCGATTCACCCAGCGCTGCGCCGTTCACGTCCGTATCAAACTCGATCGGAATGGAAAGCGCACGGGCAAAAGGTCCCACGAAATCCACATCCTGCCAGCCCTTCTTGGGTGTGGCCTTGATATAGCCGTAAGTAGGAGACTCTTTCTTTAAATCCAGCGGACCAAAGCTGGCAATCCCCAGGGATTCGATGGAATACTGTTTGAACCAGTTAATGATTTCCGGCAGCACCTGGGCTGCGGTGGTGGTAGGAAATCTCATTTCCGAAAGGATACGGATCGTACCGTCCCTTACTTCCCCTACGCCGCAAATGATTTTGGTACCGCCTGCTTCTATACCGCCGATTAAAATTTTGAAACGCCTCCCTGTTATCTGCCCTCAGGGCAGGATGACTACGAAATATCACTCGTACCAGTTTATAACATAATTCCTTTTCTTGCAAGCAGACACAGGGCGCCGCCGGTGCGGCCGCCCGGTCTTACAGTTCCTTCTCATCGATGACCGGAATGCCTGCCTTTGCCAGTGCTTCCGCCAGGATGCCGCGGCCTTTGATTTTCCTTCCGCTGAAAGTGCCGTCATAAATTTCATGGACACCGCAGGTCGGACTGCCGGACTTCAAAATGGCAAGATCCACCGTTCCCATCTCTGCCATGACCCTGGCCACGCCCCGGCGGTATACCGCATCCAGATCCTTCCCGTCCCGGGACACGACCCGTCCCTGCCGTATTTCCACCGGTGGACGGGGCACCGGCATGCCAGCTTCCACCTCCGGGCATACCGGAATATATTCCTTCCCCTTCAAAAAAGAAAGGACCTTCTCATTCCTGTTATTTCCTCCGCTGTACTTGCAGTTTCTGCCCAGAAGGCAGGCGCTCACCAGTATCTTCATGATTTCACACCCTTGAAATGAATCCGCTCCAGCACTTTCTCCGCTGCTTCCGGCGGCAGATGGGTTGCCGCAAAGAGCCAGGTTTTCTCTCCTACGGGATACATGTAGTAGTTTACCATGCCATCGGGGCCGGCCATGCTGTAGGAGATATAGTTTTCGTCTTCTTTATGAATTTCAAAGGGCATGGTAATGATGGAGGCCCGCTGGGCCTTTTCCTGCTCCTCGCTGATGAAGGCACAGCGCATCATCACCTTCTTTTTCTGGTAGATCAGCAGGATGCCCGACGTCTGCTCCATGGAGAAATCATCGCCCCTGTTCAGGGATACCTGGATTTCTTCACCGGTATCGGCTTTCATAGTCATTTTTTCATCAGACAGCCCGCAGCCGGAAAGGCCCCAGGCCAGTCCCAGCACCAGAAGCAGGGCTGCTGTTCTGGTTCGTATATTCTTCAAAATCTCTGTTAATCCTCCTTCCCCTCTCCCATGTTCATCAAAGCGTATTGTACCACAGGGACAAAGGAAGAGAAAGAGACACTCCGGAACTGAGACAGTTTCTTCCTTTCCCCGACTGTATAGGCAGGAAATGCCGGAAGTTCTATCGTAACGGGAAAGGAGGCAAACCATGAATCACCTGATTGAAGGCGGGAAGGAGCTGTCCTGCCGGTTTCCGCTGAAAGCGGCCGCAGGCATGCTCTTTCTGGCCCTGCTCCACCATGCTCTCATGTTTCTTTGTTTTACCCTGCTCGTCCTGCTGGATCTCATCAGCCGCTGGCTCGCCATTGCCGCCGGGCTACTCCGGTCGGAAGGGCAGGAAAATCCATCCCTGCTGTCCATGGCAGGCGCCATTCCCCGGGCACGTCGCCTGGGCCTGATCAACAGCCGCCGCATGAAGGAACAGGGACTATCCAAACTGCTCCTCTATCATCTCTGCGTGCTGGCCGCCGCCTGCGCCGACTACCTGCTCTCCTCCTCCGGCCACCCCATCGGTCTGGTGTCTCTTTCCATCAGCTACCTGGCCGCTGCGGAAGCCCTGTCTGTCATTGAAAATCTGTCGGAAGCGGGATTTCATTCCATGACCCTCCTGCTGTCACGGCTGCGGAGGATAAAGAAATGAAATGGGGCATTGACGTATCGGAACATAATCCGCCTCTTCCCTGGCCGCTTTTGAAGAAGCAGGGAATGTCCTTTGCCATTGTTCGTCTGGGCTGGGGACGGGGACATCTGGACAGCCGCTTCTACGAATCGGTAAACGGCGTTCTGGCCGCAGGGCTGGAGCTTGGCATCTACTACTACAGCTATGCCCTCACAGAGATAGAAGCGGAAGAGGAAGCCCGTTTTACATCTTTCATCCTGAAAGACTGCGGACTGACGCCGGAAAAGCTGCCCCTGGGCTGCTGGTATGACATGGAAGACGCTGACAGCTATAAGGAAAGAAACGGAGTCACAAGCCCTGAGGAAATCACAGCCCTCTGCCGGGCCTATCTGGAGGAAATGGCCGCACAGGGCCTGCCCTGCGGCCTGTACAGCTGCTACTCCTGGCTCACCAGGAAAATCCGGATCCCTTCCCTGCCCCGGAATACGCCTCTCTGGTGCGCCCAATGGGGAAATGCCTGTGACCTTCCCGGCGCCTTCCTGTGGCAGTTCACCGATTCTCTCCTCCTGGAAGGACATCGGCTGGATGGAAATATCTGCTGGGAACAGGTTCATGATGAATGACGGTCTGTAAACCGTCATTCATCATTTTTTATATTTACACTTCTTTTCTCCATGCTATAATAATGCAATTGGAAGGTATTTTTCTTCCACCTGATGATATGTTGTATGTAAGGAGATCTTATATTGGGTAAAATTGCAAAAGCACTGGCCGCGCTGGCCCTGGGTGCTGTGACTGCGTATCTGGTTCCCCGCCGGAAGGCAGAATCCCTGCCGGCAGGCGAAAGTTCCTATTTTCTGGAAGACCCCAGCGGCACCTGCCGGGATCCCATTCCCGTATACTATTACAAGCCCGCCACCTGGACCGAAGACCAGCCTGTATTCATTGCTTTTCCCGGATATACCCGAAAAGCCGAACGCTTTGAAAAGCATCTGGAGGACCTGGCCGTCCGCTTCAATATGCTCATTGCATGCCCGGAATTTTCCTTCCGCAAATTCCCCGGCGCCCGCTGGTACCAGGAAGGAAATATATCCGATGCGGAAGGCGAGAAGGGGCAGATCCAGCCCCGGCGCCAGTGGACTTTTGACGCCATCGATCATGTCACTGCCGCCGTGCGCCGCCGGACAAAAGCCAAAGGCAAGGTCATTCTCTTCGGCCACTCCGCCGGAGGCCAGCTTATGCACCGCTACTCCCTCTTTGCCAGCCATCCCATGGCCGATGCCATTATCTGCGCCAATGCAGGCTGGTTCACCATGCCTGACGACAGCATATGCTATCCCTACGGCATCAAAGGCGTTCCCCTTTCCGACCGCGACCTGGCCCGCGCTTTCAGCCGTCCCGTGATCATGCTCATGGGAGGAAATGACATTTCCCGGAAAAAGCCCTTCCGTGATACGCCGGAAGCCGACGCCCAGGGCCAGAACCGCATGGAACGGTGCAACAACTATTTCCATTTCTGCGAAGCCAGAGCCAATGCGCTGGGCGTCCCCTTCCGCTGGCAGCTGAAAGTTGTAGACGGCGCCGCCCACGAAGGCGCTAAAATGGCAGAAGGCGCCATGAAGCTCTTCTGCCAGGAACCGCTGGACGAAACAGTAGGCATGTAAAGGCCCCCTTCAGCCCGGGTTCCGGGGAAAAGGTTATCGGACCGTCAATTCCCCAAACCCTCCCCCATTCTGATCAAAGCAGATACCGCCTGCCGCAAAGAGAACCAATAAAAAGGCTGTGAAGAAGTAACGGAGCCTCTATCAGACAAGCAGACCTCATAGTCATTTCAAAAACTTACGCTGAATATGAGCGTCATAAAAAAGGGACTGTGAAAAATGAGCAACATTTTTCACAGTCCCTTTTATTGTGCCAAAAGAAATATTACCATCCGTGGCGATATTCAAATACGCCGTCCGGAATTTCTCCCTTTTCCAGTTCCGTGAGGGATTCATCCAGAATGGTGAATGCCTTATGGAGATTTTCAGAGGAAATATTAAGCGGCGGCTGTACGCGGAGCAGATTTTCTCCCAGCGTGATAATAATCAGACCTTTTTCATAGGAGCGGAAACATACCTTGAAGGTACCGTCTCCGTCAGGCACCTGGTTTCCTTTCTCATCCTTCTTCACAATGCCGATGGCCCAGGACATGCCGCGGCCCCGATAGAAAGCCACACGATCCGGATGCTTCTGCTTCAGTGCTTCCATTTCTTTCCTGATCTGTGCGCAGTTTCTCTTATAAATCGTCTGGAACTCTTCGGACTGATAGTAGTCAAAGGCTGCATTGCCTGCCGCACAGGCAATCGCATTGCCGCCCAGCGTGAAAAGATGTGCCGGCGCCGGCAGGCAGTCCATGATTTCTGCCCTGGCCATGAAAGCACCCAGCGTCAGGCCTGCACCGATGGACTTCCCCATAATGATACCATCCGGAATAATGCCGGGATAGTTTTCAATGGCAAAGAAATGGCCGGCCCGCCAGAAACCCTGCTGCACCTCTTCATCAATAAAGAGAATACCATGCTTTTTGCAGAGATCATAGAGCTTTTTCATGAACAGCGGATGAGCCGGAAGAATCCCGGCATCCCCCTGGATGGATTCAATCACCACAGCCGCCACTTCCTCTGCAGGCATGTAGGTCTTAAAAGCGGTCTCAATATCCCTGGTGCCTTCCTTTTCCACCACTTCATCGGGCACATCATCTCCATAGAAGGGGAAATGATAGATTTCCGGAAGGAAAGGTCCCATCTTCGCATGCATCCGGGTGGTGCAGGTGGTCATGGATGAAGAGCCATAGGTATTTCCATGATAGCCGTTGATAAAAGTAATGATTTTCGTGCGTCCCGTATAGGCCCGGGCAAACTTGACAGCTGCATCATTTCCGTCAGAGCCGCAGTTGCCAAAGGCAATTTTGGCCTTGACCCCGCCTGGATAAACAGACGTCAGCTTCTCCGCATAGGAAATCATAGGCTCATTGTATGAATAGGCTGCCGTATACTGGGTGCACTTTTTCAGCTGCGCCTCAATCGCTTTCGTAAGGATCGGATTGGAACTTCCCAGATTCAGGGAAGAAGCACTGGTCAGGAAATCAATATACTCATTCCCGTCAGCGTCCTTCAGGATCTCCCCCTTCCCGCTTTCCACGGCAAAAGGATAATAGGAAAGGTGCTGGCAGGGTGCCACCACCTTTTCATCCCTGGCTACAAGGTCTAAACATTTGTCAATCTTTTTCTGAATTTTATACATACGTTCCTCCTTGTCCTGAATCCGGGAGCAGAATCCCCTCCGCTCCAAAATAGTCTTTATTGACAGTGTATAAAGAGGCGGTGCCATTGTCAAGGCAGAGACTGCCGGAAAATTGATAATCAAATGGCAGATCATTTTCCAAACTGCCAATGGGGCAGTGAACCAGGCTGCCATAAACCCCTATACTAGCCCCGTGTAGTTACCTCTTTCACTACAAGGCAAGAATCTTCCAAGCTGATACTGTATAAAGGCTTCAATAATAAAATTTGCACAATCAAAAAAGCCCTCTATATTAGAGGACTTAATTACGGATATTAGGGCGCTGACCGGGCATTCGCGCTCCCCTACTCAAAAGGCTTCACCGCCGAATGCCCGGCTCCCCCTTCTAAGTAACTTTATTTTATCACGAAAAATAGTGATAGTAAAAGAAAATTCCATCCAATGGTCGGAGAACATGTAATTATGACTATAGAAGACTATCTGAAAGCTCAGTCCATAGACAAAAGAAATTTCTTCTCAAAAAACACAACCAAGTAATCATATTTTTAAATTGCCTATGCGGCAGTACTTCAAATTGCCATGAACCTTCTGTACTAGCCGTGTAGTTACCTCTTTCACTACAAGGCCAGAAGCTTCCAGTCTGATACTGTATAAGGGCTTCAATAATAAAATTGTACAATAAAAAAATCCTCTATATTTGAGGACTTGAGAGTAATATGGAAGGGCAGACCGGACATTCGCGCCCTCCTACTCAAAAGGTTTCACCGCCGAATGCCCGGCTCCCCCTTCTAAGTGACTTTATTTTATCACGAAAAATAGTGATAGTAAAAGGGAATTCCATCCAATGGTCGGAGGACACACAATCATGGCCATGGAAGATCGTCTGCAAGCTCAGTCCATAGGCAAAGAAATTTTTTCTCAAAAAATACAACTGAGTAATCATATTTTTAAACTGCCTATGCGGCAGTACCCAAAGTTGGCATGAGCCTCTATACTAGCACTAGCCGTGTAGTTATCTCTTTCACTACAGGAACAGAAGCTTCCAATCTGATATTGTATAAGAACTCCAATTGCACAATCAAAAAAGTCCTCTATATTTGAGGACTGAATAATCGTAAGGGGCTGTCCGGGCACTCGCGCCCCCCGGTCGAACAGTGGGTTTCAAAGATCAGTGCCAATCTCCGCCACATCGGCAGCTACATTATAGCACGAGATGAGGGCGAAAACAACAAGCTTAATCAGATGGCCGGCGAACATACTGCTGCAGCGATGGAAGGCCGAATCTATGAAAGAGACAGGATGGATAGGAGGGCCGGACCACAAGTGGAGATTTGGAATGCCGGATAATTTGGATAAAATCTATTTCATGAAAAGCGGGGAATCCAATACACGGGGAGAAATCTATGATAACCCTGCCCTCTCTGGAGCCTGTCTGAAACCGGCGCAGAAAATGATGCAGATGGAAGACACCAGAACCAGCCATGATACCGACCTGATTCTTGAAGTCCAGCGTTCCATTCAAGCTAGTGAAGGATCTGCCCATAATAGCTCTAGAAAATATATTCCGACATCATCGACCACCTGACCATGGGACCTGATGGACATAGAACTTAAAGACCCTAAAGCCAAAGAATTTATGGATATTTTCTAAACTACCGCTTTCCCTGCTTCAGCCACTGATCTGCGCTGTTATCAGCCTTTGCAGAAGAAAAGAGATACAGGGGAAATCTTTGTTTATTTTCCTTTTTCTATCTCCTTGCCTCTGCTGCAGATACAAAGCTCCAGTACGAAATCAGAAAAATAAAGTAATACTCTGAATTTTCGCTTATGGAAAAAGCCTGGCTGTGCAGTCACCCGCCGTTCCCGTCAGTCAGGAGATATGAAGATTTTAATCAGGATCAAATCTTAAAATCCCTTCCGTATCCTAAAGCAGGTTTCCCGCCAATGCAGCCAGGAAAAATACGAGGATGACTTTGATTTCTTCCTGAGCGCCCCAGTTATCCATGAAGACCAATATCGCTATGGCTGCCAGGCTGATCAGGAATCCAAGGGTTCTGATTTTCATGGTATAATTCCTCCCTTTATAATTCTTCCCTTTTCTGTTTCTTTCCTTTATTATATGAAATCAGCATGTCAGAAATTGTCTCGGAAAGGGTGGCCTTACTTCTAAAAAACTGCATCAAAAAAGCAGGCCCCGTGGGGTCTGCTTTTTTATCAGTTGCTCTTGCTGCTGTCTGCTTCGGAAGGCTTGGCTCCATTCTTTCCCGTAATACGGTCAAGGAGCTTATTGCCGGCATTTTTATTGTCTTTGACGGCCTTGTCGTCCTTCTTCTTGTCGTCTTCCTTCTTCTTGGCTTCCGCTTCCTTCGCTGCCTGAGCCGCTCTTGCTCTTTCATTTTCTGCCCTGACAGATTCCGGAATATCAAAGCTCTTGCTCTTGTAGGCAGATAGTGCCTGTTTCATGAAGTCTCTCCAGATGGCTGCCGGTATGGTGCCGCCGGTGTAGCCTGCGTTGCTGGAGGTATCATCGCCGATCCAGACGGCGGTGACCAGTTCAGGGGTATAGCCTACAAACCATGCATCGTGTTCATCATCGGTGGTGCCGGTCTTGCCTGCTGCGGTGCGGCCGATATAGGCATTGCCGCCGGTGCCGCGGGAAATGACTTCTTCCAGGATGCTGGTGAGCCGGTATACTGCATTTTCACTGACTACCTGTTTTCCTTCCGGTTTAGCGGAATGGTCTTCCAGTACGTTGCCGTTTCTGTCCACTACTTTCAGGATGGCGGTGGGTTCGATGAGCTTGCCGCCGTTGGCGAAGACGCTGTAGGCTTTGGCCATATCGTATACGGATACGCCGTTGGTGAGGCCGCCGATGGAAGCTGCCAGGTTGTCATCGTTCTGTTTTCCATCTTTGACCAGGGTGGAGATGCCGCAGGCTTCTGCTGTATCCAGAATTTTCTTCATGCCCACTTTATTGGCCAGGTCAATGGTCGGAATGTTCATGGAGTGTACCAGTGCTTCTTCCAGTGTCACCTGTCCGCCGGAGGTGCCGCCGTAGTTCTTCGGTGTCCATCCGCCGGCATAGGTCTTCTTTTCGTTGCTTACGGTATCGTAGGGGCTGAATTTGTTTTCAAAGGCCGTGAGATAAACAAAGGGTTTGAAGGCAGATCCCGGCTGGCGGACCATCTGGGTGGCACGGTTGAAGTGGTCTTCTCCCCGTCCTCCGACCATGGCCTTGATATGGCCGGTGCCTGTTTCAATGGTCATGAGGGCGCCCTGGGGCTGGGTCAGTCCCTTGGAGTCCTTATTACCCTGCGGAAGATCGGCTTTCAGTGCCTTTTCTGCTTCTTTCTGCATATCCAGGTCCAGGGTGGTATATACCTGGAGCCCTTCCTTATAAATAGCATCGGAATCATATTTATCGCTGATGGTTTGAATCACATAGCTGACGAAATAGGAAGCGGTGCTGTCCGTTCCCTTGGAACTCTGCGGTTTGGCCAGATGGAGGTCTGCTTTCTTGGCAGCCTGGGCATCAGCTTCGGAAATATATCCGTACTTGGCCATCTGATCCAGTACGATGCCCTGGCGGTACTTGGCTGCTTCCAGGCTCCGGAAGGGGGAGTAGTAGTTCGGGCTGTTCGGAAGCCCTGCCAGCATGGCACACTGGGGCAGGGTCAGGTCTTTGACGTCCTTTCCGAAATACACTCTGGAGGCGGTCTGTATGCCGTAGCATCCCTGGCCGAAGTAAATCTGGTTCATATACATTTCAAGGATCTGTTTCTTGGTGTACTTGTTTTCGATCTGGAGAGCCAGCACCACTTCCAGCAGTTTTCTTTTCAGTGTCTGCTCCTGGGTCAGAAATGCATTTCTGGCCAGCTGCTGGGTAATTGTGGAACCGCCCTGCCCTGTGGCATTGCGGCTCAGTACATTGGACCAGATGGCACGGAGAATGCCCCTGGGATCAATGCCGTGATGCTCATAGAAACGCACGTCTTCTGCCGCCACGAAAGCATTCTGCAGATTCTGCGGAACTTCCGTAATCGGCACAGGAATGCGGTTTTCCTCTGCATGCACTGTGGTGATAAGACGGCCTTTGTCATCATAAATGCGGGAGGAAGCATTAGGCTGGATATTAGCCGTCACATCAGGCAGATGTTTGGAAACGGACACAAAAAATCCGGCTGTTGCCCCTGCTCCGGCAATCATCACGATAACCACAAGAAATACGAAAATCCTTTTCACAAAGGATGATTTCTTCGGCGGTCTTTCGCGTCGTATATCGGAATTCTTCATATAATACGCTCCTACATAGAAATCATTTGCGCCTGCCTTCCGCCTCTTTCAAGAAAAAGGAAAAAGCAGGCATATAGCCGCTTATATTATACCACAGTCAACATAAAAAAAGCGGGGCCCGCCGCGAAGGGCCGCGGCGGGGAACGGTCAGCCTATCCCTGCGGGTCAGCGTTCCCGATTCCCAAATGGTTGAACAGCCCCTGCATAACCAGGCGCCTTTTCTCATTTATGATGTTTCTTCTCATTTATGATAAGATGAAAAGAGAATATTGATTTTTCACTGAAGGAGTTATTATGCTGCAGATCGACCATCTATATTTTTCCTATACAGGGAAACCGCCCTGGCTTTTGGAGGATATTTCCCTGAAGGTGCCCCGGGGTGCCTACATTTCTATTGTAGGAAACAACGGCAGCGGGAAAAGCACCCTGCTGAAGCTGATTCTCGGTTTCCTTCATCCGGTGAAGGGAGAAATCCTCTGCCACGCCCGCCGCATAGGCTACGTACCGCAGATGCCTTCCCGGGATCACGCTTTCCCCATTACCGTGGCGGAGGTCATTCATTCCTACGGGAAGCTGCTCCGGCTGAAGTCCTTTTCCGTCAAGGACACCCTTTCCGTCACAGGCATGGAAGACTGCGCCGAAGAGCTCATGGGAAATCTGTCCGGAGGGCAGCACCAGAAGGTGCTCATCGCCCGGGCTCTGATGGGGCATCCGGATCTTCTCATTCTGGACGAACCTTCCACCGGCGTGGATCTGTCCAGCCAGCGGGAAATTTACGGAGAGCTTTCCCGCCTGAATAAACAGCAGCAGCTCACGGTGCTGGCCGTAGAGCACAATATGGAAGAAGCCGGCCGGGTATCCACAGGTCTTTACCACATTGATGAAGGCCGGGGCCATCTCTGCAGCGTTTCTCATTATATCGAAGAATACATAAAAAAGGAGGGCGGCCATGTTCAGTTATAGCTTTATGCAGAATGCGCTTTTTATTTCTCTCTGCATAGCCATCCTGTGCCCCTGCATAGGAATTTTCATCGTGTTGAAACGGTATTCCATGATCGGCGATACGCTGGCCCATTCCTCGCTGGCCGGTGTAACGCTGGGCCTTCTTTTCCGGGAAAGTCCGGTGCTCGTGTCCTTCATCTTTACTGCCCTGGCAGGACTGTCCATTGAATTCCTGCGCCAGTATTTCAAGAAATATACGGACCTGATTCTTTCCATCGTTCTTTCCATTTCCGTAGGCATAGCCATTACCCTTATCAGTTCCGGCCATCTCCACGCCAATGCGGATGCCTACCTTTTCGGCTCCATGCTCACCGTGTCTCCCATGGATATGGCCGTCACCGCTCTGCTGAGCCTTTTCGCCGTTATCACGGTGATTCTGAATTACCACCAGCTTCTTTACATGACCTATGACGAGGATGCCGCCCGCATTGCCGGTGTGCCGGTGAAGTTCCTCAATTATCTCTTCGCCTTTCTGGTGGCTGCCGCCATTTCCGTTTCCATCCGGTCCGTGGGCATTCTGGTCATCACCTCCATGATTACCCTGCCTGTGGCCAGCGCTCTGCAGCTGGGCAAGGGATTCAAGGCCACCTTCATGGCCTCACTCCTGTACAGCTTTCTCTCCATCCTGGGCGGTTTTTTCCTTTCCTACTACATCGGAGCCGCACCGGGAGGCGTCACGGCCCTCACGGCCGCTTTCCTGCTTCTTTCT
Source organism: Dialister sp. (assembly GCF_051885895.1). Taxonomy (GTDB): domain Bacteria; phylum Bacillota; class Negativicutes; order Veillonellales; family Dialisteraceae; genus Dialister. Next base: position 38,259 of record NZ_JBJEXP010000079.1, on the reverse strand, counting down.
ACTATTTTCGTAAAGCAGGTGCTTTAAATCTATGAAATCAATTGCAAAAACGGGAATCCTCCTGCTGGCGGCTCTCTCCTTTGCCATGGCCGGCTGCGGCAGCAAGGCACCTCCGCCGGAGGAAGGAAAAATCCCCGTAGCCGTTTCTTTCGGCGCTATGGAAAAACTCACCGAAGCCATCGGAGGAGATGCCGTTTCCATCACCGTCCTGGTGCCTGACGGTACGGAGCCCCATGATTTTGAACCCCGCACAGGGGATCTGATCACGCTGAAAAAATCCAGAGTCTTCATTTATAACGGTATGGGCATGGAACACTGGGCAGATAAGGCAATCCGAAGTGCCGGTGCGGAAAACCAGATCGTGGTCAACGCTTCGGAAAAGGTTACTCCCCTCCTCCTGGAAGATGAAGAAGAGCGGGAAGAACACGGCGACTACGATCCTCATACCTGGCTGGGTCCTCAGGAAGCCAGAGAGGAAGCCCTGGCCATCCGGGACGGATTGACCGCCGCCTCTCCGGAAAACAGAGAGCTTTTCATGGAAAACTATGAAAAGTTTGCCCGCAGCCTGGATGAGCTGCAGGAAGAATACAGAAAGAAACTGGAAAAGGCGCCCAGAAAAGAGCTGGTTACCGGCCACGCCGCCTTCGGCTATCTGGCCCGTGATCTCGGCCTGACCCAGGAAAGCGTGGAAGACGCCTTTGCTACCGGCGAACCTCCGGCGCGGAAACTGATCGAGCTCATCCAATTCTGCCGCAGCCATGGGGTAAAAGTGATCTTCACGGAAGAAATGATGGATCCTGCCCTGGCAAGAACCCTGGCCCAGGAAGCCGGTGCAGAGGCAGAAACCCTTTCCACCATGGAAGAACCGGACAGCGACAGCTATCTGGATACCATGCGGGAAAATCTGGAAAAAATCGACCGGGCCCTGAGATAAGTCTCCAGTCCATGGCCCTGCCGGGCCGCCGGCCTGCTATCCCGTCACATCAGTGTCAGCATCCTGTCCCGCTCTGCGGTAAGGATGCCTTTTTCTTTTTCCAGAGAAGCTAGGAGCGTATCCATCTCCTCATCTGTTTTATTCTTTTCCGTTTTCAGGGCATACATGGAAAAATTCCGGTACTCATACAGAATGGAAAGATCATATTTCCTGCAGATCCGTTCCATATCCTTTTTCTTCATATCCGGATCCACGGACACCAGCAGCACAGAAGGAGAATACCGGTCCATGCCGGGCCTTTCTCCGTGAGGTCCGGGCAGGGCACAGTAAATGCCTGCCGGCTTTCTTCCGGAATATCCCCAGAAATCGTAAGGCCCCCTGGCCTCCACAGAAAAGCAGACCGTTCCTGCTGCCAGAAGAACCGCCAAAGTAAAAGTCATTTTGTATTTCATGATGTTTCGCAGATATAAGCTCTGCCTCCTCCTTTCATATGGTTCCTGCCCCAGGGCCGCAGACCCCTTCAGGAAAGCCGCCCGAAGGCGGCCTTTTATTTATATTTCTTCACGAAGCGGATAAATTTTTCCAGATTTTCCTGGATGAATACCCCTTTTTTCCACAGGATGCCGATTTTACAGGTCACCCCGGGAATGGGGATTTTTACAAATTCTTCCTCATCCACCGGCATGGACTGGTACAATATGGCGGCGCAGCTGCCGTTTCTCAGATAATCCAGCACCGTCACCAGCTGGCTGCAGTACATCTTCACGTCAGGCGTCATGCCCCGGGAGCGGAACATGGACAGCACCGTTTCTGTGGACATGGAGTCCGTATTGAACAGAAGAAGGGGCTCGCCTGCCAGATCGGCAAAATCCGCTTTTTTCTTTCCTGCCAGGGGATGGTTCCTGGCTACGCAGAATACATAGGCATCCTCCCTCATCCGGTAATACTGGTAGGTTTCCAGATTGTACATATCCAGATTGCCCAGAGCCACATCCAGTTCCTCCTTCTCCACCAGCTCGCCCGCCCGGATGGAGCCATATTCAAAAAGCCGGATAGGTACATGGCAGGTCTTTTCAAAGGACTCCGTAAGCCGGGGAAGGAACAGGGTAGACAGCATGGGCGGAATGCCTATGCGGAGCGGCTTTTCCCTGTTTTCATGGGAAAACCGGTTTTTCAGAAGTTCCGTTTCCTTCAGGATCCGTCGGGCTTCCTCATAAAAATCCGCACCTTCATCAGTAAGGGAAATGCGGTTTCTCCCGTGGATAAAAAGACGGCAGTGGAATTCCTTCTCCAGATCCCTGAGGGCGGTGGAAATGGTGGGCTGGGATACATAAAGCACCTCTGCCGCCCGGGTAATGCTGTGGCAGCGGCACACTTCGCAGAAGTAAGAAAGCTGGGTCAGTGTCATGAGAGCTCCTTTCCGGAAAAGCAGTGCTGACGGGTGATTGAATTTCCCGAATTTTCATGCAGAGCAGGAAACCCATTCATGGGTGACAGCAGGGTTATGCAGGGAAACGCAGGATGCAGCATGGGATAAAAATATTTCTGTCTTCAGTATAGTTTTTACCTATACATAAATCAATAGTTTCAAATGTACATATGACTGAAACTGCACTATACTACTGACAGACCTCAGGAAATATGGGTATGCAGCTGCCGGCCCATTCCATACAAACCATTCCTGTTTATCATGCCGGCAGCGGGCTGCCCTCCCTTCCCCGGGGTAATGACCTGTTTTTATTCATTCAATACCCCATACAGGAGGAAATTATGAATCACGAAGAACAAATAGAGAAAATGAAAAATATCATGGCTGACTTCGTCGGCTACACTGCCATTAAACTTCCGGATGACGTCATTGCCAAGCTGGAAGAGCTGCGGGACAAGGAAGATACGCCCCTGGCTAAAGTCATTTACCGCACCATGTTCCGGAATCAGGCTCTGGCTGAAAAGCTTCACCGTCCATCCTGCCAGGATACCGGTGTTCCCCAGTTCTGGGTGCGCTGCGGTACCAAATTCCCGCTCATCGATGATATGGAAAAACTGCTCCGGGATGCCGTGGTAAAGACCACCTTTGAAACGCCCCTCCGTCATAATTCCGTAGAAACCTTCAGCGAATACAATACCGGCAGGAATGTAGGCAAAGGTACGCCGACCATCTGGTGGGACATGGTGCCTCATTCCGACAGCTGTGAAATCTACACCTACCTCTCCGGCGGCGGCTGCTCTCTGCCCGGCTGTGCCACCGTGCTCATGCCCGGCGAAGGCTATGAAGGCGTCACGAAATTCGTGCTTGACCGCATGACCAGCTACGGCCTCAATGCCTGCCCGCCCCTCCTCATCGGCGTAGGCATCGGCACCTCCGTAGAAACGGCAGCCCTGAATTCCAAGAAAGCACTGTTCCGCCCCATCGGAAGCCACAATGATAATCCCAATGCCGAAAAGATGGAACACCTCCTGGAAGACGGCATCAACGCCCTGGGCCTTGGTCCCCAGGGAATGGGCGGCCATTATTCCGTTATGGGCGTAAATATTGAAAACACCGCCCGCCATCCTTCCGTCATCGGCTGTGCCGTATGCGTAGGCTGCTGGAGCCATCGCCGCGGCCACATTATCTTCGACCGGGATCTGAATTTTAAAACAGACACCCACAGCGGATTCGTATATAAAGGATAATCCACGGGGCCGCTGCACGGGCCCGGTTCAGAAAGCAAAGAGAAGCGGTTTCTCCGCCCATTGCCTCATATTTCATAAATCAAAAAGGAGCATATCATGGCTGTTCAAATCATAGATGGAAATAAAGTACTGACCACCCCCATTTCCAGGGAGGATCTGAAAGATATTCATATCGGAGATATTATTTACCTGTCCGGCGATCTCACCACCTGTCGTGACGTAGCCCACCGCCGCGTGGTGGAAGAGGGGAGAGACATTCCTGTGGATGTACGGAATAAAGCCATTCTTCACGCAGGCCCTATCATCCGCCCCAGGGAAGGCGGCTATGAAATGGTTTCCGTAGGCCCTACCACCTCCATGCGCATGGAAAAATTCGAATATGAATTTGTAAAGAAAACCGGCGTCCGGGTCATTGTAGGAAAAGGCGGCATGCGTGAAAACACAGAAAGAGCCTGCCGCGAATTCGGTGCCATCCACTGCGTATTCCCCGCAGGCAATGCGGTGGTAGCCGCTTCTGAAGTAGAAGAAGTGGTAGAAGCCCAGTGGAAGGATCTGGGCATGCCGGAAACCCTGTGGCACTGCCATGTCAAGAACTTCGGCCCCCTCATTGTCTCCATCGATGCATACGGAAAGAACTATTTTGAAGAAAAGAAAGTGGAATACAATAAAAGAAAGGAAAAACAGATTGTCCTTATCAGCGCTCAGGTAGGGTTTATCAAGTAAAAGCAGAATGTAAAAAAGCAGGGCTTTTGAAAGCCCTGCTTTTTTCGTGGAAATACCGGCAGTCCCGGCGGCATAAGAACGGATGGCCCGTACGGTCCATGCAGAGTCGGCACATCCGCCTTCTTCCCTTCGGAAATCCCGCTGCCGGTGCCTCACCTCATCAGCGTTTCACCAGATTTCTGAAAGCCGGCGCCATGACATGGCCCTCGCCGTCCCAAGGAGCAAACACTTCATGGATAGGTACCCAGGGAGCCAGCTGGGCAGGCACACCTTTCCCCATAAGGCCGTCTTTCTCCAGAAAGCTCTTGTAAGGAAAGTCCGGTGCCTTTCTCCGTTCCCTCATCACTGCTGCCGCGTCAACACTGTATTCTCCGGTTTTGTCATTTTTCAGTGTCATATGGAGGATTGTCCCCGGTTCTGCATAGTCCATGGCATACTTCGCCAGATAGTTGGCAGCGGTTACGTCCACCCCATTGATGGAAAGGATCCAGTCTCCCTCCTGGACAGCAGAAAGCTCGGGATGATTTTCTCTGTCCACCGATTTCACCTTGGGATGGGATTTATAGAAGCCTCCTTCCAGCTGCATACCGTAGTCCGGATAATTTTCCAGATCATAGTAGGCCTCTTCCACTGCCTTATAGCCTTGATTTACAAATTCATCCTTTACACTGGTGGAAACGGTACTGCTGTAATAATAGCCGCCGAAGCCATTCCTGCTCTGATAGGTATGGTAGTTCCAGAAATCCAGATCCGCCCAGGTGCCGCCCCGGTCAGAGCGGAAGGAAATATAGCCGTTGTATTCACTGCCATAATAGTCATAGATGAATTCAGCAGCCCAGGGATCTTCACTCCGGTAATAGCGGTAATATCCGTCATAGGAAATGGGATTTCCCTTCTCATCCCGGTCATTCAGATGATACAGAAATGCCTGCTGCACCTGCTCCGGTGTTTCCCCGGCAAAGTACACACTGCAGGCAGGCCCGTAATTGGGTGCGGCGCCCGGTTCCTTCGCCATGAAACTGACTTTGCCCGCCACATTTTTGAAATCATGGCCAAACATTTTGCCGTCGTCTTTCCTGGCAGAAAGCTTCCAGTTTCCCGGATCTGTGCTCATGGCGGTCACCAGATCCGCCGGCATAAGATACCATTGATCCAGTCCGGAAAAGGAAGGAGGAAACGTGGTGTCCGGATTTTCCGGAAGAGGCGAAAGAACCCAGCTCTGCTCCTTATGCTTCAGGGTCACTTCCTTGAAACCGTCTTTTCCCTTGACCCGGGACAGATCCTGCAGGTGGAGATACCAGCCCTCTTCTCCCTGACCATGCTGCACCTCTGCCGTCATGCCGTGTCCCCAGATTTCCCGGCCAAAATCCACCAGCCTTTCTCCCTTCAAAACGGTTCCCCGCACCGATACCTCCGAATAGGAAGCGCCCAGCCGGTTGGCAAAATCCGCTGCCCCTGCCCCCAGGGGACAGAGTGCCAGCACCGATGCCAGGATCATGCCGGCTGCCTGTATTTTTACCATAGATTTCCCTCCTTCTGTATGGATATGTTTCATTTTCAGTATACCATAATTTCCTGTTTGCATTGAGCAAAAATGAGAAGATACTCCCTCGGCTTTCCGGCTCTTTCTTCTGTCCTGTCATGAGATTCTGGAGCGCCGGCCCACCTATTTCCCATTGACAACGCTACGTTATCGTAGTAATATGCAGAGGATGAATCAATTCTATATCGTAGTATTTTTTATAAGGAGAATCATGATGAAGAAGACGAAACTGCTTGCCCTTGCACTGGCAGGCTGCCTGTGGATGGGAGGAAACGCCATGGCTATGGATGTAAATGTAGACTCGGCTACCAGAGATATGCCCGGGAAAGTAGAAAGCACGCTGCTTTCTGTCCCGGTCAAAACGCCGCTCATTAACCAGATTTCCAATGTAGTCTATGAGCAGGTGCCCATGAGAGGATATCCGAACGCAGCCATGAAAATGGATATTCTTCAGCCGAAATCCGACAAAAAACTGCCGGCCATCGTTTATGTCACCGGCGGCGGCTTTATCAACGCCAACAAGGACAACGGCATCCAGCTCCGCATGCATCTGGCGGAAGCCGGCTACGTGGTAGCATCCATCCAGTACCGGGTGGCTCCCACCGCCCGTTTCCCCGAGCCTCTGGAGGATGTAAAAGCCTCCATCCGCTATCTGAAATCCCATGCCCAGCAGTTCGGCATTGACCCTGACCGCGTAGGCATTATCGGAGGAAGCGCCGGAGGCTACCTCACCGCCATGGCCGCTGCCTCCAACGGTACCAGGACCTTTGACAAGGGAGAAAATCTGCAGGTTACAAGCGATGTGAAGGCGGCAGTGGATCTCTACGGCCTCTCCGACCTGACCCGTATCGGCGATGACTACAGCGACAGCGTAAAGGAAGCGCATAAATCTGCCGGTGCCACCGAAGCTCTCTGGGTAAACGGCTCTCCCGTATTCGGAGGAAAGGACGGCGGCATTCTGGCCGATCCGGACAGTGCGGAGAAAGCAAATCCCATGTCCTACATTTCCAAAACCAGCGCTCCCATGCTCCTCATGCACGGCACGAAGGATACGGTAGTTTCTCCCAGCCAGACAGACCTCCTCTTCCAGGCTCTTCAAAAGAACCACATTCCTTCCCAGCGGTACCTGGTGGAAGGTGCTGCCCATGGCGGCATTTACTGGAATCAGAAGGAAGTCCTGGATATCATCACCCGGTTCTTTGATTCCTATTTGAAATAAGCCGCATTGGAATATACAACCGCTTCAGGTAATTCCTGTATAAAGGAGAAAGCATGGAACTGGACGATACATTGGGGTTCATCCTTGGCCGGGTCTCCCGAAAGGTCCACTACCGGCTGGATGAAATTTTCAAATCCCACCATATGACCATCGAACAGTGGGTGGGGCTTCGCATCATTCATGAAGAAGGACCCCTCTGTCAGAAGGAACTGGCAGACCGGATGGAAAAAAATCAGAATACGGTGAAAGCACTGGTGGATCGGCTGGAAGACAAAGGTCTGATCCGCCGGACCGTGGATCCCAGGGATAAACGCAACCTGACCCTTACCCTCACCGACCGGGGACTGGCGCTTCTCCAGTCCCTCTATCCTCTGGAAGCAGAGGTCAATCAGATCATCGAAGGCATTCTCACACCGAAGCAGACGGAAACATTAAAAAGCCTGCTTCTGAAGCTGGAAATGAAATTATAAGCCTGCTGATTTTCTCCGGCAGCAAAGCCGGAGAAATACAGGCGGTTCTTATGAAAGGAGTTATTATGGCCTATTACACAAGCAACGAAGAACATCCTATTGATATTTTAAACATAAAAGGACTGGAAGCCCGGGTAAAAGCCCGCATGGATCCCGGCGCCTTCGGCTATATCCGGGAAGGCGCTGAAGATGAATGGACAATGAGGGAAAATACCCGCGCCTTTGAAGACAAGCACATTGTCCCCCGGGTGCTCCGCGGTATTTCCCATGCCGATCTTTCCACCTCCATCTTCGGCATTCCGCTCAAGACTCCGGTCATTGAAGCCCCCTCTGCCGCCCACGGCCTGGCCCACATGAAAGGGGAAGTCGATACAGCCATCGGCGCTGCCAAAGCAGGCACCCTCTTTGCCATGAGCACCTACGGAAGCACAAGGCTGGAAGACGCCGCTGCCGCCTGCCCGGGAGCTCCCCAGTTTTTCCAGATTTACATGAGCAAAGATGACGGATTCAATGAATTTCTTATCCGTAAAGCCGTGAAAGCCGGCGTAAAAGCCATCATCATGACAGTAGACTCCACCCTGGGCGGCTATCGGGAAGAAGACATTGCCACCAGGTTCCAGTTCCCCCTTCCCATGCCTAACCTGGCCGCCTACGGCGCTGCCGACGGCAAGGGCAAGAACATTTCTGAAATCTATGCGGCAGCCAAGCAGGATTTCGTTCCCTCCGACGTGAAAAAGCTGAAAGACCTCTCCGGCCTGCCGGTCATTGTCAAAGGCATCCAGTCCCCTGAAGACGCAGTCATTGCCATTGACGCCGGCGCTGACGGCATCTGGGTATCCAACCATGGCGGCCGCCAGCTGGACGGAGGTCCTGCCTCTTTTGCCGTTCTCCCCTCCATTGCAGCCGCAGTCAACCACCGCGTACCGATCATCTTCGACAGCGGGGTCAGAAGAGGAAATCATGTATTCAAAGCTCTGGCCAGCGGCGCTGATCTGGTGGCCATCGGACGGCCTGTGATCTACGGCCTGAACCTGGGCGGAGCCGAAGGCGTCAAATCTGTATTTGACCACTTCAACAAGGAACTCTCCATCACCATGCAGCTGGCCGGTACAAAGACCATTGAAGAAGTCAAGCAGACAAAACTGATTTAACTGCATAGGAAAGCGGCAGCACTAATAAAAGTGCTGCCGTTTTTTTATGGATGGAAGGAGATGAATTCTGAATCTTCTCCTCACCACTCCTTTCTGAAATTCCACAGAATAACACAGCCTGCCAGCAGGAAGGCCAGAGCCGTGGACCAGAAAACAGAAGGATAGCCCAGCCAGCGGGCCAAAGCACCGGAGCATACCGGTCCTGCCACGTTTCCCATGAGGAAAACGCTGGATACTACGCCGAATACGATAGTCCTTGTTTCCGGCGGTACCGATTTGGCAATAATCGTATTGGTACAGGGCGCAATCAGTCCCATGCCCAGGCCGGTAATGCCCCGCCATACGCCGAGACCGGCCACCGTGCTCATCATGTACTGCAGGATAAACGTAAGCCCCACAAAGAAGGTGGCTCCCACCAGAATCCGATGAGGCCGGATATACTGTGTAATCCGTCCCACGTTCAGAGACATGACCGCACTGCACCCGCCGGAGACAAAAATAATACAGCCCACGATAGTAGCCACCAGCTCCGTGTCACTGCCCATCATCTGTTTGATATACAGGGGAAGAATGGGCCCGATGCCCGTAATTCCGAAATTGCAGAGAAACTGCATGAAGGTCATGATCCGCACCCGGGGAATCTTCAGGAAAAACAGAATCTGACTCCAGGTGGAAGCCCGCTTCTTCTCCGTCCCCTTCCGGTGAATGACAGGAAGAAATGCGCGGACAGAAAGGAAACAGCAGAATGCCAGAAAGGCAAAGAAGAAAAAGGGCATGCGATAGCCGAAAGTATCTGCGATACTGCCGCCCAGAAGCGGTCCGAACATAATGCCCATCACCATGGCCGCCTGGAAATAGCCCAGGGACCAGGAGGTTTTTTCCTCCGGTGCCACAGAAACCACAATGGAAAGGCCGATAGGAACAAAACCGCCCACCAGCCCCTGCGCCATACGCAGAAGGAGAAGCTGCCAGGGAGAAGTGGAAAATCCCTGCAGCAGAGAAGACAGCGTCACCGTAAGAAGCACCACCGACATAACCGCCTTCGGTCCCCGCCGATCCGCCTGGATAGACCAGAAGGGTGCGGAAAAAGAAATCATAAAGGGCGTGATCCCTACAATGAGTCCGGCCCAGAATGCCGCCTCCCCGGGATCCGTAATACCGATTTCCGAAAGAAAAAGAGGAAGGAAAGACATGACTCCCACCATGGAAATACCAGCCCCTACCTGGATCAGGCAGGTCAGGTAAACAATGGATTTCCAGTTTTTCATGATTTCCTCCTTTCCTTTAGATGACTATGACCCCTGATGCGGAGAAAAGGCCGGAAGACGGACAGCTCCTGTCTCTTTCATCTTACAGGCTGTGCGGCCCTTTCCACACCTTTCCTGTGGCCAGGTACCGGATGGCTTCTTCCAGCCGTTCCGCTCCGTGAACGAAGTGATTTCCCCGGTTCATCTGAAATACTGTCTCCAGACCCCTTTCTGCAAGCCTGTTCTGTATGGCCAGGGAAGCCGTTTCCACCCGGGCCATACGGGGATTCTTCGTCTTTTTCTCCCTGTCGCCCAGGGAAACATAGACCCGCTTCACTCGTTCATTGACAGAATGTTCATTCATAAAGTCTGCAAACCCGTCAAACCAGAGGGAGCCGGAAATAGACGCCACGGCATCCAGCCTGTCCGATTTCACTGCCATATACAGTGCAAAGAGACCGGACATGGAAATGCCTGCCATCATCCGCCGGCGGACAGTAAGGCCTTCCTCCGCCCGGGGAAAGAAATCCCGGACCAGTTCGTCCATAAAGCGGTCTGCGCCGCCGGAAAAATCCGATTCTCCCTGAAACACCTTTGGCGCCTTCCAGGGAGAGAGATCCCCGTTCCAGTCCATACCGCCCACCGCCACAAGGGTGAGTGACAGCTCTTCCGCCAGGAAAGAGACTTCCTCCGTCACCGGCTCCGGTTCCGGTATGTAAATCACGGTTTCACTGCCGGGAGCATGGTAAACGTCTCCATGAAGACGCCCTGCCGTAAAAGAATGGCTCTCCATGGTTATCTCCCCTGAAATGCAGGCTTCCTCTTTTCCAGGAATGCGGTAATCCCTTCCTTGAAGTCCTCACTGCCGGAGCACTGGGCCAGGTATACCGCCTCCGCTTTCATATATTCTTCAAAACCTTTATACATGCTTTCAAACATGAGCTTCTTCATATTCGCATAGGCCAGAAGAGGTCCCTGTGTCAGTTTACCTGCAAAATCCATAACCCGGGGCATCAGTTCCTCTTTGGAGGTCACTTCCTTCACCAGTCCCATGGACAGCGCCTCCTCTGCCGGCACCGGACGGCCGGTGACAAAAAGATCAAAAGCCCGGTGGCTGCCTACCATACGGGGCAGGAAATACACCCCGCCCGTATCAGGGCAGAGGCCGATGCCTACAAAGGCCTGCAGGAATTTCGCATTGTCCGCTGCAAAGACGAAATCACAGGCGAAGGCCAGATTGGCCGCACCGCCGGCAGCAGCGCCCGCCACTGCACAGATAATGATCTTGGACATCTTCTTCATGTACAGTACGATTTCCGACAGCTTTCCTGCCAGAGGCGCCATAGACTTTTTAGAAAAATCCGGTTCATCGCAGTGAGCCTTCATATACCGGATATCTCCGCCGCCGGAAAACGCCCGGCCTGCTCCTGTCAGGACCAGCACCTTCACTGCCGGATCATTTTCCGCTTCTTTGAGAGCCTCTGCCAGCTCTCCGGCCATCTCCATGTCCAGCGCATTCAGTGTCGGCGCATAATCCAGGGTAATGATTTCTATGCCCTCCGAAAGGGCGGTGTGAATTCTCTGATAAGCCATGACTGCCTCCTCATTTGGAACTCAAAAAATACCTGAAATACCTGTCTGTATTATATCATTCCTTATCCACAAAAAACGGCCCTGCGCTATTCAGCAGCAGAGCCGGTCTCTTTCATTGCCTGTGGGAAATCTGCCAGTGGCGGATCCTGACCAGCAGGACATAGGAAAAAGCGATATCGCCCATCTCTTTCCTCCTGTGCCAGTCTTCTCCCGGATTGGCCGTGCAGAAAGAAATCACCTGATCGATTCTCTCCCGCAGAAGTTCTGCCAGGCTGTCCACTGCCACCTGTGCAGAAAACCGCTCCTCCGGCCACTCTCCCGTTTCCCAGAACCCCATCATGGTCTGATACAGATCCGCGCCAAAATCCAGTCCCTTCTCCCGGCAGAACTGCTGACAATGATCCATCCAGGCCTTCACATCCCTCTCCTGAGGTCCGCTGCTCCTCGCATACCGGAGCACTTCTCTGTGAGTAGGTACCATAATCACCGCCTCCGCTTCCGTGCCGCGCCTATGTAATTATCCCAGGTATCTTTCTATTTCTATTATACACCCTGACCCAAAGTCATTTTTTAGGAAACGGACCTCAGGTGCCGGATAAAAACAGGAAAAACGCAGTCAAGCCTGCCTTCCATGACCGCTTCCACACAAAAAGAGCAGGCACCGAAGTGACTGCTCCTTTTCGTCAAAGGCTGGTCTTAATTTCCATCTATTAAGCAAAAGGAACCCATTTGCCGTCTTTAACCTGGAGTACGTCCAGATCCATCTTGGGATCTCTGTGTTCATCAAACTGGAACTTACCGGTAGCCCCTTCAAAGTCCTTGATCTGTGCCAGGGAATCGCGGAATTTCTTTCTATCCGTGGTGCTTCCGGATTTTTCAACTGCTTCGTGCATAACGTAAATGGCATCGTAAGCCTGAGCGGAGAACTGATCCGGTTCATGACCGTATTTTTCCTTGAAGGCCTTGCGGAAATGCTGTGCCTTTTCTGTCTGCCGTTCCGCATTCCACGGAGTAGCTACCAGGGTGCCTTCTGCAGCGGCGCCGGCCTGTTCAATGTAAGCCGGGCTGTTGAAGCCGTTATTGCCGATAATGGGCTGGTTCATACCCATTTCACGGGCTTTCTTTACAATAAGGGCGCCTTCCTGATAAAGACCGGCAATGCAGATAACGTCCGGGTTGGCAGCCTGAATCTTGGTCAGCTGAGCGGAGAAATCGGTATCCTTATCTGCAAAGGTTTCTGTATCAATGATGTCAATGCCCATATTCTTGAACAGTTCTTCATAAATGCCGTGTTCCCCTACCATCTGGTCGTTATTGTTGGAGTACATAATGGCTACGTTCTTGAATCCCAGCTTGTCATGGGCTTTCTTTACAGTAATCGGAATTGCCATTTTACCGGGGATAGCGTTTCTGAAGATATAGTCGCCAAGGTCTGTGATTCCCGGTGCAGTGGTGCCGGTGCCAAAGGCTACAACCTTGGACTGCTGGGCAATGGGGCCTGCTGCAAACATGGACCCGGAAAGGGTCGGGCCTTCAATGGCAAGAACCTTATCCTGTTCAATGCACTTCTTCATGGCATTGATGGCTTCTGCCTTCACGCCCTTGGTATCGTAGGTCTTGAGATCAATTTTAATCTTGGTGTTCGGATCTTTATTGATTTCTTCTACTGCCAGTTCCGTGCCGTCTTTCATAGCCTGTCCATAGGCTGCTGCCGGGCCGGTGTAAGCGCCCAGGAAGCCGAATTTTACGGTCTGTTCCCCGCTGGCACCGCCGCTTGCCTTCTTGTCACCGCCGCATCCTGCAAAAGCGCCGCAGATTGCTGCTGCCGCCATAATTGCTGCCATACCCTTTAACCATTTCTTCTGCATAATGAAAACCCCTTTCCTTTGACTGTTTTTCCTGAATGAAATATAGGACTTTTCCAGACTTCTGACGGATGCATATGGATGAAAAAAAGCCCCTGCTGACAGCTTAAGCTGCCGGCAGGGGCGGATTTCCGCGGTACCACTCTGATTTATCTCTTTCCCGCCGTATAAGGATAGAATAGGCCTGTATAATCAGAAAGCCCCTATCTCCAGCCTGCGCCGGAGATAGGGGCGAATTGATTCGCGGTACCACCCTACATTATACTTGCGGTTCCTTATTCGTAACGTGAATGGACGTTTCTGCTTACTATATTCGGCAGAAAAGCTCTCGAGTGACTAACAGCATGCCCCCGTCTACCGGTTTTCATCAGCCACCGGCTCTCTGCAAGATCAAAAGCACCCTTTTTCTCGTTCATCGCTTGTATATGTTTCGCTTTCAGAAGCTTGTAGAAATAATAACGCCGGATTTCCATTTTGTCAAGAGATTTTTTTGCCTCATGTCGGACCTGCGCCTAAGGAGTCCAACGAGTTCCAAGGCTGCAGAGTGCCTGCCCATTAGGAAGCCTTCCTGTTTGTCGGCTGACCGTATCACTCAGAATACCGGCAGGGCAGGAAGTCTATTCCGGCAGGGAAATGCCCTGTTTCCTAAACCGGATATACACTTCCGCTGTTCCGTTAAAATCATGGAAATCCTGATGAAAAGCTTCATTCAGCCGCTTCAGTGAAAGGAAAATCCATTTTTCATCCGTCCATTCCGTACCAAGTCCATGGGAGACAGAAGAAAGCAGCTTTTCCATTTCCTCCTACAGCAGAAATATTTCCATTTTCTCCCGGAGAAAAGGAAAAAGAGGTGATGTAATAAGCGCATGGTTTAAGGAAGAAGCCAGCTGATAAAGAAAAGAAAAAGACGTCTGCCTATTTTTCCCATTTCTTTCCCAGCCGCCGATGAGGATGGTAGAGCTGCCAGCCGTAATGGATGGCTGCGATCCGGAGAAGAAGCACTGCGCCGAAAGCAATCCAGGAAACCAGGGACAGGGGAAGCCGGCCGTGAAGGAGGCACATGAGGAGTCCTCCTGCCACAGAGGCAATGGCATAGACATCCATGTAAAGCACCACCGGCATGCGGCGGGCCATCATATCCCGGATTATCCCTCCGCCCACCGCCGTAATCAGCCCCAGCATGGTGGGAAGCACATAGGTATAGGAAGGCCAGGCATAGAAGGCAGTCAGCACACCGGTCACGGTGAAGGCGGAAAGGCCGATGGTATCGGAAATATGGTAAAAAATGGAAATAATGAGCTTTCCTTTTTTAGGAATACGGAAGAAGGGATAAAGGAAACTGACAAATAAAGCTGTGCCGATGGAAACAAGAAGACTTGACGGATGTGTCAGTGCGGAAGGCGGGATAATGCCGCAGAGCACGTCGCGGATCATGCCGCCGCCTACGCCGGTCATCACGGCCAGCACAGTGATGCCGAATATGTCCATCCGCCGGTAAAGGCCGACCACGGCGCCGGAAAAAGCAAAGGCAATGGTGCCCAATATTTCAAAAATCATCCAGGTAACAGACATAGGAATGCCTCACTGCAAAGAGAAAGAGACGTGCCCCCGGGGCGCGAAAGATTCTAAAATTTGACGGGACTTCACCTCAAGGTCTCTCCGGTTTGACAGCCTCTTCAAGGCTGCAGGCTGCGGCCAGCGCCCTCTGAACCTCCCCGCTGTCTTAAAATACCAGGTACACCAGGGCGGAGCAGAGGGAAATGAATGCATTGGCCAGAGGGTTGATGATTTTATTGATGAAGCCGCTGAAAACCACCACCATGAGCAGGATGAAACCGTACTGGGCGTTGAAATTCTCATATTTCCAGGACAGCTCTCCCGGCAGGAACATGGAAAGAATTTTGGAACCGTCCAGAGGCGGCACAGGAATAAGGTTGAAAAAGGCAAACCACACGTTGTATATCATAATCCAGTACAGGAAAAGACTGCTTTCCCTTGTCAGCATGCCCAGCTTCATCAGGATGGCGGAAAGAAGGATGGACAGGAAGCCCAGAAAAAGATTCATGCCCGGACCTGCAAAGGATACCTTCAGCACCCCGCTTTTATAGTCCTTATAATACCTCGGATTGATCATCACCGGCTTGGCCCAGCCGAAACCGCAGAGCACCAGCAGAATCGTGCCCAGTACATCCAGATGGGCCAGGGGATTCATGGTCAGCCTGCCGTCCATGGAAGGCGTCGGATCTCCCAGAGCGTCAGAAACGGCAGCGTGGGCATATTCATGAAAGGAAAGGGCGATAAGAAGGGCCGGCACCCGGTAGAGAAGCGTGCCTATATCAAGAAAGTCAAACATGGTCTGCTCCTTTATTGGATTCATAGATTCTGATTACATGATAACCATGATTATATTATACATGGTTTATGCAGGCTGTCATAGTACGGCATGGATTCCTCAAGTTCAAAGCACTATGCAGATTCTCTATACATTCTTGATTCTATTATAACTTTCATTTATACTTTCTACTATATGAACGGGAAAACAGAATCGCATTCCCGTAAACAGGAATCATCAAAAAATGGGGGACAGCATGGAAATCAACTTAAATATGTACCAGACTCTGGCAGCTGCGGTGGCAGTCTTTTTTCTTGGCGGCTTTCTGAAAACAAAGATCAAGCTGCTTCGTAAATACTGCATACCGGCTCCTGTCATCGGCGGTACCATTTTTTCAATTGTCAATTGTATTTTATATACGGAAGGCCTCTGGACCTACACCCAGGACACGGTCATGCAGAACTGGTGCATGATGCTCTTCTTCACCAGTATCGGCTACATGGCCAGCGTAAACCTGATAAAGAAGGGAGGCCTTCTGGTTATCAAGATGGCGGTGCTGGTGGGCATACTCATCATTATCCAGAACCTCATCGGCATTTCCCTTTCCCGCGTCTTCCAGGAAAATCCCCTCATGGGACTGGCAGACGGCTCCATTCCCCTGGTAGGAGGACATGGCACCTCCGGCTCCTTCGGCCCTGTGCTGGAGTCCATGGGCCTTTCCGATGCCACCACCATCGCCTTTGCCGCCGCCACCTTCGGCCTGGTGGCGGGATCCTTCATGGGCGGTCCTATCGGCGAACTCCTGATCCGCCGCTATCATCTCACCTCCACGGAAGGCGGCCCGGTGGACGCTTCCCTGAATGCGGGAAAAATCGGTCCTCATCCGCGGACAGAAGACGATGAGGATGCGGCTGCCAATTATCTGAACATGGACAATTTCATGTATGCCTTCGGCCAGCTTCTTCTGGCCATGGGCCTCGGCACCTTTGTGAGCCAGTTCTTCATTGATATAGGCCTCGTCTTCCCGGGCTACATCGGCGCCATGATCGTGGCCGCCGTCATCCGGAACATTGCGGAAGGCACGAAGCTCTACGGCATTTACCAGAAGGAAAGCGAAGTCCTTGGCGGCATGTGCCTCAACATCTTCCTCTCCTGCGCCCTCATGAGCCTGAAGCTCTGGCAGCTGGCAGACCTGGCGGTGCCTCTCATGGCAACCCTCCTTATCCAGACCGTAGTCATGGGTCTCTTCGCCTACTTCATTATCTTCCGTGTCATGGGAAGAAATTATGAGGCCGCTGTCATGGCCTCCGGCACCTGCGGCTTCGGTATGGGCGCCACACCGAATGCCATCGCCAATATG
This sequence comes from Dialister sp., assembly GCF_051885895.1. Lineage (GTDB taxonomy): Bacteria > Bacillota > Negativicutes > Veillonellales > Dialisteraceae > Dialister. Next base: position 21,146 of record NZ_JBJEXP010000079.1, on the reverse strand, counting down.
AATGCCATGTGCGAACGCTTCGGCCCCGCCCACACCGCCTACTTCGTCATCCCCCTTATCGGCGCCTTTGTGGTGGATTTCCTGAATGCCTCTATCCTCATGGTTTTCATGAACCTTTTGAAATAAAATTTCTCCTGTTTGGCTATAAAAAAGACTGTCCAAAGAATTCTCCTTGGGACAGTCTTTTCTTTTGCGATTTACTATTTTTCCGCTTTTGTAACTTCCTTCACCCAGTCGATGAAATTGTCGGTGCTGCTTCCTGTCCGTTCCGCCATGGTATGTTTCTTGTTCCATACGGTGGTAAATTCCACATCATCCACATCTGCTCTCTGCTTCAGGGCCAGAGCCAGGTTCATTTCCGTATTGAGCGCCGTATCCCCCTGGGAAATTCCCGTATGGATGCGCCAGTGACGGGCCAGAGTGGACGGTTTCTTTTCGCCCTCCGGCACCAGGATGAAGGTCATGGGATCATACATGAGCTGGCGTGTCAGAGACGGTATATGAAGGGCATCCTCATTGTTCATATCCCCTTCATAGGCCTGACGGATAGAGTCATCGTAGTCACTGTAATTCTTGTAGGTGTCCTTTCCTTTTTCCATGAGGAAGGTCATGTTTCCATCGAAGTGAAGGGCATTCTGCTCTCCGTTTCCAAAAAGACGGTTTTCCGCCTGGGTTCTCTGCAGGTCATCAAAGGCACCCACTGCCTTGGTGGCTTTCTTCATGTGAGTGACAAAGGCCTCTACGGAAGAAATGGTGGCAGTATTGGTCTTTTCATCATAGGAAATCCAGGGATCATCCCCGTTCAGCGCATCAATATACTCTTTTGCGCTGGCATAGGTATGAGGTTCTTCCTTTTCCATCATCATGGGTTTGCCATTGGGACTCATGGGGAAATCAGGCTTGTCCTGCTTTCCCTGACCCGGGAAGGCTCCGTCCACATGGAAATCATCCTGTCCTGTGGTCAGAGGGAATGTGGTGTCCTGCAGGAAATGGTTCAGGGATGTTTCAATGGTCTGCTTCATATAGTCATAATAGGAGCCGGCTGTATAAATTCCATCTGCAGAGGGTGCCAGAATAAGTTTTCTTCCCTTCTCATCCTTCAGTCCCATGCGGTTCAGGGAATCCGCATAGGCTCTGGCCATATCCCGGGAGAGGGAACGGGTCCAGGTGCCGTAGGCTCTTGTGCCTTCGGTGCTGTACTGTCCCATCATCCATTCATAGGCAAGATCCGCCTGGGTCAGATTGGTAATCGGGCACCAGCACATGGCGCCGTCAATGGCATCGCTGATCGCTTTCCCTTCATCATCCTTCATAAGGGCGCCAATGGAATTCAGATAGGGCGTATAAAGCTCACTGTCCCCCGTAGCCCCCATAAGGGCGCTCTGGGCACCGCCGCCGCTGTGGCCGAAGGTAAAGATCCGGTCTTTGTCTCCGGGAATCAGGCTGTCATTATAGCGCAGGTACCGCACAGCTGCTTTCAGGTCCGTTACTCCCCAGGGCGCGCCGCCGTCAAAGGCCGTGCCGTCAGGATTGACACCGTTGTCCCTTCCCCTGCAGCCGGCATAGACATACACAAATCCCTGGGAAAGATAGGTGGAAAGGCCGTCCGCCGCATAAGAGGATGGCGCCTTCTGGGCAGCGTAGCCTCCGGTATTCACCGGCATGACCACCGGTGCCGTTTTCGCTGTGTAATCGCCGACCTTCGCTTCTTCATTCACTGTGCAGGTATAGGTGCCGTCTGCATTCTTCACGCCTTTCATATAAGCGCCGGGCACATATACCGCCAGGGACTCATACTCCTCGGCTGCCGGATTTTCACAGTATACCAGGCCTATCTGGTAATAAATATCATTGGCCTCATCATAATTCCATCTGCGGTTATCCACATGAAGGGAGCTTTCCTTCTGTGAAACCACAGCGTTTTCTGTCCCCTGTGCCTGTACTGCGGAAAATGTAACGCAGAAAGCGGACGAAAGAGTCACCATAAAGGCTGTCAATACTGCTGCTTTTTTCCTGTTCATATACTCTCCTGCTTTCTATCCCTTAAAGGATAAAAAAGAAACCGCAGACTCACCGGTGGCGTCTGCGGCATTCAATTCTCCATATTACCCAAATGTTACTTAAGGTCAGCATTATTGTAGCGGATTCCAAAGAAAAAAGCAAGAGGGCCGCAAAAGGCGGCCTTTAAAAACGGCATTCACAGAACTACCCTGCCGACACAGGGCACAGCCATTTCTGCCGTTCACTCAAAGGGTTCTTCCCATATCCACTGCCATCTGCTTGTCCTTTTCCGGAGGCCTGCCGGCAATGGTCAGGTAGCCGCCGATCATGGCGCCGTTGAGGCCTGCCGCCAGCGCAAAGGCCTGCAGATCTCGGAGGGCTGTCTCCCGTCCTGCGCAGACGCGCATGATCGCATGGGGCAGGATAAACCGGTACAGGGCAAACATACGAAGCACCTCCACCGGTTTCGGCGGTTTATTTTTGCCAAAGGGCGTACCGGGAATCGGGCTGAAAATATTCAGCGGTACGCTGGTGACATGATGGCTGCGGAGAGCAAAGGCCATATCAATGCGGTCATCATCCGTTTCTCCAAGGCCCATGATGCCGCCGGAGCAGACTTCCAGACCCGCCTTCTGAATCCGGCGGATATGATCTTCCTTCTCTTCATAGGTATGGGTGGTGCAGATATTCGGGAAATAGCGCTTTGCCGTTTCCAGATTGCAGTGAATCCGCTGGCAGCCCGCTTCTTTGAGCTGTCTCAGCTGGTCATCGGTCAGAAGGCCCAGAGAGCAGCATACAGAAAGCTTTGTCTGCTCTGTAATCAGCTTTACCGCTTTGACAATGGAGGCAAACTGCACGGGGTCGCTTTGTCCTCTCCCGCTGGTGACGATGCCGAACCGTTCAGCACCGTATGCTTCCGCCTGCTTTGCTTCATGAAGCAGGTCTTCCGGGCTTCGGAGAGGATATTCCTTCACCCCGGTGTGATACCAGCCGGACTGGGCGCAGAATTTGCAGTTTTCTGTGCACCGGCCGCTCCTGGCGTTCACATCGCTGCAGAAACGCATTCTGTCTCCGCAGAACGTCTTTCTGATTTTATCCGCAGCTGCCATGAGAAAGAGCGGCTCTTTTTTCCCCGCTTCATAAAGCCTTCCCGCTTCTTCCCTGGTAATATCACTGCCGCCAAGGACTTTATCCATACAATTTTCTATATATTCCACGTTTTCATCCATATGGTATGTTTCACTTCTTCCTGTTATGGGAGCAGCGAAGCTGTTCCGGGTTCAAAGGGTTCGGCCCGCCAGAGGCGGGCTGGTTCAAAGGGTTCAAAGGGTGGTGGTGGCGCCCTGCGGGTGCATATAAAGTGGCGCCGGGGGCACCCACCCTTCCTCCATGGAGTGGGCTTTATAACTACCCTCTGAACCGGCCCGCTCTGTGGGCCGAGCCAAGACAGCCCAGGGCATCAGCCCGGTGGCTGCTTGAACCCGGGCGCCACAGGCGCCTGAACCCTCTTGCGGTCGGAAATACAGCCTTCTGACGTCCGAAAGTTTGACGTCCTTCCGCAAACAGCGGACAACCTTCCCACTGTCCCACTAACTCACTAGTCCACTAGCACACTAGTACACTAGCACAACAGCCCACTATCTCTCAGTTCAGATTCGGCGCCGTCTGGGTACGTCCCAGATCGTGAAGCATGGTGATATCATCCTGGGGATCCGAGCCCTTGCTGGTGAGGTAATTGCCGATCATTACGCCGTTCATGCCGCCGGCCAGAGCCATGGACTGCAGGCTTCTGAGGTTGATCTGCCGGCCGCCGGCTGTACGGATCTGGGCCTTCGGCAGGACGAAACGGAACATAGCAAAAGAGCGGAGGATTTCCAGGGGAGAAAGGCGCTTATTGTGCTCAAAAGGCGTACCGGGAATCGGATTCAGTACGTTCAGCGGCACTGCGTCGATGTGCATTTCCTTCAGGTGGAAAGCCATTTCCACCCGCTGATCCAGGGATTCCCCCAGACCGATGATACCGCCGCAGCACACACGGATGCCTGCCTTCTGGGCACGGGCCACATTCTCCGCCTTTTCCTCCGCTGTGTGGGTGGTGCACACTTCCTTGAAGAAGGAAGGCGCTGACTCAATATTGCAGTGCAGGCGGCTGATACCGGCTTCTTTCAGCTGATATGCCTGTTCCTGCGTGAGGAATCCGAGGGAGCAGCATACTTCGATGCCCACTTCCTTGCGGATACGACGGATTAAGTCGAGAATTTCCGCAAAGTCCTTCGGATTTCTCTGGTCACGGCCTGCAGTAACAATATCGAAACGGGCTGCTCCGGCTTTCTTTGCCCTCTTAGCCGCTTCAATGACCTCATTTTCCGGAAGGAATTTATAGGTTTTTACGCCTGTATGGTAACGGGCAGACTGTGCACAGAATTTGCAGTCTTCCTGGCAGGAACCGCTCCTGGCGTTGATAATAGCGCAGAGATCCACGCTCCGTCCGGAGAATTTCTGACGGATCTTATCAGCACAGGCCAGAAGAAGCATGGTGTCTTCATCCCTGGTACGGATGAGGGCTTTTGCCTCTTCTTCGGTCAGTTCCCCGCCGTTTAAAACCTTTTCAGTCCACTTTAAAATCTGTTCACAGCTGCTTTCCATTGCAAACCACTCCTTTTATAAAATCACCTGCCGTTATGACAGGGTCTTGCCTTGATAAAACCTTACGTGTATGCGTAATAGAAATATTCGTGTTTCACAATGGTGCGGAATATTTCTATCCTTATGAAATTGTCTGTTGAAATAGATGAATCAAAGCTGAGGCTGCGTCATGGAACGTCCCAGATCCTCGGTCATGCGGATATCCTCTTTCGGATCCCGCCCGCCGGTGGTAAGATAGCCTCCTACCATGATGCCGTTCAGACCGCCGGTCAGCGCATAGGCCTGCAGACTCCGGAGATTGACCTCACGGCCTCCGGCAGTGCGGATAAGCGCTTTTGGAAGGACAAAACGGAACATGGCAAATGTACGGAGCACTTCCAGCGGCGGCAGACGGCGGTTCGTATAGAACGGCGTCCCCTTCACCGGGTTCAGGATATTCATGGGCACGGAATCGATATGCATGGCTTTCAGTTTGAAGGCCATTTCTACCCGCTGATCCAGGGACTCTCCCAGCCCGATGATGCCGCCGGAGCATACCCGGATGCCTGCTTCCTGGGCCGTACGAATGATATCCTCCTTATCCTCCATGGTATGGGTGGAGCACACTTCCGGGAAATAGGAAGGTGCTGTTTCGATATTGCAGTGGATCCTTGTAATGCCCGCCTCTTTCAGACGAATGGCCTGTTCCCTGGTAATGAGTCCCAGGGAGCAGCAGACTTCAATGCCTACCTGCTCGCGGATTTTCTTTACAATATCGATGATTTCCTCAAACTCATTGGGGTTGTCCTGATTCCGTCCGCTGGTGACCAGGGAGAAGCGCACAGCGCCTGCTGCCTTGGCTTTCTTTGCCGCTTCCAGAATTTCATCTTCCGGAAGGAGACGATATACCTTGGCACCCGTATGGTACCAGCCCGACTGGGCACAGAACTTGCAGTTTTCCTGACAATGACCGCTCCTGGCATTGATGATTGCGCAGAAATCCACCGCATTGCCGTTGAACTTCTGACGGATCTTATCCGCCATGGCCAGAAGCAGCATGGTATCCTCATCTTTGGTACGGATTAATTTTTTTGCTTCTTCTTCTGTTATCTCACCGCCATCCATGACTTTCTCAGCCAATTTGATAATTTCTGCACAAGCACTATCCATGATGAAAACTTCCTTTCAAAAAATGGAGCACCTGCCGTTTCAAATTGTTACCTTATGGATAAGTATAAAATAAACAATGTAATCTGTCAATTGCGTTTCTACGTATAGTTAACAATAAGTTGACATTACAGATAGAATTTTCCCTTCCCCAGGCATTCTTTTGACCTAATAGAAAAAGCAGAAGCCTTCGGAAAGAGGAACTGCTCTTTCCGAAGGCTTCTGCTCAGGGGTAGTTTTGCATGAACAAATAGAATTTAGAATTGGGAGGGAGATAAATAAGTTGTAAGAAAAGCAATTGAAATAAAGGATGAACACCTGCCGCCTGACCGTGCTTCAGACGGCAGGTTTCTCACAATGGAATCATTGTCATTCACATCACCTGGAATCCACACTCACAGCGCCCTGTCCGATTTCTCAGATGGACCGGCGCCTTGGGAAGGATCAGCCGATTTCAATCCGATGAGACTGTTCTACCTGCTTTGGATCCTCTTTCGGAAGAGAAATCTTCAGCACACCGTCTTTCAGGCTGGCGGTAATCCCGTCTTCCTTAATGCCTTTCACCGTGAACTGACGCTGGAATCCAACAGCGCCTCTCTCGCGGCGGATATAATGTCTGTCTTCTTCTTTCGTTTCTTTCTGATCTTCCCGTTTAGCGGCAATCGAAAGAATGCCGTTTTCATAGTTCACATGAACCTGATCTTTTGTGAACCCGGGCATATCGCAGGTAATTTCATAGCGATCTTTCAGATCCTCAATATCAACCTTCGGTACAGCCACATAATCTTTATAAACTGTAGGAATATCATCAAAGAAATGATCCAGAACACTGTCACCAAATAAACCGTCAAATGGAATCAAGCTGCCCATCATCAAAGACCTCTTTCCTTTTATTTTATATGTTAATGTTCAGGTGTCCGGGAACCTTTCCGGTTTCCCTGTCCGGTTCCCTTTCCTCCTGACAACTATAGTATAGCACTTTTAGCACTCTTGTCAATAGAGTGCTAAAATATTTTTGACTTTTATTTTTATCATTTGACTTTTACGATTATATCTGTATTTTTTCAGCTGCTTAATTTGTTCTATTGACTATTATTTCAATAAAAAGATGAAAAAGCTCTTCTGTTTTCAGCGCTTCGGCCGTTCCATCTTCACGTACTCCTCCCCTATTTCCTCTACGGCTGCCTTTCCGCCGGTGAGATCTGTAAAGAAACGGATGTGAGCACTTCCATTTTCCGGAAGGCAGAGAAATTCCATCGTCACCCGGTCGGTAAACTGCCTGTCCTTTACAATAATGTCCTTATCCTTCACATAGTTTTCAAACCCGCCTACTGCACTGTAAGGAAGAGTCAGGCGATACCGGATATGAGGCGTATACAGCACCACAGGTGCCTCCTTCACCGCTTCTGCCAGGCACGAGCTGTACGCCCTGGTCAGTCCGCCTGCGCCCAGCTTGATCCCGCCGAAATACCGCGTCACCACCGCCAGCAGATTCGTGAGCTGCTGCATCTGCAGCACATGAAGCATGGGATGCCCCGCCGTTCCCTGGGGCTCCCCGTCATCCCCCGATTTCTCAAGCACCCTCCCGGTGCCGATCCGCCAGGCATAGCAGTTATGGGTGGCATCTTTATACTGCTTCCGGAAATCCTCCAGCACTCTGACAGCCTCCTCCTCTGAGGTAACAGGCACCAGATGGGCAATAAAAACAGACTTTTTCACTTCCGTCTCTCTGTGAAATGGCTCCGCCGGAGCCGCATAAGGAATAAGCATAGGAACCTCCTTTTTCTTTCATTGTACCATGAGCCAAAAGATACCAATGCCATGGGATACTGTCTTTTGACCGCAGAAATGCAGATTCAATCACTGTCTGATTTCATTCTTGAACTCTTATGCCATGCAGAATGGGATGATGCAAATCACGAGCTGTTTAAGAATTTCCTGCCGAAGCAGCGCATAAAAATTCTTATGAGCGCAGACCCTATGAATCAATCAGTGCTTCCTGGGACTCCCGGAAATGAATCTGTGCTTCCTAAAAAAGGCAAGGAAAAACGCCTTCGTCTGCGGGGAACGAAGGCGTTTTTGAAACCGGGAAACCCGGTTCCTTAGAATGCTGCCAGAGGAAGGAGGGGATTCATTGTCCCTGCCGCCATCACTAACGAACTCAAACTCGGTTCTACATTTCATCTGACTATGAAAAACACATGAATCGTTGAGGTTGTGATGCTAAAACGAATCTACAAACGGGGTTTATATGCAGACAGCAGCAGGATTTCCTCTGGCAAGATGGTGGAGATAAGTCCTTTCTTACCTCTGTCCTTAGTATAGCAGAAAAAGCAATCCAGTCAAATATCAAATAGTAAAGTTTCTATGTTTCTGATTTGTTATTAACTCATACATGTGCGGCGAAAGAACCAACTTCCGTCCTGGGCGCTCATCCAACGCCCTGCGCCCTGATTGCACTCTCCGAACACCTGCCCATCGACCTTACCAACCCACTTTTTTATATAGGAAAAGTGAAACAGTCAGCTCTATCATGCAAAAGCCATTTTAGGAGAGAACAGACGGTACAGTGGATTCATTCTACATCCATGCGGATGCTCCAACCGTACCGCTCTGTTTTATTTTCATTTTATGGAAAATGGCGCTTTTTCAATCCCTTTCGAAAATATCCCGGGTATACACCTTATCCTTCACATCATCCAGCACCTCATCATAGCGGTTGGCAATGATGGAACAGCTCTCCCTTTTAAATTTCGCCAGATCATTTACCACGCGGCTGCCAAAGAAAGTGCTGCCATCTTCCAGGGTCGGTTCATAAATAATGACCTCCGCCCCTTTGGCCTTGATCCGCTTCATGACTCCCTGAATGCTGCTCTGACGGAAATTATCAGAATTCGATTTCATGGTCAACCGATATACGCCGATGGTGACAGGCTTCTCCTTCGCCGCATCATAAGTGCTATTTGAATGGTAATATCCTGCCTTTTCCAGCACCCGGTCAGCGATAAAATCTTTCCTCGTACGGTTCGATTTCACAATGGCTTCAATCAGATCTTCCGGCACATCCCTGTAATTCGCCAGCAGCTGCTTCGTATCCTTGGGCAGACAGTAGCCGCCATAGCCAAAAGAAGGATTGTTATAAAATTCACCGACTCTGGGATCCAGGCATACTCCATCGATAATTTCCCGAGTATCCAGTCCCTTCATTTCCGCATAGGTATCCAGTTCATTGAAATAAGAAACCCTCATGGCCAGATAGGTATTGGCAAAAAGTTTTACTGCTTCTGCTTCCGTGAATCCCATAAAGCGGGTGGGAATATCCTTCTTAATGGCTCCCTCCTGCAGCAGATGGGCAAAGGTATGGGCCGCCTTCACCAGACGGGCATCCGCCAAATCAGTTCCTACAATAATGCGGCTGGGATAGAGATTATCATAGAGCGCCTTGCTCTCCCGCAGGAACTCCGGGCTGAAAATAATATTCTTGGATCCCATTTTCTCCCGGATTTCCTTTGTATATCCCACAGGAATGGTAGACTTAATCACCATGATGGCGTCCGGATTGCACTTCATCACCAGCCGAATCACCGCTTCCACCGAAGAAGTATCAAAGAAATTCCGCTGGCTGTCATAGTTTGTAGGCGTGGCAATAATCACGATCTCCGCATCCCGATACGCCGTCTCCCCATCCAGAGTAGCTGTCAAATCCAGATCCTTCTCCGCCAGGTATTTTTCAATATACTCATCCTGGATAGGTGACTTCCGATGATTCACCATATCCACCTTCTCCGGAATAATATCCACCGCCGTCACATGATTGTGCTGCGAAAGAAGCGTGGCTAAAGAAAGCCCCACATAACCGGTTCCTGCTACTGCTATATTCATGACTGCCTCCTCAATTTAAACATCAAATAATTTTATAATAATTAATCATTTTACGCATTTCGCAGTTTTGTAAATGGATTCATGAATAAAATGATAGCAATTAAAACTAACATACATCATGTATTAATTTTTCCCATAACGCCCACATCTTTGATGGTTCATACTGCGAGACAATTTTTCTGCTTTCTTTTCCCATAGATTGCCTTTTAGCTCCATTATTTATAAGATCTTCTAGCCTATTCGCCAAGGCATTTGCATCATCATCCACTAAATATCCTGTAATTCCATCTTGTATAAGCTCATTAGTTCCACCACACTTTTTTAAACCAATGCATGGTAATCCAGATGACATAGCCTCTGCCAATCCCTGCGGAAATCCCTCGCTTTTACTAGGAATGCAAAAAATATCGCTTCTGCTATAAACTTCCTCAATATGGTTAGTTTTTCCTTTAAGAAAAATACGGTCTTCTAGATGTTTTTTTTTGATTTCTTTTTCCATGCTTTGGGCATAAAGGGAGCTTTTCTCTCCCCAAAATTCTAAATACCAATCTGAATATTGCTTCGCAATAGAAGCAAAAGCATGCATTAAAAGCTTTTGATTTTTTCTTCCAGAAATATTTCCCACACAAGAAATCAAATATCGTTTCTTTAGTTTACCCGGTTGGGCTTGTACAACAGCAGGGAAAATCGCATTTCCAATAGCAACAACGGGAATATTGGGAAAATATTTTTTGGCTATATCAATTTTTGATGGCCACAATACCTGGATAGCTGCACTTTTCGCAACAGCAGCCCTCTCTTCCCATGAAAGAAGAGGCATTTGCACAGCTGGATCCCCTCTAAACATAGTAATTACGGGACCTTTATATTCTCCATCAGTAATCACATATTTAGTGGATGGAGCGGAGCAAGATAGGATAACATCTGCCGGATACTGATTCAAAAAATGACGAATTCGGGGACCATATTGTCTTCCTTTGAATTCTGCATTGACTCCCTGTGCTTTCTTTTGGCTAAAAATACGAATAAATTCCCGATATACTCTCAAAAGCAACGGCAATTTTTCAAAAACAATCTTATGCCCTTTTTCAAAAAGAATATTAAATTGCTTAACTTTCGGATCAATCGGAAAATATGGCATTCCTTCTTTGCCATCTCGATATAAAACAGTTATGTCATACCCTTTCTTTACTAAGTCACTAGAAAGATAGCAGGTTAACTTTTCTACTCCTCCCGGCATATCTACGTAATGTGTGCCAAAGTGAGCCACAGTGATATTCATAGATAATATCTCCAAAATTAAAATATTGACAACAACTAACAACTATTATGTTTTATTGCAATCAAATTAAATATTCTCTATTCTTTTATTAATCTTTGTAAAACTTCAATCGTCCTTTGTATTCCTGTAGAGATGTTATAATGAGCCTTCCATCCAAGTTTTTGCAATTTAGTAGAATCCATGCATGCCTTAGTTGCTTTGCTATAACCTGCTTGTTCTAAAGCATCCGGTTCTGCAAAAATAACATTTTTTCCGCAAGAGGTAGCAATTAATTCAGCAAGCTCCTTAAGATATATATTAGATCCTATATCCGCTATATTATAAGCTTCACCGCATTTACCCTTTAGCATTATTGTCAACAAACCAGAGACGGCATCTGCAACATATGAAAAAGAATAATGCTGCATGCCATTACTTTTCAGTACAATATCTTTCTTATGTATAGCTTTCATAATGAACTGGCTAATTGCCTTACTATCATTCATAAGCATCGTAGGCCCATAGGTTCTAGCAAATCGTGGAATAACAATATCCACTCCTGACTGCTTAATATAAGCCTGACATAACGCCTCACCACATCTTTTACTTTCTGGATAGCCAGCCCGCAACGAATTGCAATCAATATAACCACAATAATCTTCAGCAAATTCATCCACATCCTCACGATTTTCACCATAGACTTCAACAGATGATGCAAAGACAAATCTTGTTGCAGCATTTTTCACACAATAGTCCAGCAAATTTTTTGTACCTATAATATTAGTTATAATTGTCCCAATAGGATCTGTAGCATAAGCAATTGGATGCGTATTACTTGCTAAATGTAAAACATAATCAGCATGAGGAATATCAGCTTTTTTTAAGGATTCATTGATATCACAAGGAATAAAAGTTAAATCTTGTCTATTAAGAAAATCCCCAAATTTCCTTACGGCTTTCTCTTTGTTCCGCCCAAGTGCGTATATTTGGCAATTCATTGCATTTTCAGTATTACGCATCAGTAATACATAAATTAAAAACGTCCCAATCAAACCAGTTGCTCCTGATATCATTATTACTTTATTTTTCAGCTTATCCCATGGCAAACTTAAAGCTGCAACATTTGAAACATCTTCTTTCAGTAAGGGATCATCAAATATTCTCTTAGTGTCCATTTTTATACTATGCCTCATTTCAGCCAATTATCTTTTTCCATTTTTAAATAAGCCTTAAACATCTCTAAATTATCTTTAGTCGTAAGCTTGATATTACGTTCCGAACCGGATGCAAAATGTAAAGTAACACCTAATTCAACCATCATTGTATTGGTATATGCAGATCCATAAATACCTATTTTTCTTTCAAATGCCTCATGGTATTTCAAATCCAACAAGCTGAATCGATAGGCTTGTGGAGTAGACACACGCCTTAAAGTTTCTCTTGGTATATATTGGTTTGTCGTTCCATTATCATCTTTATTTATTACAAAAATTTGTTCATTATAAGGCATAGATGTAACTGCATTTCCATATTTATACGCCACTGCCAGCACATCAGTTAGTACCGCCTCATCAACTAACGGCCTAACACCATCGTGAATCACTATCATATCATTTGAGTTTACTTTATCTTCTAATGCATAAACTCCATTACGAATAGATTCTTGCCCTGTTTTTCCACCTGGTACTATCCACTTCAATTTTGTAATATTAAATTGTTTAGCATAGGCCCAAACAACACTTTCCCAACCTTTTAGACAAACAACTTCTATCCAATCAATTTGGGGATGTCTTTGAAATCCCTCTAAAGTGTATACAATCACAGGTTTATCATAAACATTAATAAATTGTTTAGGAATGTTTTGTCCCATCCTTTGCCCTGAACCACCTGCAATAATAATTGCTATATTCATAATTGCCCTCCATGGACTTTAATATTTACGATATTCAAACTCATTGAAAAACACATTATAAATATTCTCACTTGCCAGTTTTCCTAAATCTGTATAATAATCCAAATATTTTCTAAAGACTTGTTCACATGCATTTTTACGTGGATCTTGCCCTTTTATAACAACATTTTCAATAAAGTCCTGAATACGCCTAAAATCACTTCCATCTGCAGTATATATTGCGTTTATAATGGCCCGTCCTATTGTACTAAATTTATCTGTTTTACGAGTCAAAAACAATTCCGGCTTATGAGTATATACATATTCCGAAGTAAAAGAACCACTGTCAAGAATCATTGCATCGGATGTTTTAAAAATATCTTGATAGTATGCCCCTGTTTCTACTTTAGCATTCGGTAAAGAATTCCAGGCGTTCATATAATTACGATATTCTTCATCGTTTTTAAAAATCCCTGTTTTTACCGCTGAATTCATTAATTCCGGATGAGGTTTAACAACCCATGATGTAGTTTCTGGATGTGTTTTAGCATATTCATAAAACCATTTATAGTTTTTCTGAAAAGTTGCAAATTTTATGCCACTATCAATAGACCAATGCGGAGCCCAGATAATTTTCTTTGCAGCTGGGTTTACCGTTTTCCATTGATAACGTGTTTCTTGATCCCGGTAGAATATATCCATTCGTGGATATCCAGTATAAACTATACCATCTCCCTTTCGATATAAGAATCGAATAATATCATCCCGACGGCATTTGGTATCAACGAATTCTCTCCATTCTACATACCGGATAGAAAAATCTCCCTTAATCCCCCAATCAGATGTATATAGCCCATAATCAATGAAAGCGATTAACTTAGTGAGAGGCAAATTGCGAAGAGATAATCCCTTATTAATATCTTTAAAATATGGTGTTAAAAAAAATAAAATATCTGCGCTCGGATAAAAATCATCATTAAATCTCACAATTTTAACATTAATTCCAAATTGCTTTAATTTTTCTACGCCAGAATAAAAATTCATTTTTGCCGATGGGGCTAATGCATATTTAGGTTCGCACAGAAGCACATTCACTTCATATCTAGGATTCATGGAAAACATTTTATATAACTCATCACCACACCACATGGCTGAATCCAGCAGCACAAAAGAAATTTTAATTTTATCCTTTTTCCTCAGATATTCAGCATTTATGTTCTCTAATTGATGCATAATCCGATTATACTGATCATAATTTAAAATATAATGCAATTGGTATAAATCCTGATAATTTATCCTTGATAATTTTTCAGGTGAAAGTTTTATATTATTTTTGCGTAAGGAGGAAAAACGAGAGTATAGTTTTAAGTATGCTTTAAACTTTTTACGAATATGGAATTTATACTTAGGCATAATATATCCCTCCACATAAGCATAAAATTTATCTTATATCTGATAAAATAACTTTTATCTTTTTTTATTTTTTAAACTTCTCAATTTATGATGCGGAACTTTTTGAAATTGTTTCTCCAGATATACATATGTTTTATCTAAGGACTTTCCTATTTTCTTTCGAATTTGATAAGAGCTACTGGCTGGAATTATTTCTGCCTCTGACCATAAATTCGGATTGTCTTTTACTTCGGCTCTAATTCTTAATTTTCTTTTTGTCTGTTTCACATATTTATTAATTTCGTTAAGTGTAGTACATTGACCATCAATGAACCAATTTACCTCACTATAAATTCCATAAGTATATGCAGAGATAACGGGACTTTCATCAGGGTATACATACCAGTCATATGCAAAATTCCCATCTACACAAATTTGTATAACTTGAATACGTGCATTCATATTTTCTAGAATTTCCCATTCTGATATGCCTGCTTGATTCCCCTCGCTCTCAATTATTTCGAACTTAACCCATTTAACATTTTCCTGAGGGTTTACCTTAACAAGTGTTTCTCGACCAATCTTATTAAATTTACCAACCTCGCAACTATATCCTGTACTAAAGACAAGGCGTCCCTTTAAAATTCTATTTTCACTATCCAAATTTCCATAAAAAGCAATTGCTTCTATATGCTGAGGTCGAGAAAAATCACACCTGCACCATTTTTCGGTATCGTCCTTATCGGGAACCCATAAATATTCTTGATATATCGTTTTTTCTCTTCTGATATCTAATGTATTCATCATCTGAAAATCATGGAGATATTCAGTATTTCCGGATGATGCACTAACTTTTCCTTTATAAATTAGATTCTCGGTACGCCTATACCAAAACACTTGATCCCCATTTATAATTTTTTCCGGCTTATGCTTCCAAATTGCTTTTTGTGATACATGTGCATAGAGTGCTTTAAAAATCAAATTATGTCTCAAATCCAATCTTGTTTCAATTGGAACCGGAATCCGCACTCTTTTATCCCATTCATATACTGGATTATCCGTATCAAATTTGCTACTTTGGATTTTTTCCTTATTGACAACAGAAGATAATAGATGCCTTCCATAAAAATCAGCAACAGATTCAAACCCGGTACAATAGCAAAATCCTTTTAATACAACAGGTAAATATTTACCATTCGCATAATAATCGTTTAATATATTACCCATTACAGTATCAAAGGCAATACTTGCCATTCGATGATCAGGATGCCGATCAAAATCAGTTGCTAAAATTATTCCAGGTTTAAATTTAAGAATAACATTTTCAAGATCACATAAAAGGTTCTTCCAAGTATATGAAGAATGCCTACCATGATTAGAATATGCAAAGTCAGGATGAGTTTCTGTACCATATGTCTCTTTATGCTCTTGATTTTCTCTTGGTGCACTAATCCTAAAGATCGACTTCTCAGCCGCTGCTCCTCCATCCGGATAGCCTAAAAATATAATATTCTCTTCTGAAACCCCCATAATCTTGAGTGACTTCACAGCTTCATTAATTCGAACAAAAGCCGGATATTCCCAGTCACCATTTGTTAAAAAAACACAAATAACTCGCAAATTTTCTTGACAAGCAGTAATAATTGAAGAACCTGCTAAATTTATTTCATCATCTTCGTGGGGAACAATAATCATTAAAGAATTATCCTTGCAATACTGTCTATATGTAAAAGAAAAACTATCCATATCTATCCCTCCATTTTCATTTATACACAAATTTTTATACAATATCGCAAAAGATAACAATTAAAAATATATCCAGAATCTTATCCTAAACTTAACTTGGCATCATCTAATAATTTTTCCCATGCGCTCCAGACATGAGCAGGAGCATACTTTTCAGCTTCCAACTGTGCATTTTTCCCCAACTGAATCCTGACATCTTTATTTTTCATCAGATATTTAAGTTTATTAGCAAAAGAATCGACATCTTCGTCTACAAGAAACCCAGTTCTACCATCTTTTATTAATTCATTAACAGATGTGCATGTCTTGAAGGCCAAAGCAGGAAGCCATGCACTCATGGCTTCCACTAAAGCCAAGCCAAATCCTTCATATGCACTTGGAAATGCAAATATATCGGCTTTACGATAAACTTCTTCCACATTATTAGTAATACCGCAAAGAGTAACTTTGTTTTCCAAATGATACTTTCTTATCAACTGCATAAGACTATTTACATATGTACTGTAAGTTTTATTATCTCCCCATAATTCTAAATTCCACTCTGGAAAATATTCAGCCAAGCGAGCAAACGCTTCAATAAGAACGTGTTGTTGTTTGTTTTTATTTATTCGTGCTACATCAATAATATAATATTTATCTTTGTTTTTTGATAAATCCGCCAATGGTCTTACCTGTTTCACCGGATTAGGTATATATACAATCCTTGTTTCAGGGCAGTACTGTTTCACCAGTTGAATATAAGAAGGCGACAGAACCTGAATAGCATAACTTTTTCGAAGTGCAGCTATTTCACCAAAATAGCTGTCTTCGAAAACATGACTTGGATCAGTATGAATCATTGATATTGTAGGTATTCTTTCTATGATAGTTCCTAAGAAGCGAGTCATATCTGAGCTAAAAGAAATAATAACATCAGGTTGAAATGTATGTACAATTTCTTGAAGTTGTGGGAATAGTATTTCCTGTTTACAATGGTCATTCCACTTGCGATAAGCTTTTTTGCTAAAAAGTCTCAAAGTTTCCCGTACCGTTTTACTCATAAAAGGAACATCTTTCCCTACATCATGGTAATCCATAGCCAAAGGTATCCTGCTTGGACGAAGAGAAAAGAACATTATCTGATTTGAATAATGATAAAAAGATTTAATTTTATTACTTCCATACCAGCAAACAGCGACTCGATGTCCTCGTCCATGCATGGCATTGGCAAATTGTGCACAAATAAACTGCATTCCCCCACTTTTTTCAATTGTTCCCGGATAGCATATTAATATATTCATACCACAAAGCTCCTCTATCATCATCAGGACATGCTAAATTTATTAAATCCCTAAATCGCATTATTATGTGATTTTATTTAGCACTGTGCCTCTCTTATATGGTTTTCATCTTTTGGATTATCTATAATATTTTTTATATCATTTAATGATATTGCATATCCTAACAGCAAATAAAATATTTTAGATATATTTGTATTTATAATTGTTCCATCAACCAATCCATGTATTACAACAAACCCACAAAAAATACATATCCCTGCAGCATGGACATAATTTACATGTATATCATTTTTAACTATTTTATACATTCCAAGTAGCGTAAACAAAATATAAATACCAAAACCAGTAACTCCAATAATTCCAGTAGTAGACATATAAAAAATAATCAGATTATGAGGCATATCTAACCCCTTTTCATGCTGTCCTTCTGGTCGATACTGTCCATAATAATTTTCTTTCCAATGAGCCATACCAACTCCAGAAAATTTATGATCTTGCCACATATGATAGCTTGATTCGATCATTATTTTTCTTTCTCCGCCTGTTGCATTAGAACGATATGAATTAACGCCAATCATAGCGATGCCACCCATAATTAAAATAATTATACCAGCTACTAGTGCTAAACCCCTTTGTTTTAAATTCAGCGCACAGTTGTATTTAAATAAATAAATAATGTATGTAGCAAAAGCTCCTCCTACGAACCCAAAGACAGAGCCTCTTGATCCTGTAAGATATATACAAACTAGCGCTACTATAGAAATTAATCCCCAAAAGATTTTAAAATAATATTCTCTAGAAAGTACAACAAAAGAAATCGAAAATGGTACCATCAATTCCAATGTCATTCCTAGTGCATTGGGAGTTTCAAAAATTCCTATAATGCGAGAGTCATGTAATATATACCATTGATAAATTCCACTACCACAAAGAACAATCATAGAACATGCAATTCCAATACGAATTCCACGATTCACATCAAATCTTTCCATTAAATAAATGCAAATGAAAAAAGGCGCAGCATAAGTAATATACTTATAGGCTTTTCTTATACTTAACCAATCCTTATTTACTGCTCCAGCTAATATAATTAATATACTAAATATTATAAATCCCCATAATATATGTTTATTAATAGATAATTTTATTTTTTTATGGTTAAAATATATATCAATTAAAATAAAGGGGACAATAACTGCCAAAGCGAATTTGCTCCATAATGAAAATTTATATCCTATCGTAAGTAGTAATGTCATAATGAGAGCAATTAATTCCGGTATAGTTTTATAAATCTTATTATTATCCACTCTTTATATTTCCTTTCGCAGGTGTTATGGAAACTTTTCTATTTCATTATTTTAAGCATGGTTATTTTAATTTTAAAATTATCCCTACCAGTTTATAAATAAAACTGTTGCTATGAATAATGGCATTTTGTAACAACTTATATTCAGCATGCAAGTTATTTGTTCTATGCAATATAATTAGATGTATTAAGGCAGCTTCCTCATCGTCTGACAAAATTCGTTGAACAGAATTAACGGCATATAATTTCAAAGCACTTTTTATAGCCTTTTCTGATATTTTACCGCTGATTTTGGATACTAAAATTTCCTTCATATATCTATAATAAATTGCGGCTGCATCTCCTAAAGGAATGTCTGAATGAGTATTATAATATTTTTGAATCTCATTTTGCTGTGCCTTAGTCAAAGTTTTATCTTTCTTATTTTTTAAAAGTGCAGTAGTAGCAGACATCATAATTCGCTTATCACAAATCTCTTTGAATAAGGGAGAAGAATTTGCATCCTTACTGTGTTTCCACCCTATCCATTCATCTCTATAACTTTTGGCTTTTCTAGTTTGTACAATACTTCCATGAGGAGCTCTTTGCCAGTAATAATATCGTTTGGGCAGTGCTATTACTTTTTTTGCTTTCTCCATCAATATCCCTGTAACATAAACATTTTCACTTGTCCTTAATTCAGGATTAAAGAGCACGCCACTCCATAAATTACGACGGTATGCACGTCCCCAAAGTTCCCATCCATTTATGCAGCCAGAGATAATCTTTAATTGATCTGAACTTAAATTTACATTCCAATCCCTCCCTCCAGTGCATTTTTCGCCCTTCATTATATTAACTCCAAATAAAACCATATCTGCATTGGAATTTTTCATAGCAGATATAGTATCTTTTACTAAAGAAGAATCGACATAATCATCAGGATCTACAAAAAATATATAGTCTCCACTGCAATTTTGCAAACTAGTGTTTCTTGCGCCACAAAGGCCCTGGTTTTCCTGATGAATCACTTTAATTCTTGGATCCATCTCCTCGAACTGCTTGCAAACACTTAATGAATCGTCCGTAGAGCCATCATCTACTAAGATAATTTCAATATTTTTATATGTCTGGTTTCTTAATGATTCCAAACACTTAGGCAAGAATTCTTCCTTATTATATACCGATACAAGTATAGAGGCTAAATCGTCTTTCATTTTATAAGTTCTCCTAATCAAAATTCAATTATGTATCCTATTCATTTAGTGCTGGATCATTAGAGATATGAATCGCACCATGTTTTGTTACTGCGTCTTCCCTGGTTAATCCATATGATTTGCTCGTCAAATCATACTTCTCATTGTATCCGGTATTAGGTGCATTGAGAATACCGCAGACCGTATCAAAAATAAGATCATTCGTAAAAACATGAGTCCTGTTTTCTTCAAGATTCCTGGCAATTTCAGGATACATATGTTCATAACCAGGAGCCAGATAAACAAAGGCTGGAACATACGTCATATCCCATGTAAAACGGCTGCCTCCATGGAAATATTGCATATCTTCTCCATGATCCGAACAATACACCAAAGCCTGCAGATTCATATTATCTTTTGCATACTGATAAATTCCTTTCAGGACTTCATCAGTATACTTAATGCTGGAATCATAATCATTCACCTTAGTTGAATTACCACTTATATTTATTTTATCAAAATCGGGTGGTGTCCTGTCCTTATATCGATCATGACTTCCTTCCAAATGGATGACAATGAAATTGCTGGTTTCTTTAGGTATGTTTTTTAATAAATTTATGACCTGCTTATCATCACCTGCTGTTTTCTTTGTCCATAATACTTGTTTTGAGCTTTGCACACTGACAGCAAGCATAATATTATCTACAGACATTGCTTGGTTACTTATCCAATAAGTATCATATCCGATTTTATTTGCTACGTCAGTTATTGTTACTGTTTTATCCAATGGAAGCTGATTGTATTGGTTTGAATCTGATAAAAATAATGAAAGAGCTTGTGCAGTCAGAGGATAATTAGTATAAGCATTCGTCATAAGATAAAAACTTTTATTATTTTTTTGGCTGGAAAGCCATGGGGTAGTATCAGCTGGATAATTCTCATTAAATGCTTTTAAATGATTCCGATTTGCGCTTTCTCCAATAACCACAATAACTGTACCAGGTAATTTATCGGGCTTAGGCCCTATAAAAGAAAACTCCTCCAGATTTTTATTATGGGCATCTGCTGCCTTCCGAGAATTCATCAGATATTTGTAAGCAACATGATAAGGCCAGGCAGGGAATATACGGGGAATCCAGTGAGCAATTGTCACAAAAGATGCCAGCACCAGGACCGCCACGATAATTTTTCTTACTCGAGAAGAATATGTAATTTCTCTGGCTTCAATTTTACTGCCTCGAATGACAAGACAAACAATCAGTGCCATATAGACTGCAAATACTACCAGAATCAAAACTAAAGGCCCCAATCCCAGATGGGACTGCAGAAATTCCATGGCTTCCTTCCCATTAGTCAGAAGAACGGAAATCATATCTGTAGAAGTAAAAATCGTCCATGCTGTTTCTGTAATGATATAGAA
>NZ_JBJEXP010000078.1:8189-36587 GCF_051885895.1 Dialister sp. | reverse complement strand
CCACTCCCCGGACCTCATCCGAACTCTCATCTAAATTTATTATATAGGATAAAATTAAAAATTGGAACAGGGAAAAATAAAACCAGTGTTATTTATTTTGCAATTAGAACGCTGTTCATGTATTAAAGTAATAAGCAGGAAAGAAATCCGCACGATTCAGCCCGCTGCCTTGTTAAATGACTGGAATATCGGGATTTCTTCAGATTTTAACCCATATAATAATATAGAAAGGACAATCGTATTTTCAGAGTGCAGTTATAGGATCATTTTTATACTGCTATGCCGTTTCAGGGAGTAGGATCGATGCGTAAAAGTATATTCTCCACACCGGCACTTTAAGCGAAAGATGTGAAGAATATAGAGGGCGGCCATCTACAGTATTCCCTCTGCGTCCGGGACAGTTTCATTCTTCCTGACGACGGCTGATGAGATACTGATACCGGAATGGAATCCACCCGCCATTGCATCAGGTTTTTCCGGGCTTTGTGAAAAGATAAATCCTATTGGTACATTTGATATATTTTAGGTATAATATATACATGAATGGTCTGAAAAGTACTGCATGGAATCAGTGATTCAGGAGGAAAGCACCGGTTTGTCCGGTTATGATTGCGTGAGTTCTCTCCTGAGCTGTTCCAGGAGGCTTATGACGCAGCATTGGATAAACATGCCTATGAAATTTGATTCTGCGGTTCAATCAGCTGCTTCCTGACATGCAGACTGTCGTTGACTGGCCCGGACATCCGGGCAGGGAGGTTTCTATGAGCGAAGAAAAAGATATGGAAAAAACACCGGCAGTTCGTCCCGAAGCAGCTCCTGAAGTGAAAGAAACGGCCAAGCCGCCGATGGAAAAGGAAACGGCCAAACCGCCGGTGGAGAAGGAAGCAGCCGGGCTTCCGGCGGAAAAGGAACCGGCAGGCCTTCCTGCGGAAAAAGCAGAGGCTTCTGTACCGGCAGCTCCATCTGAAGAGGCGGAGGAGGTTCATGTAGATTCTCCGGAGCCGGATATGGAAATCAACATCATTGATGACCGGGATAAAGAGGCCGAGGGGCTGATCCGCTGGGCCGCCGGCCGGGCCGGGGTCATTGTGGCGGCTCCTCTTCTGGGTACCGCAGCTCTGGTGGCCAATGAAGTGTACATGATTTCCAAAATCGGCACGGTATACGGTGTGGAACTGAACCAGAAGGCCGTATTGTCCTTTATCGGCTCTCTGGGCGCCACGGTGGTGGGCTCCACACTGGCTACGCTGATTCCGATTTCCATTATGCAGATTCCTATCGGCGTATCCGTTACCTATGGTATCGGGAAGGCAGCCCAGCGCTGGATCAAGGACGGCATGCCCGATGATACGAAACCCTACCGCGCTGTTTTTGAAGAAGAAAAAGCGGAAGGGGAAAAGGATGTGAAGGAGCTGGAGGAGAATCCGAAGAAGGACGAGCCTCTGGGCGATGAGAAGAAGGATTTCACGGCGGAACTGAAAAAGAACTGGAATGATGTGTATCCGGAAAAGGCCCATGAAGCAGTGGACAAGCTGGCCCGTCAGCTTACGGAGTCTGCAGGGATTCTGGGAAATAAGCTGGTGGATGCGCTGAAGAAAGCCGGCGTTACTGACGAACAGATTGAAAAGGCAAAATACACGGCCCTGGGTGCTTCTGAAGTGGCCCAGGAAACAGCAGAAAAGACGGCCCGGGATCTGCAGGCCATTGCCCGCATCAAGTCCAGAGAGTTCAGGAAGGATGCAGCCCGCCGGGCAGATGAAATGAAGGCCCAGGCTCGGGAGCAGATGAGTGAACTCCAGAAGAAGACGGAGGAAATGAAGCGCCAGTCGGAAATTCAGTCCCAGCAGATGAAGCTGAAGTCGGACAAGCTGAAGGCCCAGGCCCGGGTGCAGATGCAGGAGGCCAAGATCCAGGCAAACAAGCTGAAAATCCAGGCACAGGAACAGGCGGAAACGGCCCAGGCCAGAGCCCAGGAGATTTCCGACAAAGTGGTGGAATCAGCAGGCCGCTATCGGGATGCTGCTGTGGAAGCTGCCAGCCAGGCAAAAGCAGACATGAAGAGCACTGCAGAAGAGTACCGGGCAAAAATCGAGGAAAGGGCCCGGCAGAAACAGGCCGAAGCGGCAGAAAGGGATGGAAAAAGCGTTGAAGGTGCTGGAAAAACTGAAGAAACTGCTGCTTCCCCTGAAGAAAAAACTAAAAGCGAATGACCAGGAATTGAAAGGGGACCTGTCTGATCTTCATAAGGAAAAGGTGGGGCCCGTGACAAGAAGAGTGGTATCGCCCTGGGGAAGAAGACGGATACGCCACCGGCGGTCCAACCATCCCTGGGTGAAAGGCAGATAATGGAAAGGAGCGGTGAAATCACAGGATCTATGATTTCACCGCTCCTTTTTCTTTATCCTATTATATATGTGTAGATTTATACAATTTCCATGCAAAAAAGCCGGCTTCTGCCGGCTGAAAATGCAAATAAATCAGATATCTCTGTTTACTTTATGAGAACGAAGGCAACGAGTGCAGACATTCATTCTCTTGACCTGTCCGTCTACCAGTACGCGAACTCTCTGGATATTCGGTTTCCAGGTTCTCTTTGTTTTCAGATGGGAATGGGATACATTGAATCCCGTAGCGGTTTTCTTGCCGCAAACTTCACAATAGTTAGCCATGTGCTACACCTCCTTGCACTTCCGCAATTGCAACATTCATAATATATCACAATTGCTTTTTTTAAGCAAGTCTTTTACGTAATCAATTTTCAGGAATATAATAAAAGTAAAGAACTGCATGGCGGGCCGGAGAAAATAAACCGGGATAAGATAGGTATATTCCAGGGGCCTGCTGCATCATAGAAAGGTTATTTCATGAATTTATCAGATTCCGTACAATATGTCAAAGGCGTAGGCCCTAAAATGAAAGAAAAACTGTCCCGGCTGGGAATCGCTACGGTGGAAGACCTGATTTCCTTCTACCCGCGCCGGTACCAGGACTGGACGAAAATCACAGATATGGAGGAGCTTCGTCCCGATGAAGAGGCCGTGATCTATGGAAAGGTGGCGGACCTTCGAAAAATGACACCCCGCCGGGGTATGACCATATTGAATGTGCTTCTCACCGACGGCACCGGTGCAGTGACTCTGGTATACTTTAACCAGCCCTGGAAGGAGGAACAGTTTCAAAGAGGCCTTCATGTGCTGGCCTATGGGAGAATAGAATATACCTACGGGAAGCTGCAGATTTCCAATGCGGAAATTGAAATCGTTTCTCCTGAGGAGCTCCGCTCGTTTACGAAACTGGTTCCTGTGTATCCGCTGACCGAAGGCATACGCATCGGACAGATGAGGAATATGATTTCTTTTGCCCTGGATCATGTAGAGGATATGGGGGAAAATCTTCCCGCTTTCGTGCTGCAGCAGGAGCATCTCATGGGCAGGCTGGAGGCAGCGAGAGCCATGCACAATCCGAAGAACTGGGAGGAGCAGAAGGAAGCCCGGCGGCGTACTGCCTTTGAGGAACTTTTCTTCATGCAGGCAGGCATCCTTCTTCTTCGCAGGAAACGGCAGAAGCATGTGATGAGTATTAAATGTGCTCCTTCAGGAAAACTGGTGGCAGCCGTCAGAGAGCAGCTGCCTTTCCATCTGACACAGGGACAGGAGCAGGCCTTCAGAGACATAGAGGATGACATGGAAGGGCTGGTTCCTATGCAGCGTCTGGTCCAGGGGGACGTGGGAAGCGGAAAAACGGCGGTAGCGGCACTGGCTTTGGCAAAGATCGTGGAAAATGGATACCAGGGAGCCCTTATGGCGCCTACGGAAGTGCTGGCAGGACAGCATTACAGGACTTTCCAGGAGTTTTACAGGGGCCTTCCCATTCATGTAGCTTATCTGTCGGGACAGACGAAGGCAAAGGAGCGGGCGGAAATCCTGAAGGGCCTGAAGGATGGGACCATTGATGTGCTTATCGGCACCCACGCCCTGATTGAGGAGGATGTGGTTTTTGCCCATCTGGGACTGGTTATCACCGATGAACAGCACCGCTTTGGCGTGAAGCAGAGAAAGGCGCTGGAAACCAAAGGCGGGTATCCTCATATCCTTGTGATGACGGCTACGCCTATTCCCCGGACCATGGCTCTTTCAATTTATGGGGACCTGGATGTGTCCTCTATCCGCGGCATGCCGCCGGGACGGCATCCGGTGAAAACCTATGCTGTCGGAAGTGCACTGCTGGAGCGGGTATTCCGCTTCATGGGCCGGGAAATGGAGGCCGGACATCAGGTTTATGTGGTATGTCCTCTGGTAGAAAAAAGTGAAAAGCAGGATCTGGCGTCGGCAGTGGCGGTGTATGAGCAGCTGAAGCAGCAGATCTTTCCCCGGTTCCATGTAGGACTTGTACATGGACGCATGAAAAACAGCGACAAGGACAGGGTAATGGAAGATTTTCATGCGGGAAGGCTGAATCTGCTGGTGGCAACCTCGGTGATTGAAGTGGGGGTCAATGTACCCAATGCCACCATCATGTTTGTTTACGGCGCCGACCGGTTCGGCCTGTCCCAGCTGCACCAGCTGCGGGGCCGTGTAGGCCGTGGCAGTGCCCAGTCCTACTGCATTCTCTATTCCGATAACCGGAATGAAGTGACACAGCTTCGGATGAAGATCATGTGTGAAATCCAGGATGGATTTCTCCTTTCCGAAAAAGATCTTCTGCTGCGGGGCTCCGGGGAATTTTTCGGCTATCACCAGCATGGCATGCCTGACCTGAAGGCGGCGGACATTGTAAGGGATCTTCCCCTGCTGGAAGAAGCCAGGAAGGAAGCGGCACAGGCGGTGGACAGCGGCATGGATTTCCGGGAGGAACTGTCCCACCGGTTTGGCGGTGCTTTCTTCAAACGGCTTTATGAAGAGGAAGGTCAGACAGGAAAAATCACCGGAAAGAAATGATTTTATCTGCAGTTGCAGGATTTCTGCTCATGAAAAGCAGGAGACAAGAAACTTTTCTGCCTGCTTTTCCTATTTATGCTATAATAATTAAATTAATGGATTCAAAATCATATACCTGAACGATTCGTATGGAAACCTGGTTTCAAGAAATGGAGGCTATGATGAGAGCAGATAAATTTGGCAAGAGGGGACTTACTTTTGACGATGTACTCCTGATTCCGGCTCACTCCACGGTACTTCCCCGGGATGTGGATGTAAGCACTCACTTGACAAAAAATATCAAACTGAATATTCCGATTATGAGTGCCGGCATGGATACGGTAACGGAAGCGGAAATGGCGATTGCCATGGCTCGTGAAGGCGGCATCGGTGTTATACATAAGAATATGAGCATTGATGAACAGTCCAGAGAAGTGAAGCTGGTGAAACGGTCCGAACATGGTGTCATTGTCGATCCCATTTACCTTTCTCCGGACAATACCCTGGCTGATGCAGATGAACTGATGAACAAGTACCATATTTCCGGCGTACCCATTACGGAAGAAGGGAAACTGGTAGGCATTATTACGAACCGGGATATGCGTTTTGAAACTGACCTGTCCCGTCCCATCAGTGATATCATGACCTCTGACGGACTGGTGACAGCACCGGAAAATACTACTATTGAAGAAGCCAAGGAAATCCTGAAGGCTCATCGCATTGAAAAGCTGCCGCTGGTGGATAAGGATGGAAACCTGAAGGGGCTCATCACTATCAGAGATATCGAAAAGATGAAGAAATATCCCAATGCGGTGAAGGATGAAGACGGCCGTCTTCTGGCAGCAGCCGCTATCGGTGTGACACCGGATGTGGAAGAACGGGTGGAAGCACTTCTGGCTGCCAAGGCAGATGTGCTGGTTATTGATACGGCTCATGGACACAGTGAAGGCGTGCTTGAGACTATCCGCCGTCTCCGCAGGGATTTCCCCCATCTGGAGCTGATTGCAGGCAACGTAGCCACCTATGATGCCACAAAGGCGCTGATTGATGCAGGCGTGGATGCAGTAAAGGTAGGCATCGGCCCGGGATCCATCTGCACTACCCGTGTGGTGGCAGGTATCGGTGTTCCCCAGATTACGGCGGTGTATGACTGCGCCAGAGCGGCAGAAGGCACCGGCGTACCGATTATTGCCGACGGCGGGATTCAGTATTCCGGCGACATCGCCAAGGCTCTGGGAGCCGGCGCTTCCTCCGTCATGCTGGGGAATCTTCTGGCAGGCACGGATGAAAGTCCGGGAGAAACCATCATTTATCAGGGCAAGAAATATAAGGCATACCGCGGCATGGGATCCCTGGGCGCCATGCAGGCAGGAAGCAAGGACCGCTATTTCCAGCAGAATGCCAAGAAGCTGGTGCCGGAAGGCATTGAAGGACAGATCCCCTACAAGGGTCATGTTTCCGATGTGCTTTTCCAGCTCATCGGAGGTCTTCGGGCAGCCATGGGCTACTGCGGCACACCGGACATCCGGGCCATGAATGAGGAAACCCAGTTTATCGAAATTACCGGCGCAGGCCTTCGTGAAAGCCATCCTCATGATGTAAGCATTACGAAGGAAGCTCCGAATTACAGTACAAAATGAAAGATACGACGTTGACATCTCATATTGTTATGGATATCCGCATCCATGCCGTCACCATGAAGGAAGCACTTGCCTGGGCGGAAAAACAGATTATGGAAGAAAAGCCCGCCCTGATTGCAACGGCCAATGCGGAAATGATTATGATCGCCCAGGAGGACAGAGAACTGGCCCGCATATTGAATGAGGCGGATCTGGTGGTTCCGGACGGAGCCGGTGTTCTTTGGGCCGGTGAAAAACTGGGAACCCCCTTCCCGGAACGGGTAACCGGGGCGGATCTGACGGTGGAACTCTTAAAGAGAGCCGCCGCCATGAACTGGCCGGTGTATTTTCTCGGAGGAAATCCGGGCGTAGCAGCTAAAGCGGCAAAGAAGTTTATGGAAGAGCATGGCTCTTTTTCTCTGGTAGGCTGCCATGACGGCTATTTCAATGAAGAAGAAGAAAAAAAGATTATCGAAGATATTCGGAAAAGCGGCGCCAGGATTCTATTTGCCGGTCTGGGTGTACCCAAACAGGAAAAGTGGCTTTCTGCCCATAAGGAGGAACTGGGCGTTTTATCCATGGGCATCGGCGGTGTCTTCGACGTGATGAGCGGCAATCTGAAAAGAGCCCCTCTCTGGATGCAGACCCACCGCCTGGAATGGGCTTACCGCCTGTATCTCCAGCCCAGCCGTATCGGAAGAATGATGGCTCTTCCGAAGTTTATGAGGGCTGTCAAAAAATGGAAAAAAGAACGCGGGAGTAAGTGATGCTGAAAAAACCTATCATACTGCAGGAAGGCTATCCTTTCATTCTGGTGACCTTTCTTATTGGAGCCGTACTGTGCTATTTGAAGTGGTATTATGCGGCGGTCATACCTTTTGTGCTCTGTGTGTATTTTACCTATTTCTTCCGCTGCCCGCCGAGGAACGGGAAAATTGTTCCAGGCGAAGATATTCTTGTATCTCCTGCTGACGGCACGGTGGTGGATGTTTCCCATGACGTGGAGGAGGATACCTTTTTAGGCGAGAAATGCCATAAAATTACGATTTTCCTCTCTATTTTCGATGTGCACTGCAATCGCAGTCCCATGGAAGGGGAAATCAAGTACCAGTCCTATACCCAGGGCCGTTTTCTTCCTGCCTATAAAGAGGGCGTAGGCTTTGAAAACGAACGGGGAGCCATCGGCATTACTGGAAAGAACCGATCCATCCTGGTTATTCTGATTGCCGGCATTCTTGCCAGGCGGGTGGTATCCTGGAAAAACCTGGGAGACAAGCTGAAAAAAGGGGAACTTTACGGGATGATCAAGTTTGGATCCTGTACGGAGCTTTATATTCCCGGTGATTGTGAAATCTGCGTAAAAAAAGGCGATAAAGTCAAGGGTGGTCTGACTGTCGTAGGGAGGCTGAAGTAAGTGAATAAATCTTGGATTGCAAATGCCGTCACCGCAACAAATGCGCTGTTTGGCGGGCTGTCGATTATGATGTCTATTCAGGGAAATTTCAAAACGGCAGCAGTATTCATTCTGATTGCCATGGTGGCAGATGCACTTGACGGCAGAGTGGCACGGGCACTGCATACTGCAGGGCCCATGGGGGTAGAACTGGATTCCCTTTCCGATGATATTTCCTTTGGAATTGCAGCCGGTGCCCTGATGTATGCTTACCAGCTTCATGAACTGGGACCGCTGGGCTTTATTCCCTGCGCTCTTCTGGGAACATTCTGTGCATTCCGCCTGGCCCGGTTCAATGTAAAGGTAACCAGCGTGCATGGCTATTTTGAAGGCCTGCCCTGCCCGACCACCGGCGTTATTGTGGCAGCCTATGTGCTTTCCGGCGTAAAAATCTGGAACTGGCTGGCTGTGCTCTGCGTACTGCTCCTGGCTTTCCTTATGGTCAGTGAAATTCATTATCCTGATAATAAAGGCGCCAGCGCCGATCAGCTTCACCTGCCGGCTCTGCTTATCTGCCTTGCCTTTTTCATTATCTGCACCGTCTTCTACTGGCCCATCTGGGCAGCAGCTCTCTGTGCAGGATATATTATGTTCGGCATGATGAATACCTTCCTCAACCGGAGGAAAGCAAAGCGCAAAGCCCGTAGAATGAGAAAAACTGCCGGAGGAGATGGCGAAGGAACCGAATGATGACTCACATACTCGATATAATCATGATTCCTGTACAGCTGATTGTGGCGTTCTTTACCATTTACTACACAGTCATTGCTGTATGCGGCATGTGGCATCGAAAAGAAAAGAATCTGGCACCGCCCAAAAGTAAATTTGCCATTGTCATTCCTGCCCATAATGAGGAAATGGTGCTGGCGGACCTGCTGGAGAATCTGAAGCTTCTGAAGTATCCGAAAGAATTGTATGACGTCTACGTTATCGCAGACAACTGTACCGATCACACTGCGGAGCTGGCACGCCAGCATGGCGCCTATGTATTTGAAAGAACCAACAAGGAACTGGTAGGAAAAGGGTACGCCATGGACTGGGTCTTCCCCAAGATCTTTGCTTTGAACAGGGGATATGACGCATTCTGCGTATTTGACTCCGATAATCTGGTGCACCTGGATTTCCTGGCGGTGATGAACAACCGTCTGCTGAAGGGCCAGAAGGTCATGCAGGGATATCTTTCTGCCAAGAATCCTACCGATACCTGGGTATCCGGCACCTTTGCCATCGCCTTCTGGACAATCAACCACCTCTGGCATCTGGGCAAGTACAATCTGGGACTTTCCTCCTGCCTGGGCGGTACCGGCATGTGTATTGCTGCGGACATTGTCAAGAAATACGGCTGGGGATGCGACTGCCTGACGGAAGATATGGAATTTTCCATGAAATGTCTGTCCCACGGCATCCGGACCTGCTGGGTGCATGACGCCATTATCTATGATGAAAAACCGCTGGGATTCATGGCATCCTGCCGGCAGAGAAAACGGTGGGCCCAGGGGCAGTTTGACTGCTCGGAACGGTATATCCCCATTCTTTTCAGGGAAGGCATCAAGAGACACAGCATTATCATTCTGGACGGTATTATGCAGCTGCTGCAGAACTATTTCCTGCTGCTCTCCACCTTCTATCTGGTGATGACCTACATCAATATGTTCTATCCCTGCTTTACCGTTATCCTGTACAATGATGTGCTGGTGCCCCGGCAGTTCTGGGCGGTTCTGGGCTTCA
Source organism: Dialister sp. (assembly GCF_051885895.1). Lineage (GTDB taxonomy): Bacteria > Bacillota > Negativicutes > Veillonellales > Dialisteraceae > Dialister. The sequence goes on along the minus strand of NZ_JBJEXP010000078.1, from coordinate 26,871 downwards.
TCCAGTCCGTGGTGCCTCTCATCGTGCTGCTGCAGATCGAAGTGCCTCTCAAGATTTATCTGTACTGGCTGATTTACCCGATATTCATGTATTCCTGGATTCCTGTCACCATTCTGGGCTGGAAGGACCGTCATAAGAAGGGATGGGTGCATACCATTCATACCAGAAGCATGCATTTCGAGCAGGCTAAGCTGACCCGCAAAAAAGAAATCGATCCGTGAGAAAGCGGAAAGCTCCCTTCGGGGAGCTTTTTTGATGCCTTTTTAGACAGAAAGGAGCCGGAAAAGCAGGATTACAGAATGAGGGATAAGAAAAAGGAGAAGAGATAAAGACAGTATTTAAATATTCATAAATAATGGGGCTCTTTCATGGCCAAGCCATGGCCGTTGAGTATAATAAAAGCATATTGAGAGAAGAAAGCAGGGAAATGCCGGGACAAACTATTTCCTGTATCTGCAGGAACCCGGCGTTTTTTAGAAAGATATGCTTTGAAAAATCTGCCGGGAGGGCTTTATGTATATGCATCTGTTCCACTCTAAAAAAATAAAAACAATAATGTGGATTTCTATCCTTCTGCTCATGGCGGCAGGCATTTATGCCTACACCCACCGCAGCCAGGGAGGATCGGGGAAGGTGTCGGCCCGTCCTCTGGTGACTGTGGAAAAGATGGAAAGAAAGGACATGATGAAGCGGGTGGTTCTTTCCGGCGAAACGGTGCCGAAGATGTCGGTGGATATTTCACCCAAGTATGCAGGACGGCTCGACAGAGTGTACGTGGACCTGGGGGATAAGGTGGAAAAAGGAGACATCCTGATTTCCCAGGATACAAAGGATGTGGCCCTTTCCCTTGCCCAGAACCGGGCCGGCAGCGATCAGGCGGCTGCTGATGCGGTGGAAAGCAGGGCGTCCTATGATGCGGGCACCATGAAAGCCCAGAGTGATTATGATCATGCTCTGGACACCTTCAAACGGTATGATACCCTTTTCCAGGAAGGAGCCGTGTCAAGGCAGGAACGGGACGACAAATACCAGGCAATGATGGAAGCCCGGTCCGCACTGGAAAGTTTGACCAGCCAGGATATGGGCGGCGTTCCGGCGGTAGTAGCCAGTAAGGAAGCAGCGGCTGCCAAGGCGGCCTATACCGTGGATTCCCTGGAAACTCAGGAAAGGGATATGACCATGTATGCTCCTGTGGCAGGCACCATCGGCTACAGAGAGGCAGAAGAAGGAGAATGGGCATCGGCAGGGCAGAAGCTGCTCACCATAGTGGATAACAGCAGCCTGTACCTGGACTGTGCTGTGGCGGAGCAGGATATCGGGGTTATGAAAGAAGGCATGTCGGTTCCCGTGTCCATTGATTCCCTGGGAGAAACAGTGCAGGGGACGGTGATTTACATCAGTCCTTCCCTGGATGGCACCACCCATTCCTACAAGGTCCGGCTTCTGCTGGATCCGGCGGATACAGGACTTCGGGGCGGCATGTTCGGCCGCGGAGAAGTGACGGCACTGGAGAGAAAGCACACCTTTTATATCCCCAAGGAAGGGCTGCTGGAGAACAATGGAAAGAAATATGTGTTCCTGGTTGATGCAGCCCATAAGGTGAAAAAAGTCGAAGTGACGGTCGGCCTCTACAATGATGATTCTGTTGAAATCCTGCGGGGCATTTCCGAGGGAGATGAAGCGGCTGTCACCAATATTTCCAGACTGAAAGACGGCATGACCGTGGATGTGGAGGAAGGCTTATGAACCGGTTCAATATGACCCGCTATGCTGTCACTCATCCCATCGGCATCGTGATGATTGTCCTCTTTTTCGTTACCCTTGGCCTCTACAGCTATTACCGCATCGGGGTGGAGCTTTACCCTAAGATCAATACGCCCTATGTGGTGGTCAGCGTCACTTACAGCGGTGCCGATGCGGAATCGGTGGAACAGCAGATTACCAAGCCCGTAGAGGATGCTCTTTCATCCGTATCCAATGTCAAGCACATTACGTCCAAGTCCAGAACCGGCAAATCCCAGGTAACCCTGGAGCTGAACTTTGATGCCGATGTGGATGCGGCAGCCGTGGATGCTTCCCAGAAGGTCAATGCCATACGCAAGAGTCTTCCTGATGATGCGGATGATCCGGTGGTAGAAAAGCGGGATATGGATGCATCGCCTATTGTAGATCTGGCCATGGTTTCTTCCCATCCTCTGGATGAAATGTATTCTCTGGCGGACAATACGCTTACCAATGATTTCACCAAAGCCGACGGCGTGTCGGATGTGGAGCTGAACGGCGGCAGAGATCAGGAAGTGGCGGTAAAAGTGGACCGTGACAGGCTGGCCTACTACGGCATTTCCATGAATGATATCATTACCGCACTGAAACGGGAAAACAAACTGGCACCGGCAGGCTCTTCCTATACGGACCGCCGACAGACCCAGATCCGTCTCAATGCCCAGTACGGCTCGGTAGAGGACATCAAAAAAATCCATCTTACTACAGGAAGCGGGGATTCCATCCCTCTCACCGCTTTGGGAGATGTGGTACGGGAGGATAAGAAGGTATCCCGTTACGCCAGAATTAATGGACAGGATGCCATCGGTATTTCCATCTATAAGAACAGCAATGCCAACCTGGTTTCCACCTCCGATGCGGTCATGCAGGTGCTGGAACAGATGAAGGCGGAATACCCGGATTATCAGTTTATTGTGGTAAACGATTCCGCCTCCTATGTCAGAACAGCCCTTCATAATACCCTGGGCACCCTGGTGGAGGGTCTGTTTACGACCGGGCTTGTGCTGTTTCTCTTCCTTCGGGGCTGGCGCTCCGCTGCTGCGGTGATGATTGCCATTCCGACCTCGCTGATTGCCTCTTTCTTTGCCATGTACATGGCAGGCTTTACCTTCAATATGATGTCCCTCATGGGCATGACGCTCTGCATAGGCATTCTGGTGGATGATTCCATCGTAGTTCTGGAAAATATCCACCGTCATCTGGACAGAGGAGAGGATCCGAAGGAAGCGGCGGTAAACGGCCGTATGGAAATCGGCATGGCAGCCATTGCCATTACGCTCTGCGATGTGGTGGTATACCTGCCTATCGCCTTTATGACCAGTATGACCGGCCAGTTTTTCCGGCAGTTCGGACTGACCATAGTGTTTGCCTCCCTCTTTTCTCTTTTTATTTCCTTTACCCTGACGCCCATGCTGGCTTCCCGCCTCTTCCGCAAAGGACTTGCCGTGCCGGATACCAGACTCTGGCGGGCCGTAGACCGCTGTGAGAACTGGGTGCAGAATTTCTACGAAGAAGCCCTGCATTGGAGCTTTGCCAACAAAAAGAAACTCTTCGGCGCGGTGGCTTTGTCTCTTGTCCTCTTTACCGCCATGGTGCCCCTGGGCATTATCGGCAGGGAATATATGCCCCGTACCGATGAAAGCGGATTTAATGTGCAGATCAAGCTTCCTACCGATGCCAGTGTGGAGCGGACGGATAAAACAGCGGTGCAGCTGGAGGATTATCTGTCCCGGGTGCCGGAAGTGACCTACTATATGGCCATGGTGGGCGGCGGAAACGGCGTAAATTCGGGACGTATCCGGGTATCTCTGGAAAACAGGCAGGACAGGAGCCGTTCCATCTGGGAAATCACCGATGATATGCGGCGCTGGATTTCCCAGAACATTACGGACGGGGATGTGCGTATCAAAGAGGACCAGGCTTCCGTGTCCGGTACGTCCGGCGGCGGTCTGGGCCAGGGCGGCGGTGCGTTCCGCCTGGAGCTTCGCGGCAACAATATGCAGGATCTTATCACCGCCTCGGATAAAGTGCAGGAGCTTCTGAAAAACGGAAATTACGGCGTTACCGATATCAGCTCCACCTACCAGGAAGGCCTGCCGGAGCTTTCCATTATTCCCGACCGGGAAAAATTGAAATATTACGGTGTTACCGTTGGCAGCCTCTATGATACCCTTTCTTCCGCCATCAGCGGCAGTGGGGGAGGCGTCCTGCCCAATGACGTGAAAAATAATGGCAACGACACGGATATCAATGTTTATTTCAACGGCGGTGAATCGTATAAAAAGTCGGATCTGGCCGCCATTCCCATTGAAACAGCCAACGGCAGGGTGCATATATCCGATGTGGCGGATATTCGTGATGAAGAAGGTCCTATTACCATTAACCGTACGGATAAGCAGCGCTCTGTCATTATCGGAGGCAATCCGGGCAGCCGCCCGTTGAGCCAGGTCATCAGCGAAGTGACAGCGGACCTGGGGCAGGCGGATCTCCCCAAATCCGTAAGCTTCCGCTTTTCCGGGCAGGCGGACAGCATGAATGAAAGCTTTACGGAGCTGCTGGCAGCCCTTCTCATGGGCATGGTGCTGGTATACATGATCCTGTCGGTTCTCTATGAATCGGTAAAAACATCCTTCATCCGTCTCTTTTCCCTTCCCTTCGGTCTTATCGGCTCTCTGTTCTTTCTGTTCCTCATGAATGACAGCCTCAATATTTATTCCATGATCGGCATTATCGTCATGGACGGCGTGGTAGCTAAAAACGGCACGCTCCTTCTGGACTATACGTTGACCCTCATGCACCGGGACGGCATGGATCCGCGGGATGCGGTAATTGAAGCGGGGAAAACAAGACTCCGCCCGATCCTCATGACGACCTTTACCATGATCGTTGGCATGCTTCCTACCGCTCTGGCAGTCACAGCCGGTTCGGAAACAAGAAGCTCCATGGCCTGGGTCATCATCGGCGGTCTTTTGACATCTACCGTCTTTACTCTTCTGGCTATGCCCATGATTTTCCTTTTCTTTGAAAACCATTCTTTCCTTCACTTTTTGAAGAAGGAAAAAGAAAAGCTGCCGGCATCCCGGTGAGGAAAAGGAGAAAGGAAGACTATATAGAGTAGTTTCTATTTATGTGATACAATAAAGTTATCCCTATATAGTCTTTAAGAAATCAGGTGAACCATGCATATTTTTATGACAAATGATGACGGTTTTGAATCTCCCGGTCTGATTGAAATGGCAAAAAAGCTGTCTGCCCTGGGCCGGGTCACCGTGATTGCGCCGAACCGGGGAAGAAGCTCCTGCTCATCTTCCCTGTCTCTGCAGACCTATCTCCGGCTCTGGCACAAGGACAGCTGGGGAGACAATATTTCCGTCCTCTCCTGCAATGGAACAACAGCGGACTGCTGCAAGCTGGCCCTGGAGCACTGGCTGCGGAACGACATGCCCGATCTGCTGGTTTCCGGCATCAACAACGGCTTTAACAGCGGAACGGACTGCCTCTACAGCGGTACCGTAGCCGGAGCGCTGGAGGGCGCCGTATTCGGCATCCCATCCATTGCTCTTTCGGCAGAAACCATTAAGGATTCCGATTTCCTTTCTGAAGCATCCGCTTTCGCCTTTACGGTGATTCGGAAGTATTTTGTAGAGGAAGGATACAAGGGTACCCTGAGTCTGAATATGCCCAAAGAAGGAAAAGAACTTTCTCTGGAGAACCTGAAGGTGGCCAAGCTGGGCGTACAGCGCTACGAAAATTCCATCCGGGAAATGAAGGATCCCTCCGGACATCTGGGCTTCTGGCTTTCCGGAAAAATGCTTCCCGATGCGGCGCCGGATACGGATGTATTCTGGATTCACCGGGGATACCCCACACTGACACCGCTCACCTGGAATATGACTGCTGCAGAAGATGTGGCAAAAATAAAATCCACCCTTCCATAAGGAAACAGAGGTGTGTTCACACATAAGCAGACATAAAAAAACAGCCCTCAGGCTGTTTTTTTTATGTTAAAAGATTGTTTCTGCAGCGGCATCGGACAGCTGTTCAAAGCCATCAGTCTTCCAAGAGCTTCCGAAGGCATGGTTCCACCTGCACGCCTTCTCTGTAATCAGTGCCCTGTTCATAGGTATATGCAATGGCATAGGAGAGGAAGGAAGCCGCTTTCTTTACAGCATCTGCCAGACTCTTTCCCTGGAGAAGGGAGCCGGTGACTACGCTGGTGAAAAGATCGCCGGTGCCGCAGGTGGCAAAGGGGATGCGCTTTACCTTGTAATCGGTGTATGTGCCCTCTTTGGCATCATAGCAGGCAATGCGGATGGTGCCTTTTTCCGAAGGCACACTGGTAATGACTACCTGCTGCGGACCTTTGGCGGCCAGTTCCCGGGCAAGGGAAAGAAGTGCTTCCGATGCGGCGGGCTTGTCTTCGTAAGGACGGTCCGTCAGAAGGCAGGCTTCTGTGTAGTTTGGCGTGATTACCGTAGCGGCGGCGATAAGCTTCTTCATTTCCGCTACAATGTCGGGGGTAAAGACAGGATACAGTTTTCCGTCATCTGCCATGGCCGGGTCTACCACCACCAGGGTATCCTTTCCGGCAAACCGGGAAATAGCGTCCAGCACGATGGAAATCTGGCCTGCATCAGCCAGGAAACCGCTGTAGATAGCATCATAGGTAAAGCCCAGTTTCTGCCATTTATCCATAAAATCTTTCATATGGGGCGTGAAATCGGTAAAGGTATAATCACCGTAAGTGAGGTTATTACTGAAAATGGCGGTGGGGAAGGGGTTGACCTGAAAGCCCATGGCCGAAATGACCGGAAGCGCTGCGGTAAGGGAGCAGCGTCCAAAGGCGCATAAATCATGAATAGCGAGAACGCGTTTTGTAGACATAAATATCTCCTCCTGCTACGGAAGCACTGAGTCTGCAATGCAGTCGATGCCTCTTTGAAATAATTTTATTGTACGCCCTGCACTGGTATTATGTAAATTGCCAAAAATCTTTAAAAATATATAACCAGATTACGCTCTGTAACAATCTGCCTTCTGTTCATTGACAGGATCAGCGATGCAGGGAAGGTATGGAGTGATTGGAAAGCTTATGAATGAAGAAAATGAGAGAAGAATCAAAATCATTTTTGGTAAGCTTTCATTTTGCACTTGACAGGGGACCCCAGGGGGGTGTAGTATTATAGCCGTCAAAGATATAATTTTTTCAATATATGTGAGGTAACCATGAGCGAAGAGAAAGAACAGGAAAACTGTGAATGCAGACATACCCTGAGAACGGAAAGAGAAAGAAAGCTCCTTCTCACCAGACTGAAGACGGTGGAGGGGCAGATCCGGGGCATTGAAAAAATGGTAGAAAATGATGCCTACTGCCCGGATATCGTTATGCAGGTGTCCGCTGTCACCAATGCGCTGAACAGTTTCAACAAGCTTCTTCTGGCTGCCCATATCCGCGGCTGCGTGACGGAGGACATCCGGGAAGGCAAGGAAGATAAAGTGGATGAACTCTGCAGCATGCTGCAGAAAGTGATGAAATAAAATTTCTGAAATCTCTGGCCTGCCCGGACAGAGAACAGACCGGGCAGAATATAGAAAGATGGTGATGGAATGAGTGAAAATAAATGTCAATACATGGTTACAGGCATGACCTGCGCATCCTGCCAGGCCCATGTGGAAAAAGCGGTAAGCAAAGTGCCCGGTGTCAAAGGGGTGACCGTTTCTCTCCTGACCAATTCCATGTCCGTGGAAGGCAGTGCATCCGCTTCTGATGTCATTCGGGCAGTGGAAAATGCAGGCTATGGAGCAAGCCCCATGAATGCTTCTTCCGATGCGGGCATGTCCAAACTGGAAGCAGAGAAAAAAGCCCTGGAAGATCACGAAACGCCAAAGCTGAAAAGAAGGCTTGTGATTTCCATTCTGTTCCTTGCGGTGCTTATGTATTTCACCATGGGACATAATATGCTGGGACTGCCGGTTCCCTATTTCCTGGATCATAATCATCTGGGCATTGCCCTGACGGAAATGCTGCTGGCTCTTATTGTCATGGCCGTGAACCGTGCCTTTTTCACTTCCGGATTTAAATCCCTGTCCCACGGCGCGCCCAATATGGATACGCTGGTGGCCCTGGGCTCTTCCGTATCCTTTGTGTGGTCTCTCTATGTTTTCTACAAAATGACCTGGATGATTACGGAAGGGGCGTCCAATATGGACATTATGCCTCTTTACCATGATCAGCTCTATTTTGAATCCGCAGCCATGATTCCTGCACTGATTACCGTAGGAAAACTGCTGGAATCCCTGTCCAAGGGACGCACCACCGATGCACTGAAGAGTCTCATGAAAATGGCTCCGAAAACGGCACTGGTAGAACGGGACGGCCGGCAGGAACAGATTCCCGTGGAAGAAGTGACCAAGGGAGATATCTTTATTGTTAAGCCCGGCGAATCAGTACCGGTAGACGGTGAAATTCTGGAAGGCGAAACCGCGGTGGATGAATCTGCCCTCACCGGTGAATCGGTGCCGGTGGATAAAAAGCCCGGAGACCGCATCAGTGCCGCCACCATGAATACCAACGGCTATATCCGTGCACGGGCGCTGCGGGTAGGAGAAGATACCACCTTTGCCCAGATCATACAGATGGTCAGCGATGCAGCTGCCACCAAGGCACCCATTGCCCGTATTGCGGATCAGGTATCTGCCGTCTTTGTTCCAGCGGTTATTCTTATTGCGGTTCTGGTATTCCTGGTATGGACATTCCTGGGAGCACCGGTTTCCACGGCCCTGGAATACGCTATCTGCGTTCTCGTTATTTCCTGCCCCTGTGCCCTTGGTCTTGCTACTCCTGTCGCCATTATGGTAGGAAACGGACAGGGCGCTAAAAACGGCATTCTCTTTAAAACCAGTGAAGCTCTGGAAAATGCGGGAAAAATCCGTATTGCCGTTATGGATAAGACCGGCACCATTACGGAAGGAAAACCGCAGGTAACCGATCTTGTTCCTGCAGAGGGCGTATCGGAGGATGAACTTCTGCAGAAAGCTTATTCACTGGAAATGAAATCTGAACATCCGCTGGCACTGGCAGTCCTGCAGTATGGAGAAAAGCAGGGGGTCAAGCCTCTTGCCCTCCAGGATTTCCGGATTCTTTCCGGCCACGGTCTTACAGGCTCCTATGAAGGAAAAGCTCTTCACGGAGGCTCCGCTTCCTATATTTCTACCCTGACCTCCATTGATCCGCTGAAAGAAAAAGCGGATGCGGCAGCAGAAGAAGGAAAGACACCTCTCTTCTTTGAAGAAAATGGAAAGCTTCTCGGATTCATTGCTGTAGCCGATGTAATCAAGAAGGACTCTGCCCAGGCAGTCCGTGAACTGCAGAATATGGGCATTCAGGTGGTCATGCTGACCGGAGACAATGAAAAGACAGCCGCTGCGATTGCTAAAAAAGCAGGCGTGGACCGGGTCATTGCCGGTGTACTGCCTGACGGTAAAGAAGCGGTGATCCGCGAGCTCCAGGCCTACGGCCGAGTAGCTATGGTGGGGGATGGTATCAACGATGCTCCTGCCCTGGTCAAAGCGGATACAGGGATTGCCATCGGCGCCGGTACGGATGTGGCCATTGATTCCGCTGACATTGTGCTGATGAATTCCCGTCTGACCGATGTATCCGCTGCGGTACGGCTTTCCCGGGAAACTCTGAAAAATATTCATGAAAATCTTTTCTGGGCTTTTGCCTACAATGTACTTCTGATTCCAATGGCTGCAGGACTCTATCCCGGCATCCGGATGAACCCCATGTGGGGTGCGGCTGCCATGTCCCTCTCCAGCTTTACCGTCTGCATGAATGCACTGCGGCTGAATTTCTTCCATATCCATAACAGTTCCCATGATAAAAAGAAAAAATCCGTAGAACTTCCGGAACTGCAGGCTCCGTCCCGCAGAGAAGAGAAGACCGCAGAACCGGCAGTGAAGGAGGAAAAGGAAATCCTCGTTGACGGCATGACCTGCACCAACTGCGAACGCCATGTGAGCGAGGCGCTGACAGCTCTTCCCTTCATTACTTCCGCAAAAGCGGATTTCCATACAGGAAAAGTAAAAATAACCGCCTCCAGGCCTCTTGATGAAAATAAAATGAAAGAAGCCATAGAAGAAGCGGATTATATATACAAGGGGATTTCCCCTGAAACCAAACCTTCCCTTTCTGAAAAGGAAGCGGTGGTCCTGGTGGGAGGCATGATGTGCGAAAACTGCGAGCGCCATGTGAAGAAGGCACTGGAATCCCTGCCTTTCATTAAAAGTGCCAAAGCAGACCATACCACCGGACAGGTACAGATTATCTACAGCTCACAACCCGACGAGGCAGCCATGAAAGATGTGCTGGCCAAGGCGGATTATGAATATAAAGGCATCATATTTCCAAAGGAGGAAAAAGAAATGAAAGAAACTGTAAAAATTGAAGGCATGATGTGCAATCACTGTGAAATGACCGTCAAGAAAGCCCTGGAAGCTCTGGATGGCGTGGAAAAAGCAGAAGTATCTCATGAAAAAGGCACTGCTGTTCTTACTCTGGACAAAGCAGTAGCTGATGGAGATATTAAGAAAGCCATTGAAGACAAGGAATATACCTTCGTAGGCATTGAAAAATAAAATAACGCTTGCAAGAGGTGAAAGGGAATCATCCCTTCACCTCTTTTTATATATAAAGAAAAAGAACCTGCCGAAATACGGATTGTTTCCGGCCGGTGCTGTACATTTATATAAGAGGATTAGATTATATGGGAAGAACCCTTTCATTGTCTTATCCCCGGAGACTGGCGTAGACTTCTTACCTGCGCCAGTTTTGGGCTTATAACGGGAACTCAAGGGGATATACTATTTCTGAATGGTATTATCCAACTGGAAATTTTATGGAAAATACCAAATAAAAAACACCGATAGTTGATTTTATCTCATTCTATCGGTGCATTTCATATGGTGCCGGAGGCGGGACTTGAACCCGCACGATATTGCTATCGCCAGATTTTGAGTCTGGTGCGTCTGCCATTCCGCCACTCCGGCATATCGGTAATTATTTTATCATACGAAATGACATATCGTCAATGAAAAAAGTGGAGAGGGATGGCTGGCAGAAACATGGATTATCGGCGCTGCATGATAGGCAGTGCTTCTGTGTAGTACCGCTTTCTCTGCAGTGAAGCGGACAGAGGGCGGAAGCCGTTCTTCCTTCCTGCTCTTTTCAGAAGGGGGACTGCCTTCTCTGCACCCTTTGATACATTGTTTCCCTGTGTTATGATGGATACATCCTCTTGAAAAGGAGATGGGACTGTGAATTGGAAGCTGGTGCTGCTGGGGCTTTTGGCCCTGTTCAGCCTGTATCGTCTTTATGAACACAGGGATTTCATGACGCTCTGCGCTTCTGTCATTGTAGTGGCGGCCTTTGTGCTGTCAGCTCTGCACCTGTGGCGGAGGAGAGATTGACAGGCATTTTTTCCATTTTTATAATGAGTATATTAAGAAAACACTGATTTATTCATAGAGGCTGCTTTCATAAAAATTTTTATGCACTGCTGCGTTATGGAATCTGGCGGTTTGTGCCGTCCCATTCCCGGCATTGCATGAAAAGTCAGGAATGAAATCAGGCAATGATTGCATCAGCGCTTCCTGAAGGAAGCATTGATCCTCCAGCAGTATCGGTGTTTCCATCAAAGACTGTTTTACAGCGGGCCTGCGGCTCGTAAGCTATAAAACGGCCGGATCAATAAGGAGGGATACTTTTGCATTGCAAGCAATTGGCTGAACAGGAAAGGGACACAGTAATCACACTGCGCCGCCATTTCCATGAAAATCCGGAACTTTCCCAGAAAGAGTTCCAAACCATGGATTTCATAGAAAAATTTCTTCATGATCTGAATATTAAAACAGTCCGGGTACCCCATGGCGGGGTATTCGGATTCATTGACAGCGGCAGGCCGGGATGGACGGTGCTCATGCGGGCGGATATTGATGCTCTTCCCATTCGGGAAGATGCGGAAAACCTGTCCCGGAAACGGGTATGCATTTCCAGAAATGAAGGGGTAATGCACGCCTGTGGCCATGACGGCCATATGGCCATGCTCCTGACGGAGGCCAAGATTCTGGCTTCTCACCGGGATGAATGGGAAGGAAAAATCGTGCTTATGTTCGAAGAGGCAGAGGAAATGGGGGAAAGAGGAATTGCTCCCATGCTTCGCTATCTTCGGGACCATTCCATCCATGTGGATACCTGCTTCGGCACCCATGTCAAGTGGGATCTTCCCGCAGGAAAGGTGGGTATTCTCTATGGCACTACCATGGCAGGAGCCTATTTCTTCCGGATCAAGCTTCATGGAAAGAGCGGACATGGTTCCCGTCCCGATATGGCGGTGAGCCCCATTGAATGCTTTGTGTCTATTGCGTCGGAGCTTCGGTCCTACCGCATGCGCATGACTGCGCCCACTGACAGCTTTACCTATTCCTTCGGTTCCGTGGAGTCGGGGCATGAACCGAATATTATTCCTTCAGAGCTTATGTTTGCCGGCACTGCCCGCTGCACGAAGAATGAAGACGGCCTGGCTTTCCGGAAGACTCTTCTGGAAGTGACACAGCATACAGCGGCTCTTCACGGCTGCACGGTGGAAGTAGTGGAAGATCAGTATTTCCCGGTCACCGTGAATACGAAGGAATGTGTGGACCTGGCACGGAAGGCGGTAACGGAGCAGCTGGGAGAAGACGCCCTGGATAAGGACTGCCCCATGTGGATGGCTACGGAAACCTTTTCCATTACGGAATCCACCTGGCCCGGCGTTTTCTTCTTTACCGGCATTTATGATCCGAAGGTGGGAAGCGGCAGCCCTCATCATACGCCGAAGTTCGACATTGCAGAAGAGGGACTGGTAACCGGTGTAGCAGCAGCTCTGTCCTATGTGACGGCAGTACTGAAGGAAAAGCCGGCCTGCCCTTCCTTCCATGCGGAGGATCTGGAAAGCATGCTGAAGCTGACGGAATGATTCCGGTCAGAAGAAAGGATGGAAATCAGAAGCAGGATTTCCATCCTTTTTATTTGCACAGGCTGTATGTGGAACAGGGAGTATAAAAGGACTATAATATAAGCAGGAGATAAAGTGAGGAAGCATTGATTAAGGAAACACGGATGCATGGATTGCATCAGCGCTTTCCGTTCAATCAGATTTCAAGAGGATTTTTATTCCAAAGGGGTTTATTATTTTTCTTGAAAGAGGCGATATATATGCTTCCATCAGCACTGCTTTTTATCGGCAGTATTTTGTTTATCGGCGCCGGCATTTTCTGTATTGCGCAGCCGGCGGCTTCCCTTCTGGCAGTGGGCTACTATTTAGGCTTTGTCCTTGTGCTGGGCGGTGTATGCCAGATTCTCCGCTATATCAAAACAGACAGCCAGTACCGTTCCCTGTGGCACCTGCTTATCGCTGTCCTTGATGTAGCCTTTGGTCTTTGGATGATGATGTCCCTGGCCTTTGCGGTAGTGGCTTCCATGCTGCCCCTTCTCTTTGCGCTCTATATCCTTCTCCGGGGTATCTTCATGATTATCCTGCGGTCGAGAAAGAAAGAGGCGGTGAGAAATCCGGGACTTTATATGGTTGCAGCAGTGGTACAGATCCTTCTGGGACTGCTCCTTGTATTCCGTCCTGATGCAGCGGGGCTGCTCTTCATGTACATGGTAGGAGCGGCGCTCATCTGGACCGGTATCAGTACGTTCCTCACCTGGAGGAAGCAGGCCGATATGGATGAATGAAACAGCAGCGAAAAAGGCTCTGAAAAATGCCCGGCATTTTTCAGAGCCTTTTTTTCATGGAGGGAAACTGCATTTCTGCAGATTGAAAGCTATGCATGGAAAGTAATGTCCTCCAATGAGAAGACAGAGGGCCTGCTTCGGCTCACCTGCAAATATTATGCAGAATGGGCAATTCAGCCTTCGGGGATACAGCAGTCCGGTACGTAAGCTGTATGAAGCAATAAAAAAGAACTGCCGCGATAATTTCGCACAGTTCTTTTTGAAAGACTTACGCCTTTTCTTCCATCTTTTCCTTGTAAGCTTCCTTTGCTTCTTCCTTAGCTTCTTCAGCTTTTTCTTTTGCTTCAGCAGCTTTAGCTTTGGCAATGGCAGCGTTTACGTTTGCGTTCAGACGGGATTTCTTACGAGCAGCTGCATTCTTATGAATGACGCCCTTCTGAGCAGCACTATCAATGATGCTTACAGCGGCGCGAAAAGCTTCTTCCTTGTTATCAGAGTTAGCAGCAGCTACAGCTTTCTTCATAGCGCCGTGAATCTGGGATTTAACAGCAGCGTTGGCAGCTCTTTTAGCAGCGTCCTGTCTCATGCTTTTCATATTAGCTTTAATCTGTGGCAATGTATTTCACCTCCCGTCCGCATTATTCATACCATGCCATTCTATCATATTTTCTGTTCCATGGCAAGAAAAGTTTCCATGTTTTTCATAAGAAGAAAAGGAATTTTCCGGAAGCAGAAAAACGGGGACGGGGATATTTTATTAAAATTTGAATATGAAGGTGCGCTTCTGTACAATAAGAAAAGAAAGTACAGATTTCATCAGTAAAGGAGAATCATATGCATGTAGGCGTGGATTTGGTCAAAATTGAACGCTGGGAGCGTATTCTGGAAAAGTTCCCGGCCCGGGCGGAAAAGATATTTACCGCTGAGGAAATCGCGCACTGCGAAAAGAAAGGGAAAAAACGGGCAGAGTCCTATGCAGCGCTCTGGGGTGCTAGAGAAGCGGCAGGCAAGGCACTGGGAATCGGCATTTTCGGTTCGGCCTGGCAGGATGCCTATGTGACCTGGACGAAATGGGGAGCCCCCATCCTTCATCTCAAAGGAACCTTTGAAAAAAGAGCCAGGGAGCTGGGCATCCGGGATATGTCCATTTCTATTTCTCATGAGGAAAATATGGCTATTGCCGTGGTGGTTATGGCAGGAGGCAGTCATGATACTGACAAAGACTGAAGAATCGAAGCTTCTGGATTCCATGGCTATGAAGGAGTACGGAATTCCGGAAATGGTGCTGATGGAAAACGCCGGCGCTTCCGTGGTCCGCCTGACGGAAGACAAGGTGGAATGGGACGGCGCTTTTACGGTGGTTCTCTGCGGTACGGGTAACAACGGAGGCGATGGCTTTGTGACGGCCCGCTATGCGGCCGGTGCCGGCGCCAGGGTGCTTGTACTGCTCATGGGGAATGAGGCCCATATGAGTGAATCCTCACGGATGTACAAGAGCATCGTGGAAAAAATGGGGATTCCGGTGATTTCCATTTCCAGAGCGGAAGAAGGGGCACCCTATATTCATGATGCGGATATTCTGGTGGATGCCCTGATCGGCACGGGACTTTCCCGGGAAGTGACAGGGGAAAAGGCGCAGCTCATTACGATTATGAATGAGGCGGAAGGCATCATTATTTCCGTAGATGTGCCCAGCGGCATGATTACAGATACCGGCAGGGCAGCCGGTGTGGTGGTGGATGCGGACTATACCATAGCTCTGGGGTCTGTGAAGCGGGGCCATGTGCTTTATCCCGGCTCTTCCTACAGCGGGACACTCCTGTATTCTGCCATCGGCATTCCGGACGAGGCAAGAATGGATTTCCCCGTGCATCTGACAGAACAGGAAGATATTTTTAATATTCTTCCCGTAAGGAATCGGATTTCCCATAAGGGAAAGAATGGCTTCATCGGCATATTTGCCGGTTCTGACGGCATGGAAGGCGCAGCACTTCTTGCAGGGCAGGGGGCGCTTTATGCCGGCGGCGGAAAAATAGCAGTGGTCACATCTGCCGGCGCTTCCAGACTGCTGGCAGGAAAGATTCCGGAGCTCATGGTCTCTTCTCTGGGAGAAGGCTCCTTCTTTACCGGAGAAGACAGTGAAAAAGCCCTGAAAAGAGCGGAATCCTACGATGTGGTGGCACTGGGGCCCGGACTGGGAAGGCGAAAGGAAACGGGCTGCTTTGTAAGGGACATGGTCATGTCCTGGAATAAAACCATGGTCATTGATGCGGACGGCCTTTATGCGCTGAAAGAAGAGAATGTAGATCTGAAGCGCTGCCCGGGACGGCTGATACTGACGCCTCATGTGGGAGAGTTTTCCCACCTGACCGGCTTATCACCGAAAGAAGTGGAAGCCGGGCGGATTGATGAAGCTATCCGGTATGCAGTGGAAAACCACGTGGTACTGGTACTGAAAGGAGCGCCCACAGTGACGGCTATGCCCGATGGTTCGGCCTGGGTGAATCCCACAGGAAATCCGGGCATGGCGTCCGGCGGCATGGGAGATACCCTCACCGGAATCATCGCAGCCCTGGCGGGACAGGGCATGAATGCATCCGGTGCGGCGCTGGCAGGGGTATATCTGCACGGACTGGCAGGAGATCTGGCGGCGGAGAAAACGCCGGTAGGCTACCGGGCCAGTGATCTGGCGGCTCTGGTGCCGCTGGCCAGGGCAGAGGTTATGGAAGAAACGGGAGATGGAATGAAATGAATCTATTTCGAAAACTGTTTCGTCTGGTGACGGTGCTGGTTCTGTCCCTGGCACTGACTGCTGCCTTTTCCGCCTGCGGAGGCGCTGCTTCTTCCGGTGGAGGAGCGTCATCTTCTTCCGGCGGAAAAACAGCCTCTGCCGCAGGCAGTGAGCTGACAGTGCGTATGCTGGATATCGGTCAGGGAGATGCTTTCCTTCTGGAAAAAGATGGAAAGTTTGTCATGATTGATACGGGAGATATCGAGCATCGGGAACAGACGGTATCACTCCTTCGGAAATACGGGGTCAAAGAAATTGAAAAGGTGATTATTACCCATCCCCATGCGGACCATCTGGGCGGCATGGCAGGTATTATGAAAAATTTCAAGGTGGATGCCGTTTATGATGACGGCATGCCTGCCAATACAGGATCCTACAAAAATTACCTGAAGCAGATCAAGGAAAAGAAGATTTCCTATCATGTGCTGAAGGCAGGAGAAGACCTGGAATTTTTTGACGGTGTCAGATTCCATGTGCTGGGGCCGGTGAAGGTGATCAAGGACCAGAAGGGAAATTCCGATTTCAATAATAATTCCATTGTAGGACGGCTGACATACGGAAACTTTTCCATGATGTTCACCGGCGATGCGGAAAAAGAGGAAGAGAAAACCATTCTTGACCAGGGAGGCACACTGAAGAGCGATGTACTGAAAACAGGTCATCACGGCAGCCGTACCAGTACATCTCCCGCTTTTCTGAAGGCGGTATCACCGAAAGCTGCATTGATTTCCTGCGGTCAGGGCAATGATTACGGCCATCCTCACAAGACGACCCTGGATAAGCTGGAAAAAGCAAAGGTACAGATTTACCGTACGGACAGGAACGGAACGGTGACACTGACCACCAGCGGCAGCACATATCAGATCAGAAAGGAGAGAGAATCATGAAAAAAGAAGCTATTGTAGACCGGATTGAAGGCAGGAAGGCAGTTCTTCTTACCGACGAAGAGGAAACGGTGATTCTCCCTGCGGCCTGGTTCCCGGATATCCATGAAGGTATGGCAGTGGATATGACTTTTGAGGAAAATGAGGAAAGAGAAAAGAAATCCCGGGAAGAAGCGGAAAGCCTTCTGGAAGAAATCAAAAAGATGAACGGAGAAGGATAGCCCTGTTTTGTGATATGATAAAGGCATACCCTGTTTCCCCGGAATAATCCACAGGGTACAGGGGCCGGCCGCAGGGCGGTGCCCGGTGAAGGGGATAAAAATAGAAGCAAGGCAGGAGGAATTTTATGGCACAGACTAAGAGAGAACTTGTACAGGCAGCTCTTGACTGCAAACCGGTAGATCGTGTACCGGTCGGTTTCTGGCATCATTTTCTGGCAGATCAGAGACATGCAGACGCACTGGCTGATCATTCCGCCTGGGTGGATAACCTGGCGGGGCATGAAAAATTTTACAAATCCTGGAAGCCGGATTTCATTAAGGTCATGACGGATGGCTTTTTCCTTTATCCCCACGAACAGCTCCATGATCTGAAGTCCATCAGGGATGCTGAAAATATCAGGCCCTTAGGCAGGGATTCGGCATGGATCCAGAAGCAGGTGGAGCTTTGCGGCATACTGACAGAAAGATACGGCAAAGAGGTTATGGTGTTCTACAATCTTTTTGCTCCGGCCCGCTGCATTGAGTTCCAGCAGAGCGGAAGCGATGCCAAAACGGTCATTACCCGGTTTATGAAAGAAGATCCGGAAGCATTGAAAGAAGTGATGGCAGTGCTTACGGAAGACATTGCTGCCCTGGCGAAGGCAGTCATTGCTGACGGAAAGGCGGACGGCGTTTACCTTTCTGTCCAGAATATTCCCCATCCCGAAATGACCAGGGAAAAATACAGGGAATTTATTTCTCCTTCGGAAATTGCAGTGCTGGAAGCAGCCAATTCCGTTTCCAACTACAACCTTCTTCATATCTGCGGATATATGGGATGCCATAATGACCTTACTTGGTATGAAGACTATCCGTTCAAGGCAGTGAACTGGGCAGTGGCCTTTGAAGGAGTGCCTCTGGAAAAGGGGGAGGAACTGTTCAACCACCGCTGCGTGATCGGCGGTTTTGACAATAACCCGGAAGGAGTGCTTTACTCCGGCACCAGGGAGCAGGTAGAAGCGGAAACGAGATCCCTCCTGCAGCGTGCAGGCACCAGAGGCGTAATTTTGGGAGCTGACTGCACGGTACCCAAGGATATTGACGCCGAAAGGTTTAACTGGGTAAGGGAAGCAGCTGCTGCCTATGGCGTGAAATAATGCTGCATAATCAGCAGATCATAAACAGATATATATAATAAGTATAAAACAGAGCCATGAGGCTCTGTTTTTTTGTGGGGAAAAAG
>NZ_JBJEXP010000078.1:0-8089 GCF_051885895.1 Dialister sp. | reverse complement strand
TATATAATAAGTATAAAACAGAGCCATGAGGCTCTGTTTTTTTGTGGGGAAAAAGAGGTAAGAAAGGAACAGCTGCCGGAGAGGCAGGGGGCTACGCTTATATTAATTCTCTTTTATGAAAGGTATCCGATTTCTCAATATATAGGAAAGACGGTCTTTCATCACTGCCCAATCCGAAGGAAAACCAATAGGAAAAAAGTTCTCTTTACTTACTCTTTACAATTTAAATCAAAACTATACTTTTTGGCCGATTTGTTTTTTACATCCCTGCTATAGACTAAAAATATGCAAAACAACAACAACACGCATTCGTTTCAAGGGAGGATTTATAATGAATCTTAAAAAGTGGATGGCTCTGGCTCTTTCTTCGGCAGCATTGGTAGCAGCAGCAGGCTGCGGCGGAAATTCCGCTCCTGCTAAAAGCAGCGCCGCTTCCGGCAGCAAGGTTTCCGGGCAGGTGACCGTTTCCGGTTCATCCGCACTGCTTCCGCTGGCTAAAGATGCAGCTGCCAAGTTCAAAACAAAGAATCCTGATGTTTCCATCACTTTGAACGCAGGCGGTTCCGGCACCGGCCTGAAACAGGTAGCAGAAGGTTCTGTCAACATCGGCAACTCCGATGTGGAAGCATCCACAAAGCTTCCGGCTGACAAAGCAAAAGGCCTGGTAGATCACAAAGTCTGCACCATGACCGTAGCTACTATTGTCAATAAGGATATTGCAGAAAAGGTTAAGAGCCTTACTTCCCAGCAGCTGCAGGATATCTTCACTGCCAAGACAACAAACTGGAAAGATGTAGGCGGCCCGGATGAACCGATCGTCCTCGTAACCAGACCGACCACCTCCGGTACCCGTGCACTCTTCACTGAACTGGCTCTTGCCGGACAGGAAGAAGCTTCCAACAAATCCCTTGAAACCGATGATAGCGGCACACTGATTCAGAGTGTAGCTCAGACCAAAGGTGCCATCGGCTATGTAGCTCTTCCTTACCTCGTCAACAATAAGGATGTAGCTGCAGTTGCCATCGACGGCGTAGAACCGACTCTGGAAAATACCTACAACGGCAAGTACAAAGTATGGGGATATGAACACATGTACACCAAAGGGGAAGCTACCGGCGCAGTCAAAGCTTATCTGGACTATGTTCTTTCCGATGAATATGGCGTAGAAATTGAAAAACAGGGCTACGGCGTATCCTCCAAGATGAAGACAAAATAATTATCGAACACGTTTGATAAAGAATTGATATTGAAATAGCTGCGGGAAAAGCGGCCGCATGAAAATGCGGCTGCCTTTCCCGTCTTTAAAAAGGAGAATTGAATGGACGGAAATATGCGTCAGCAGCATATGTTCAGGAGGGAAATCCTGGGGAAAAGCATTTCTACCATCTGCGGTTTCTTCCTCATTGTTTTAACAGTAGCCATCGGCTGTTTCCTTCTGGCGAAGGGCATGCTGACATTTACGGATTTTCATCACAGCATAGGCGAATTTCTTTTTTCATCAGCCTGGAAGCCTTCGGATACAGATGTAGGCGGCGGAAAAGTAGGGGCAGCCATTTTCATCTGGGGTTCCATCCTCACCTGCTCCCTGGCTCTTCTCATTGCCATTCCCTTCAGCCTTTCCACGGCCGTATTCATGACACAGATTTCACCGAAAATCGGCGAAAAGATTATCCGGCCGGCTGTAGAAATCTTTGTCGGTATTCCTTCCGTTGTCTATGGCTGGGTAGGCCTTGTCGTGCTGGTACCGCTGCTGCAGAAAGTATTCAATCTGCCCCACGGGCAGTCCGTGCTGGCGGCATCTATCGTTCTTTCCGTCATGATTTATCCTACCATTACTTCGGTATCTGCCGATGCGATCCGCAGTGTCAACAAGAAGTATATTGAAGGGGCCTATGGACTGGGATCCACCCGCTGGCAGATGATTTACAAAGTCCTTCTTCCGGCAGCTCTCCCGGGAATTCTGACAGCTATTGTCCTGGGGCTGGCAAGAGCCTTCGGCGAAGCCCTGGCAGTATCCATGGTTATCGGCAAGATGAAGGCATTCCCTACCAGCATCCTTGCTCCAACCAACAGTCTCACCGCGGCTATTGCTTCTGATATGGGCGGTGCCATGGACGGCGGGGAACTGAATGCCGCTCTTTGGACTATGGCACTTCTGCTCTTCATCATTTCCCTTCTCTTTATCCTCATTATTCACCTGATTGCAGCTAGAAAGGAGTCCCTGGCATGAGTACACAGCCGGTTCATTCAATGGGGGCTAAAGCTTCTGATCTCCGCCTCATTGATGGAGGACTCAAAAGAGCCCGTCTGGCAGATAAGACAGCCACATTTTTCTTCTACCTTATCTCTGCTGCCTTCGTCCTGCTTCTGATTGCCTTTACACTTTATGTGGTGTGGGGCGGTATTAAAGCTTTCAAGCCCGAGGTTTTCTCCTTCGGCCCTGAAGGTATCGGAAATCAGTTCTTCAATACGGTTTATCTGGTGGTACTTTCTCTGGTCATTTCCGTTCCTATCGGTGTCATGGCCGGGGTATACATGGCAGAATATGCCTCTCCCGGACGGGTGACCAATACCCTTCGTATTGCGATTGAAACGCTGTCCTCTCTGCCCTCCATCGTGGTCGGCCTTTTCGGTTACCTGGTGTTTATCATCATGGTACACAGCCAGTGGAACCTTTTCTCCGGCGCACTCGCCGTTTCTGTTCTGTCCCTCCCGCTGATTACTTCCACAACCTATGATGCCTTCAAGGCTCTGCCTGAAGGATATAAGGAAGGAAGCCTGGCCCTGGGGGCTACCCATTTTGAAACCATCTGGCATGTTATGCTCCCTGCTACGGTAGGTCCTATTGTGACCGGCGTCATCCTGGCAGCAGGCAGAGGCTTCGGCGAAGCAGCCGCTCTCCTGTATACAGCCGGTATGAGTACGGATATTAACTGGAATGTATGGGATATTACCTCTCCCACCTGCCCGTTGAATCCATTCCGCCCCGGCGAAACCCTTTCGCTTCAGGTATGGGCTGCCCGTACCGAAGGCCTGGGCCCCGGTGCAGTTGATACCGCGGCTGCAGCATCTGCCGTTCTTATGATTATGGTTTTAGTATTCAGTATCGGAGCCAGAATGGTGAGCCGGTATATTTCCAGAAAAACTGAAGGAGAAAATTCATGATGACAAATAACAATTCCATGGCCGTTCAGGCTTCTGCCGGAGCATCCGCCCTTTCCGTGTACTCTAATATCATCTTTGACTGCAAGGGTCTTGACCTTTACTACGGTGCTTTCCAGGCGCTGAAAAAGATTTCCATGCGTATTGAAAAGAACCAGATTACCGCTCTCATCGGACCTTCCGGCTGCGGCAAATCCACATTCCTTCGGACACTGAACCGGATGAATGATCTGGTTCCCGGATGCCGTGTAGAAGGACAGGTCCTTCTTTCCGGTGTGGATATTTATAAGGAAATCGATCCCATTGTGCTGCGCCGCCATGTAGGCATGGTTTTCCAGCAGCCGAACCCGTTCCCCAAGAGCATTTATGATAATGTTGCCTATGGTCCCCGTCTGAAGGGCATTACCAAGAAAAGCGAACTGGATGATATTGTGGAAAAGAGCCTTCGCCAGGCAGCCATTTGGGATGAACTGAAGGACCGCCTTCACAAATCTGCGCTCGGTCTTTCCGGCGGCCAGCAGCAGCGTCTCTGCATTGCCCGTGCGCTGGCAGTAGAACCGGAAGTGCTCCTCATGGATGAAGCTACCTCCGCCCTGGACCCGATTTCCACTGCCCATATTGAAGATCTGGCTGTGAAACTGAAGGAAAACTACACAGTAGTCATGGTTACCCATAACATGCAGCAGGCACAGCGTATTGCCGATAAGACCGCTTTCTTCTATCTCGGCGAAATGGTTGAATACGGCGACACGAAGCAGATTTTTGAAAATCCGAAGAAAGAAAGAACCATTCGTTACGTATCCGGTAATTTTGGTTAATGTGGTAAAATAAGAATGATGGAAATCTATGGAAGCACGGGTGCAGTCATCCATGACATGGAATACAGCCCGTGCTCTCATAGTCTTTTGAAAATACAACCGGCACAGCGGTCTTTCGGCCCTCTGCCGGCTTTGACTGTTTTTAAAGGAGAATGGACATGCCGCTTATTTACTGTGTAGAAGATGATGAAAGCATTCGTGAACTGGTGAGTTATGCACTTCGAGGCCAGGGATATAAAGTCGGTGGATTTGGAGAAGCGTCCGAGTTTTATGAAGCCATTCAGAAAAATCTGCCTGATCTGGTTCTTCTGGATATCATGCTGCCCGGAGAAGACGGACTGACCATCCTGAAGAAACTGAGAGCCTCAAGCAAAACGGAGTCTATCCCCGTGATCATGATGACTGCCAAAACCAGTGAATTTGATATTGTCAAAGGACTGGACCTGGGTGCCGATGACTATGTGACGAAGCCCTTCGGGATTATGGAACTGCTTTCTCGGATACGCTCCGTGCTGCGTCGTACCAAAAAGCCCCAGGAAAATGGGAAAAAACTGCTTTCCTTCAACGGCATCGTGGTGGACCAGGAGCAGCACAGCGTCACTTCCGGAGGAAAAGAAGTACAGCTTACGCTGAAAGAATTTGACTTATTGTGCTATTTGTTATTAAATAAGGGCATCGTTCTTTCCCGTGACCAGATCATGCAGGCCGTCTGGGATTCTCCTTTTGAAATGGAGAGCAGGACCATTGATATGCACATCATGAGCCTGCGGCAGAAACTGGGAAGTGAAGGAGCCTGCATCCGTACTGTCCGAGGGGTGGGATACCGCCTGGGAGACAGAAAATCTTAAACAGGAGCCGTTTTATATATGAAAGTCCGCATTTATCGAAGTCTGCTGCTCATGGGCATTGTGTCCGTGGTGACTACTTTTATCCTTTCCGCTATTCTGTACTATCAGGGCATGCAGGAACAGTTCAGCCATGAACTGCAGCATCTGAACAGTGTCATGGCAGGGGCCGTGTCTCTGGAGGATGAAGAAAAAAGTAAGGATTATCTTTCCCACATTTATGAAGATAATCATAAGATTATCCATATTGTCTGGCTTGACAGCGACGGTTCTGTCATTTATGACAGCGACAATATTACCGATGAAGACTATGCGGCCGGTCCTGAAGTGAAGGAAGCCATGGAAAAAGGCAGAGGCGCTGCCGTTCACAAAGATGCCAATGACAGCCCCAAGAGCTATTATGCACAGAAAGCACCGGATGGCACCATCCTTCGACTTTCCAGTGCCCGTACCGTTTCTTACAAGGGATTTTCCGCCTATCTGCCGGAAATTATCCTTTTCCTTCTCGTATTTATTGTAGGCTGTCTCTTTGCTGCCGAACGGGAAACGGAAAAAATCCTGAAACCCTTCCATCTTTTGGGAGAACTCATTCAGAAAATTATGGAAGGACAGAAGGTGGACGATGTGCCTTCAGACTATAAGGAATTAAATCCTCTTATCCGCAAAGTGGAAGAGCAGCACAGCGAGATACAGAACTACCTGGATGACATAGAAGAAGAAAGAAATACCATCCGCACGGTGGTGGATACTATTTCCGACGGCATTATTCTTCTGAACGAGCATAAGGAAATTCTGGACTACAACCGTAAAGTGGAAGATGTTTTCCATCCGGCAGAGGACAAGCGCTATCGCAGGATTGCCAGCCTTTATCACAATGAGGACTGGCTCCGGGTCATCGGCAAGGCATACCGTACCGAAGGACGGCAGGAGTATACCATGACCCTCTTCGACAAGCCCTACCGCATGGTAATGAATAAAATAGAACTTTCCGACGGGGAAACCGGTCTTCTGATTGTGCTCCGTGATATGACCGCATCCTACATGGCGGAAAAAATGAGAAGAGAATTTTCAGCCAATGTATCCCATGAGCTGAAGACCCCTCTGACCTCCATCAGCGGATTTGCAGAAATGATTGCCAACGGCATGTACCAGAAACCGGATGATGTGAAACTCTTCGGCAGCCGTATCGTGAATGAATCCCAGCGCATGCTTACCCTGATTGATACCATCATGCACCTTTCCCGCATTGAGGAAACGGAAACTACGATTACCTGGAAAACCGTTTCCCTGGACAGTCTTGTCCGGTATGCGGCAGATCTTATCATGCCTCAGGCCAAGGCCAAGGGTGTCAATATCCATGTGGATGCAGAACCACTTTATACCTACGGCAATGCGGCTCTTCTGTCGGAGCTGGTGATGAACCTTTTGGACAATGCGGTGAAATACAATAATGAAGGGGGCAGTGTCCATGCCCTGCTGGTGCCGGAAGGGGAAGACAAGCTGAAACTGACCATTTCCGATACAGGCATAGGGATCCCCAAGGAAAAGCAGGGAAGAGTCTTTGAACGCTTCTACCGGGCGGAGGAAAGCAGAAACAAGTCCACCGGCGGCAGCGGACTGGGTCTTGCCATCTGCAAGCATATTGTAGAAAAGCATAAGGGCACTCTGTCCATTGCCAGTGAAGAAGGCAAGGGCACGGAAGTGACCGTTATTCTGCCCCGTATGAGCGATGCCGATGTGTCCAAGGAAACCAAGGAAGCCCTGGCAGCCCGGCAGGAAGCAGAAGATGCAGAATCCGGCCGTCTGGCAGAACAGGAAAAAGCAGAAGATAGAGCGGCAGAACTGCAGGCAGCGAAGGAACAGACCCGCAGTAAAGAAAACAAGGGCCTGCACAAGGTGAAAAAGCTGAAAAAAGATAAAAAGGCCAAAAAGAAAGTGAACGGCCATTCCCATGCTTCGGAGACAGACGCAAAGCAGGACAAAAAATCTGAAAAGGTCGGCAGGAAAGCAGGCAGGGAAGAAAAAAGAAAGAAATAGCAAAATAGAAAAAAGCATCATTCTTTGAAAATCAAAGGGTGATGCTTTTTTCTTGCCGGTGACATTTACTTAAAAGAAAGACAGGAAAGGGGACAGGCTTTCCCGTTTACCTTGCATTCTGTTTCCATTATAATAGAACAAGAGAATACCTATATCTGTAGTAAAGGAGGACTATTATGAAAAAACTGATTGCATCGGCCCTGTTCTTTTCCTTTGCCCTGGCGGCAGGTGTATCTGCCAACTGGATAACGGGGGAATCAACGATCATAGCAGTGAACCAGGGGGAGGCAGCCTTTCATGCGCCTCTTTCTTCCGAACAGCGGCTTGATGTAGGAATGACTTCCGGTACAACCGGAAGTGCGGATATTATTTTTTCTACCGCATCCTCAGAAAACAAACTCTCCCTTTCCGCAGTACCGGTTAAAATTTCATCGGGCACCAGCGGAGACGGCAGCACCTTTTCCGATGCCAAGCTGACCATTACGCCTCTCATTGATAACGGGAATGGACAGAGATATTACCTTCTTGAAACAGGAAGTCCCGAAGGCACGCAGATCATTGCCTATAAGAAAGGGAACTTCACCAGTGCCTTTACAGCTGCCTCCCTGCAGGAGGAAGGAGACAGTGCTTCCTTTGAAGTAGGAAAGAAAGAACTGATTCTTCATCTGACCAAAGGCAGTGATACAGAAGATTATCTTCTGAAATATGACAGCAGAACCGGCACCTTTACCGCAGAGAAACAAGCATGAAAGGGAAAAAGGACGTCTCCAGGAGACGTCCTTTTTTAAATAGAAGGGAATATTTTACAATATCGGGGTAAAATTATCACATTCCCGAGGATTTAAAGACAGTCTATAAAAATAAATAAAGCGCAAAAATAAGGGGATCAAAGAATTACAGCGTCGATTATACAGAAAATCAGATGAGAAAAATCAAATAAGCGGATATTTAAATGAAAAATTTGAAGAATAAAAGGTTTACTTAAATAATTACAGTTGCACTATAAATTTAAAACAGCAGCTGTTGAAATGAAAAACGGATTGGCAGAGAGATTTGACACAAATGTGACAAATTGCTATAATTACATACGCTTGAACGCCAGCCAGGCTTTATGAAAATAGAGAGTGGTTGACAGAGAAAAGCAAATATGATATTATCATGAAGCTGTTACACAGCGGTCACGAAAAAAGAGTTTGAAAAACCTTTGAAAAAAGATTTGACAAAACG
>NZ_JBJEXP010000077.1:19025-36764 GCF_051885895.1 Dialister sp. | reverse complement strand
TGATTTCTTTCAGAAATCCGTCAATTAAAAGCACTCTCTTCGGAGAGTGCTTTTTGCTGTTCTGGAGGGCAGAGAAGCATGGCTGCATGGCGGTCGATGTTCTGTCTGTCCGGGCTGCCTGCCTGCTCCCCACTGCCTGACGGCCTCTATTATCCTCTTGCATTCTACTGAAAATACTGATATCATTACACTTGATAAGGAGTCTTGACTATGCAATTAATTGATTTATCCGATGTACATGATTTCAGCGCAGCCCGGTTTCTTCTGTACTGGCTGATTGCTTCCATAGTGGCTGTTATTGTGGCCTACAGTATTGGACAGGAAAACAAGCTGAAATGGTTCCGGCAGAGAAAGTCCAATGGATTTATGGTGCGCCGCGGTGTATTTGGCAATTTCAGTCTTCTGGGAGTTCCCAATTCCAAGCAGGGATTTGCTATTACGGCAGGTATATTTATTGGTTCCGGCATTATCTGGGCACTTCTTGTATTTGTCATTCTTCCGGTTTTCGGATATAATTTATAAAGCAAGTGTTTATGAGCACTGTTTCTTGAATTACATATCTTGTTTCCTGCGTATGGCACAGGGGTAGGAAATCCATCCTGAATGAAGGACCTGGCATTGAAAAAATGTCAGGTCTTTTTTTTAAAATCATATATCTGAAGTTATTATTTTTCTATTCGTTTGAGGGAGGAAATTTACCGCAGACTATCAGGAACAGAGAAAAAGCGAAGCCGGGAAATTGTATTTTTATTCATTTGGGAGGTCTTCATGACAGCATGGGAAAATGTAGTATGGGAGTTATTCAGCGGTGTGGCAGGCATGGGGGATCCGTCGGTATGGATGATGTTTTTTATCGGCGGCATTCTCATCTATCTGGGGGTCAAAAAGGATTATGAACCCATGCTTCTTTTCCCCATGGGGGTAGGATGCATACTGGCCAATATACCGGGACATTTTGCAGTAATTCCGACAGGCGGCGGGGAGCCGGGATTCCTGTCTGTTCTGTATGAGGCGGGCATTGCCAATGAGCTGTTTCCTGTTCTCATATTTATTGCGGTAGGGGCCATGTGCGAGTTTGATCCTCTCATTCGTGCTCCCTATGTCATGCTGTTTGCAGCGGCTGCTCATTTTGGAATCTTTGCAGCAGCTCTTTTGGCGGCTATGGCGGGATTTTCCTTTAATGAGGCGGCATCCATCGGCATTATCGGTGCAGCAGACGGCCCGACAACCATCTTTGTGGCCCAGAAATTTGCAGTGAATCTGCTGGCACCTCTTACGGTGACGGCTTTCTGCTACATGTCCCTGGTGCCGATTATCCAGCCGCCCATTGTGAAGCTTCTGACCACAAAGAAAGAGCGGATGATCCGTATGCCTTTTCGGGAAGAGAAGCCGGTTTCCTGGACCGCCCGTTTTCTTTTCCCGCTGATGGTTGTTATCATTGCCGGCATTCTGGCGCCCATTTCCGTTCCTCTGATCGGTGCGCTCATGTTCGGCAACCTGCTGAAGGTATCGGGCGTTACGGATTCCCTGTCCAATGCGGCGCAGAACGAACTGTCCAATCTGGTCACGCTTCTCCTGGGAATCACCGTGGGAGCAACCATGACAGCCGACAATATACTGACCCTGGATGTGCTCAAGATTCTGGTGCTTGGCGCCCTGGCCTTTGTCTTTGATACGGTGGGAGGCGTGCTTTTTGCCAAGCTGGCCAATCTTTTCCTGAAGAAAAAGATTAATCCCATGATCGGTGCCTGCGGGATTTCCGCATTTCCCATGTCGGGAAGGGTTATTGCCAAGCTGGCTCTGAAGGAGGACCCGTCCAATTATATTATCCAGCATGCCATGGGTGTAAATGTGGCCGGCCAGGTGGCTTCCGTGGTGGCCGGTGGTCTGGTGCTGGCGTTGATTCCGGTGCTGGGATAAGGAGGAAATCATGACAAGTGTAGAATCAGCAGTTATGCTGATGGTTATCGCCTATCCGCTCCTTTTCGCGGTGATGGCTCTCTTTGCGGGATTGACCTGGTTTTTGAATAAGGTATTTCCGGCGGGGAAATAGGATTGATGTGAGCCGGTAAGACTGTAGAGCAGGATTTCCTCTTCTACCTGCGGCATCTCTTTAGAAGGAAGAGGACTGTGCCGACATGCAGGCGGTTCATGAGTTCATGAATCACAGCGGCAGCAGGCACCGCTTTGGAGTGACCTGTCCGTCCCATGCAGGATAGGCACATCAACTTTCGGGAATACAACACCCCGCACAAAGAAAACAGATAATAAAAAAGCGGCGCCGCAGCGCCGCTTTTTTTACTGCATCTTATTTACTTTCAAAGAATGCCTTGTAAGCCAGGTAGGTTTCATAGGCATCGGCCTTGGAGAGAAGGTCATAGGGAGAATGCATGGACAGCATGGCTGTGCCGCAGTCTACTACTTCAGCGCCCCAGTCGGCCATCATGAAGGCAATGGTTCCGCCGCCGCCCTGGTCTACTTTGCCCAGTTCGCCAATCTGCCAGCATACACCGGCTTCATTGAAGATGGTGCGGATTTTCTGCAGGAATTCTGCATTGGCATCATTGCTTCCTGCTTTGCCCCGGGCGCCGCCGTACTTGGTGAGGTTAATGCCGTAGCCCATGAAGGAGGCATTGTCTTTTTCAGACACTTCCGGGAACATGGGGTCCAGGCAGGAGTTGACATCAGCGGAAAGCATTTCGCTGTTTTCCATGGTTTCATAGAAATCAAGAAGGGTATTCTGTCCCTGCAGGGAAAGGAGCTTCATGACAAATTTGACAAAATAGGAGGATTCCATGCCGGTATTGCCGTAGGAACCGATTTCTTCCTTGTCGGTGAGAAGAGCGGCCTGGGTCTTTACGCCGGGTTTGGCATTGAGGATGGCTTCCAGGTTGGCATAGGAGCATACGCGGTCATCCTGGCCGTAGGAAGCGATGAGGGAGCGGTCAAAGCCCACATCTCTGCTCTTTGTAGCAGGAACCAGCTCCAATTCAGCGGTGGCGAAATCTTCTTCTTCAATGCCGTAGGTATCTTTCAGCCATTTCATGAACGCTTCCTTTGGCTTGGTCTTTTCTTCCGCATTGGTCCAGGCAATAGCCTGCAGCTGTTCACCGGTAATGCCTTCCGCAAGGGGCTTCTTCATCTGGTCCTGGGCCATATGGATGAGGAGGTCGGACACGTAGAAAATGGGGTCGTTTTCTTTCATGCCCACATTGATTTCTACTTTCTTTCCATCTCTGGTATAAATGACGCCGATGAGGGCCAGAGGAATGGTTGGCCACTGGTATTTCTTAATGCCGCCGTAGTAATGGGTGCGGAAATATACGACTCCTTCCTGCTCGTGGACCGGATTGGCCTTCAGGTCCAGTCTCGGGGAATCGATATGGGAGCCTACGATTTTAATTCCTTCATGAACCGGTTCCTGCCCGATCACTGCCAGAATAACGGATTTGCCTTTCTGGTTCCAGTATACCCGGTCGCCGGGCTTCAGGGATTTCATGGTATATACGGGTTTGAAACCCTTGTCTTCCGCCTGGCGGATAATTTCAGCCGCTGCCAGCCGTTCGGTGCGGGCGGTATCAAGAAAAGCTTTGTACTTTTCCCCATAATCCATAACAGCCTGGCGTTCTTTTTTATTCATGCGCTGCCAGACGGATTTAGTTCTGCTGTATGTTTCTTTCATCGTAAACCTCCTGTAATAGAGAATAATTATCACATTAATTATTATACTACAAGGAGGTTGGAACAGGCTATGGGGGATGAAACGGAAAGGGCAGTCTGCTGTCCCTGAGGCTACTGGCACAGGATTTCCTTTCGTGGTATACTTTCATTAATTACTTTCGGATTAAGGAGGCGCAGGCAGCTGCCCCGCTTCCTTGAGGAAATCCTGACTGACCTGCTGGATATGTCAGCATTTCTTTCACGGAGGAGAGAAGTTTGGGAGGAGTTTTGACAAATGAACAATGAAAAAGCAGACGTCCGCCTGGAAGATGTAGAGGGGACGAAAGCGGAACTGGACGAAAAGGCCAGGAAAATGCTGGAAGATAAGGATGCCGATTCCCGCATGCGAATCTATGATGGTCCCATGGGGAAAATCATCATAGCTCTTTTATGCGTGTGGACAGCATTCCAGCTGTATTTCACCACCGTAGGAGCCATCAGTGCCATTAACCTCAGGGCGATTCACTGCATTTTCCTTTTGGTTTTTACCTTTCTTCTGTTTCCTACTTATAAGAAGGAAAAAAGGAGAAGAAAGATTCCGCCGCTGTGGGACTGGTTCTTTATTCTCGGATCGGCAGGCTCTTTCCTGTACCTGATTTTCAACTATACCCGCATTGCCCAGACCGGTGGACGCATTAATACGCTGGAAATCGGCATTGCCTTTGTAGCATTGATCTGTGTTTTTGAAGCGGCAAGAAGAGCATCCGGCAATCTGGCCATACTGGCAGGGCTGTTTCTGGCCTACAACTGGTTCGGCGCTTATCTGCCGGGGTATCTGGGACATAACGGCTTTACCCTGAAACGTGTGCTGATCACGCAGTTCTGGGGCACCCAGGGCCTTCTCGGTACCGGTATTGGCGTATCGGCTACCTATATTTTCCTCTTTGTCGTATTTGGCGCATTCCTGAAATACAGTGGATTTTCTCATTTTATTAATGATTTTTCCCTGACTCTGGTGGGACGCACTTCCGGCGGCCCTGCCAAGGTGGCAGTCATTGCTTCCGGACTCATGGGCATGATCAATGGTTCCGCCATTGCCAATGTGGCAACCACCGGCACCATTACCATTCCTCTGATGAAACGGACAGGATACAAGAAGGAATTTGCAGGAGCCGTAGAAGCGGTGGCTTCTACGGGTGGTCAGTTTACACCGCCTATTATGGGGGCCGTAGGCTTCGTAATGGCAGAATTTTTGAATCTGTCCTACACCTATGTAGCACTGGCTTCCGTGACACCGGCACTTCTCTATTATATAGGCCTTCTCTTTGCGGTTCACTTTGAGGCCAAACGGCTGGGACTTTCCGGCATTGCCAAGGAAAATATCCCTGATGCCATGAAGGTCATTCGTGAGCAGGGCCATTTGGTGCTTCCGCTTTTTAGTCTTATCGGACTCATGTTTGCCGGCTTCACCCCTCTGTACGCAGCGGTAATTTCCATTTTCGTCACCATCGGTGCCAGCTGGCTCAGAAAGGATACCCGCATGACGCCGGATAAAATTCTGGCAGCCGTGGTGGAAGGGGCAAAGAGTGCCATTTCTGTCGGCGTATGCTGCGTCATCATCGGTGTCATTATCGGTACGGTAACACTTACCTCTTTAGGCCTCAATATGGGGTATCTCATTCTTTCCGTTGTCAACGGCGGCAGCATTTACCTGGCCGGGTTCCTGGTCATGATTATGTCTGCTATCCTTGGCATGGGTGTTCCCGGCGTGGCAGCCTATGTCATTGTGCAGGCGGTGGCAGTGCCGGTCCTTATCAAGGCTGGTGCCATGCCTTTGATTGCCCATCTGTTCTGCCTGATTTATGCCTGCCTGTCCAATATTACTCCGCCGGTGGCCATGTCGGCATATGTGGCTTCAGGCATTGCCGACTCTGACCAGACAAAGACCGGCCTTTGGGCTGTACGTCTGGGGCTTATCGGATTTATTATTCCTTTCTTTTTCCTGGATAATCCGGTGCTTCTTATCGGCGTATCGAAAACGGCTACGCTCTTTGACACCGGATGGGCCGTCTTTACGGCCATGATAGGGACCTTTGCCCTGGTGGCAGGTCTGGAAGGCTGGATTCTCCGGCGGTGCAGTGCGCTGGAGCGGGTCATTCTTATTGCTTCGTCGCCGTTCCTGCTTCTGCCCGGCATCTGGACTGATGCGGCAGGAGCCGCAGGTATTGCAGTCGTATGCATTTACCAGTGGATGAAACGAAACAGGGAAAAGAAGGAAGCAGAAGCAGCATAAAATCCGCTTCCCGGGATTTCCATCCGGGTCCGACGGAATTTATAGAAAATATCATAAGGAAGAATTGCAGTAAGGGAGGAAGAACTATGAAAAACTGGAAGAAAGTACTGGCAGTATCCATGGCAGCCATGGTCATGGCAGGGGCTCTGGCAGGCTGCGGTGATGACAAGGGGAAAAGCAGCAGCGCCAAACCGGCTGCAGGACAGACACTGAAAATTAATTTCCCCACTGCCGGTGCATCCGGCGCCCTCTATGCGGTAGGGGCAGCCATTACCAATATGTGGAGCAATAATGTGCCCGGTGTGCAGGCAGCCAGCCAGGCTTCCGCCGGCGGGATCGAGAACCTGAATATGGTATCCGACGGAGAGGCCCAGGTATCTATTGCCATTGCCAGCAATGTGTATCAGTGCTACAAAGGCCTGGATACCTTCAAGGATCATGCCTATCCGGATCTGAAAGTTATCGGCGGTTTGTACCTGAATCCAAACCAGGTAGTAGCCAGTGCCAATTCCGGTATTGAAAATATCCAGGACATCAAGGGAAAACATTTTGCCGTAGCCTCTGCAGGCTCTTCCGTTTATAACGAAGCGGAAGCTCACCTCACCGCTGCAGGCATGAAGTTCCCCGATGATATCAAGGCGGAATACATTACCTTCGGCGATGCGGCAGATATGCTGCAGAACGGTTCCATCGACGGCGCATGGATTATGTCCGGCGCTCCCGCTTCCGCCGTTACCCAGGCCCTGACCAGCGGAGCGCACCTGGTGCCCATTGACGATAACCTGATGAAGGAACTGAAGGCCAAGTACCCCTGGTACACCGACTACACAATCAAAGCCGGCACCTATCCGAACCAGGATAAGGATGTAAAGACCTCTGCCATCAAAATGGTTATGTTCTGCCGCGGAGATCTGCCGGAGGATGTGGTTTACCAGCTGACCAAGACCCTTTGGGAACACATGGATGAAATGGGACAGTCCCAGAAGAATCTGAAAGGCCTTACCCCGGAAAATGCAGTGAAGGATATTGCCGGCGTACCGCTTCATCCGGGAGCTGAAAAGTATTATAAAGAAATCGGAGTACTGAAATAATTCATAGTCTTCTGAAAAACGCTGCCTTCGGGCGGCGTTTTTGATTGGAAGGAATGACAGGCGGGGAAGGCGGCAGAGCCCCATGCAGCGCGTTGCATTGCTTTTTCTGCCCTTGACTAAAGTGCACTTTCACTTTTTATAATGGAGGGGATGAAAGCGCATGCCTTTTCTGCGCCGGCTATGGTAAAATAGACGGAGAACAGGAGGAAACATGATACATCGCTTTCATCAGGACAAAAACAGGTGGGACGGTATTGAGCCCCATATTTACAAAGAAAATCCCGGCGTATTCCGGGATGTGACCAAACAGATTCTTTTTGACAATGAAGCGGATCTTCCGGTACAGTTCCGGTATTTCCAGGTGGAAAAGGGAGGCTTTTCCTCCTTTGAGCATCATAAGCACATGCATGCAGTCCTGATTTTCAAGGGGAAAGGACATGCTCTTCTTGGAAACCAGGTGGTGGAAGTGCACGAAGGGGACTTTATCACCATTGCTCCCTGGGAATGGCACCAGTTCAAGGCAGATATGGGAGATATCCTCGGTTTTCTCTGCCTTGTGAACCATGACCGTGATATCCCGGTATATCCTACGGAAGCGGATATTCAGGAAATCAGAAAGAATCCGGAGGCGGCACGCTTTCTGGATGAAAATTAAGGAACCGCTGGTTCATCTTACGATTGAAACAGTATTTCCTTAATAAAAGCCTGCCGCAGGGCAGGTTTTTTATTTATCCATTTGCAGGAGGAAAAGGAAATGGAAAAAAGAGCAGGTACAGGGGGAAATCAGTATATCCCCTATGAAAAAAGAACAGGAAATGAATCCATCGTTTATTTCACCCGGGACCTGTCGGCAGCAGGCCTTGTACGGATGTATGAAAAAATCAGGGGAAACCTGACGGGAAAGGTGGCTGTCAAGCTTCATACGGGAGAACAGCACGGACCCAATATCATTCCCCGTCCCTGGGTGAAAGAGCTGATTGATAAGGAAATCCCCGGCGGCACGATTGTGGAAACCAATACCTATTATGAAGGGGATCGGTATACCACAGAGGCACATCGGAAAACCCTTGAAGTCAACGGCTGGACCTTTGCACCGGTGGATATCATGGATGAAGAAGGCACGGTCATGCTTCCGGTAAAGGGCGGCAAATGGTTTACGGAAATGTCTGTGGGAAGCCATGAAACAAGGTATGATTCCATGCTGGTGCTGACCCATTTCAAGGGACATGTGCAGGGCGGATTCGGCGGATCCAATAAGAATATCGGCATCGGCTGTGCCGATGGCCGTATCGGCAAGGCCATGATCCATACCCATCCCGGAGAGGGGCAGTGGTCTATCAGCAAGGAAGAACTGATGGAACGGATTTCCGAATCTTCCAAAGCCACTGTGGACTATTTTGGAAAACATATCGCTTTTATCAACGTAATGCGGAATATGTCCGTTTCCTGCGACTGTGAAGGGGTAAATGCCATGCCTGTGGTAACACCGAACGTGGGCATCCTGGCCTCCCTGGACATTCTGGCTGTTGATCAGGCATCGGTAGATATGGTGTACGCCATGAAGGAAGGGGAACACCATGACCTGGTGGAACGGATGGAATCCCGCCACGGACTGCGGCAGCTGACATATATGAAAGAGCTGGGCATGGGCAATGACCGCTATGTACTGATTGATATGGATCATGATGGAAAACGGATCGACGCTGCGGAAGCAGTGAAGGATGTCAAGCCCTTCGTACAGGAATAAAAGAAGTTCCGCCAATCTAATTGAGAATAGATATTGATTAGAAGATTCCGGATTTTGCCGATATTTTCTTTGACATTCGATGATGGATGTGTTATCATTCTCAATAAGTGAGGGAGTAGCAGCCACTTTGTGGAGCAAGTCAACATACTGGCATCAGCCTGGCTTATCTTGAAATTGCGAGACTCACGTGCATGGTTTCCGCCTGCACGGAGTCTCTTTTTTGCTGGCTTCGTGAAGACATCTCTCCTTAGGAAGTGACTGCTATGGATTTTATTTTTGTTTTGAACAGCATCCTTTTGGGAATCGGCCTTTCCATGGATGCTTTTTCTGTTTCTCTGGCCAATGGTATTCATGAGCCTTTCATGCGATGGAAGAAAATGGGCATCATTGCCGGTACATTCGGCTTCTTCCAGTTTCTCATGCCCATGATCGGCTGGGTCTGCGTAAACTGGATCATTGATATTTTTCAGTGCATCCTGCCTTTTATTCCCTGGGCGGCTTTGATTCTTCTCTGCACCCTGGGCATTCTCATGATTCGGGACGGCCTGTCCGGCGAAGAAGAAGATGTATGTCCCGAGACTGATTTTAAAAGCCTTTTTATCCAGGGACTGGCCACATCCATGGATGCCCTGTCCGTAGGATTTACCATTGCGGCCTACCGGCTGGAGGAAGCCATGACGGCCGGCATCCTGATCGGAGCGGTGACATTTATCATCTGCCTGGCAGGCATTTTTCTGGGACGGCAGTTCGGCATGAAGCTGGCTGACCGGGCCACGGTGGTAGGCGGCCTGATCCTTATCGGTATCGGGGTGGAAATATTCCTTTCTGCATAGGGCCTGTCAATGACGGCAGCAGGCGGTATTCCTGCAGGCACCGCCACTGTTCTTCCTTTTTGGAATCCTCTGAACCCGGGCCGGTCAGCCCGGGTTCAAAACGTGGTATGATAAGAGGAAAGGAGGATGGCTATGACTACGGTATACATGGTGCGTCATGGGGAAACGGACTGGAATGCGGCCCACCGCATGCAGGGATGGAGCGATATTCCTCTCAATGAAAGAGGAAGGGCCCAGGCGGCCTGTGCAGCGGCGGAGCTGGCTTCTGTTCCGTTTCATGCCGTTTACACCAGCCCGTTGAAAAGAGCGGTGGAAACAGCGGATGTGATCAGGGGGAAGAAGCCTATTCCCCTGATTCCGGAGCAGGGACTGATTGAAATCAATCTGGGACGATGGGATGGACATACGCCCGATGAAATGGATATACTCTATCCGGGACAGTACGATTTGTGGAGAAGCTGTCCTGGGGATGTCCATATTGATGGAGGAGAAACTTTTGCCGAAGTGCAGGAGCGGGCATGGAAAGCATTTCTGCAGATTCTTCGGAATGAGACAGGGAAAACGGTACTCCTGGTTTCCCATATGGGCTGCCTCAGCACGATTCTCTTCCGTATCGCCGGATATCCGCTCAACGATTTGTGGAAACACCCCATTGGCAATGCTGCGCTGTGCCGGATCCTGGTGAAGGAAGACGGTACTATGACCATTGAGGAGTGGGGCAGAGATGACTATATCCCGGAAAATCTGAAGCTGAAGGTGCCTTTTGGAAGGCTGAAAAACGAATAAAAGAAAAGGGAGAGACGGAGCTGCCGGCAGGCACCGTCTCTTTTCTGTTGCAGATTTCTTTCTGTTCGTGGTATATTAAGATATTACTGGGAAAGAATGGATTCATGGACAGAATTACATGAAATCAAAACATGACTGCATGGGCTTTTCCCTAAAGGAGGGATTATTTATGTCTTTTGAGAAGGTTAAAGCGTATCTGGAACCATTTGGTCTTTCCGACCGCTGCATTGATTTAAAAGAATCCAGTGCCACCGTGGCACTGGCGGCAGAAGCCCTGGGTACGGAGGAAGCCCGCATTGCGAAAACCATGTCATTCCTTCTGGATGACAAGCCGCTGATTGTGGTGGTGGCAGGGGATGCCCGGGTGGATAATCATAAATACAAGGAAACTTTTCATAAAAAGGCGAAAATGATTCCCGGAGCTGACTGCGAAAAATATATCGGCCATCGTCCCGGCGGTGTGTGCCCTTTTGCGCTGCCTGAAACGGTTCCTGTATACCTGGATGTATCCATGAAGCGTTTCGATATTGTCTATCCGGCGGCCGGGACAGATCACAGCGCTGTGAAGCTGACATTGGAAGAACTGGAAAAAGCGTCCCGGGCCAGAGGATGGGTAGACGTATGCAAAAACTGGCAGCCTGAGGAATAGACCGGTGAGGCTGACCGGCAGCGGAGAAATAATATTTTGACAGACAGGTGGATGTAATGATTGTTGAACAATTTGGTGTAGAAGACTGGATGGACCGGTATGAGGAAGGGGCCCGGTATAACATAACCGATACCTGTGCCAGGCCTTTGACCTTAAATGAGCTTTTTTCTCTTACGGGGGAAGATAAAAAGGATTTCATGGAATCTTTTTTCCAAAGGGAACAGACCTACGGCCCTATCTGGGGAGATAAGGCGCTGAAGCAGGAAATCGCCGGGCTTTATGAGCATATCCGGCCGGAACAGATACTGACGGAACACGGAGCTACCGGCGGGAACCAGCATATTTTCTTTTCCCTCATCCGTCCGGGAGACCGGGTTATTGCCTTTGCACCCAGCTACCAGCAGTTTTATTCGGCACCCCGATCTCTGGGAGCCCAGGTAACCGTGCTTCATTTGAAAAAGGAAAGGGGATATCTGCCGGATCTGGAGGAACTCCGCAGTGCGGCCAAAGCCGGTGTCCGCATGATCTGTCTCAACAACCCCAACAATCCTACCGGCTCCTTGATACCACGGGATATGATGGAAGAGATTGTCCATATTGCAGAAGAAGCAGGTGCTTATCTTTTCTGCGATGAGGTATATGCAGGCGCTGCCCAGACAAAGAAGGACCGCTGCCCTTCCGTGGCAGACCTTTATGAGAAAGGAATCGCCACAGGCTCCATGTCCAAATCTTTCTCCCTGGCAGGACTCAGACTTGGCTGGCTGGCCACAAGAAGCGAAAAGGCACTGGCCCAGTTCCGGCGGGTTCGGGATTATGATCTGGTCAGCTGCGGACTTTTTGATGAAGCCGTAGCTGCTCTGGCTCTGCGCCATAAGGAAAAACTGCTGGAGAGGAACAGGGCGATTGTCCGGCACAACCTGCCCCTGCTGGAGGAATGGGTGGAAAAAGAAAAGCATGCATCCTTTGTTAAACCGAAAGCAGGCACCATGGCTCTGGTATACTATGACTTCGACATGCCTTCTGCTCTGTTCTGTCATCGCATGTACTATGAAACCGGTGCTTTTACCGTGCCGGGAGACTGCTTTGAAGAGCCGTTTTCCTTCCGGGTAGGTTATGGACATGATCCGGAAACACTGGTCAAAGGACTGGAAGCGGTAAGTGCTTTCTTTCATATACTGGAAAAAGAATGATTCCGGCAGGCGGCGTATTTCCCCTTGCGGTGAAACGACGCTCTGACTGTAAGGAACCGGGGCGGCAGAGCTGCCCCATATGTGCTATAATATTCTTACACAATGCTTCGCCACCGGGTGGAGCAGTTATGGAATTATCCATCAAAAGTGTTTTCTCTATTTCCGCAGGTACGGAGAAAGCCGCTGATTTTCAGAAGTCGGCGCCTTTCTTCGGGAGAGATAGAGAAAGCACTTTTTTTATCCCGTAGATGAAGTGCGGAGAAAGGAAGAGGGGAATGAGCAGTGTATTTGCCTTATGGTGGCCTGTATTTCTGATGGTTTTTGCCGATGTTTTCTATCAGGTCTGTGCCCGAAGGCTGTCATCCCGGAAAAGTCCGCTGGCAGCGCTGGGCATGACATATCTGGTCAGCGCTTTTCTCTGTGCTGTTCTTTTTGAATGCCTGGTGCCGGAAGGGCACATTCTGCAGGCAGTATTTCCTCCCCATCCGGCGGCTCTCATAGTCGGCCTGGCCATTACAGGACTGGAAGTAGGTTCCATTTACATGTATCGGGTCGGCTGGACCATGAATATCGGATTTTTAGTCTATACTGCCCTGTCCATTGTGACTCTTCTGGCAGTGGGGCACTGGCTGTACGGGGAATCACTGAACGGTTTGCAGTACCTGGGAGTTTTTCTGGCAGCAGCCGGCATGTTCTGTATTGTGAGGTGAACTATGAAATTCTGGTGGCCCATAGGGCTGATTGTATTCTGCAGCACCGCCTATCAGGTGGGAGTCAAGGAGATTTCTACCGGCATTCATCCTCTGGCGGCACTGGTTCTGACCTACCTTTCCGCATCACTGACTTCCTTTGTGCTGTATTTCCTGCTGGCGCCCAGGGGGGAAAACAGGAAGAAGGAAATCTTTTCATGGAATTCTGCCGCGCTGGGACTGGGACTTTCCATTGTAGGCATCGAACTGGGCAACATTTTTATGTACCGGGCCGGATGGACGGTGCAGACAGCCTTCATTCTCAGCAACAGCCTCATTGTGGCGGTCCTCATGATTGTGGGTGCTGCTTTTTATAAGGAAAAGCTGAAGCTCCGTCAGATGGCAGGAGTGGTGCTTACCCTGGCAGGAATTGCCTGTATTGTGTGGAAATAGGATGGAATCATTTGTTACCGGGAGCTTGTATTCCCGCAGGCAGATGAGTGCAAAGGGTTTGAGGCACGATCGGGGCTTTGGCCATTCAGTGCCTGAGGTTCTGCCCGGGAACCGCTTGGCTTTCCCGGCTGGTTCAGAAAGTAGTGAGCCCGCTTCATGGAGATAAAGAGGGTGCCCTCCGGGCGCCCATTTTTTATGATGCCGAAGGCAGCATAGACCAGACAGCTCGGAAGCGGTCTTAAAAATAAGCCCGACAGAGCGCCGACCATCCTCCGCACCCTTTCCATTCCCTGCATCCTATTGTATAATGAGATTAGAATATAAGTTCGGAGGAATTACAATGGACAGTCTATGGGATGCATTGAATGAAAAACAGAAGGAAGCAGTGACTTCCACGGAAGGCTGTGTGCGGGTCATTGCCGGAGCAGGATCGGGGAAGACGCGGGCCCTTTCCTACCGGTTTGCCTACCTGGTCAATGAACTGGGCATTCTGCCGGGCCATATACTCTGCGTTACCTTTACCAACAAGTCTGCCCGAGAAATGGCAAGGCGCATCCATAGTCTGACCGGTGATAATGACACCGGCTATATCAATACCTTTCACGGATTCTGCGTGTCGGTGCTGCAGGAAGAAAGCTATGCCGTGTCCTATCCCAAGAATTTCCTGGTCATTGACAATTCCGATATAGACGATATGCTGCAGATGATTTACGAGGAACGGGGACTGACGCTCCGGGATATGCCCTTCAACAAGGCCAGGGACATGATCGAAATGAAAAAATGCGTCTGGCAGCCGGACTATTATAAGGATATGATTGCCATGCCCCTGTCCCTGCTTTATGAAAAATATCATAAGGCCCTTACGGTGGAAGACATCATCTTTTATGGCTATCTGTACCAGGAAAAGAAATGCTTTGCCCTGGATTATAATGATCTGATCAAATTCACGCTGTACATCTTTGAAGAAAATGAGGACATCCGGCTGAAGTGGCAGAAAAGACTGGAATACATTATGATTGATGAATTTCAGGATATTGATCCGCTTCAGTACAGGCTGATGAAAGCTCTTTACGGATATCATGGAAACCTGTTTATCGTAGGGGATCCTGACCAGACCATTTACACCTGGCGCGGTGCGGATGTGCGCTATCTTCTTCATTTCGACCGGGACTTTCCGAATGTAAAAACGATCATCATGAATGATAATTATCGTTCCACACCGGAAATTCTGGCAGCAGCCAACTCACTCATTGACAAGAACGAGAACCGTATCCGCAAGGATCTTATTTCCCATAAAGGAACGGGAGCGCCTGTCACCTGCATGCCCCTGGCCAATGCGGGAGAAGAGGCCAGGC
Source organism: Dialister sp. (assembly GCF_051885895.1). Lineage (GTDB taxonomy): Bacteria > Bacillota > Negativicutes > Veillonellales > Dialisteraceae > Dialister. Next base: position 22,018 of record NZ_JBJEXP010000077.1, on the reverse strand, counting down.
GGGTGGCTGAAGAAATCCAGAAACTTCATGCATCAGGGAAAAAATACGGGGACATGGCAGTTCTTTACCGTGCCCATTTTGTTACAAGAAATCTGGAAGAAGCGCTGCTGAAGGAAAAGATCCCCTATACAATCTACAGCGGAGCCCAGTTCTTTGACCGCATGGAAATCAAGGATGCTCTCTGCTACCTGCGCATGATTGCCTATAAAGATGATATGGCCTTCCGCCGTATTGTGAACCGGCCCAAGAGAAATATAGGCCGCCGCCGCATGGAATTTCTGACGGAAAAAGCGGAAGCCGGGCATATGACCCTGTATGAAGCGCTGAAGCAGAATGTGGAAGATCCTCTCTTCAAAAAAACAAAGGCCGGAGATTTTATCGAGCTGATTGAATATTTTTCCAAAGACAGCCAGGAAAAGCAGGTCTCTGAGGTGCTGTCTGCCATACTGGACGAAAGCGGATATGAAGAAATGCTCCGTACCGAAGGAAGCCAGGAAAGGCTGGATGATCTGGCAGAACTCAAACAGTCTGTCTTTGAGTATGAAGCATCGGCAGGAGAGGAAACGTCCCTTTCTGATTATCTGGAACATGCGGCTCTTTATTCCAATACGGATCGGGCGCCTGGAAAAGACTGCGTCCGCCTCATGACGGTTCATACCGCAAAGGGGCTGGAATTTCCTGTTGTTTTCCTCTGCGGGATGAATGAAGGCATTTTCCCGTCCCGAAAGACAAGGACAAAGAACGGCATGGAAGAGGAAAGGCGCCTGGCCTTCGTAGCTATGACCCGGGCAGAAGACAATCTGTATCTGACGGAAGCAGAAGGAACCAATCTGGACGGCACGCCCCGTTTCCCTTCCCGTTTTATCCTGGATATAGACAGAAAGCAGCTGTACTTTGATCCTCCGGTGAATGAAGCTCTCTGGACAGCAGGGAAGGCTTACGTGGAAAGAAGCAGCCTGTACTTGAAGGAGGAAGGGGACCATCATCATTTTCAGCCGGGAGACCGGGTGCGGCACAGTGTCTTTGGCGTCGGTACTGTTGAAGAAGTGGATGAAAAGGGGAATTCCTATCGTATCCGCTTTGACAGTATGGAAACCACCAGGGACATTGCCTTCCGGGCAAGGCTGGTAAAGGAGTAGCAGATGGTGCAGTCAGCCGTGATTGGCCGTATGTCCGAAATAGGGATGCGGCTGGCGGCAGGCGTATCAGCCTTTGTAAATAGTGTCAGGCATGGCCGGCAGCTTCTTAAGCGGCTGTAGAAATTTCTTGACACCGCTTCTTTTCCATGCTATCCTGTATGTACAATCAAGAGAGATATCGGAACTGACGGATGAATGTGGAATTGACCACGTGAACCGATATTTTCTGAACAGGCCGACCGTCTGGGCAGGGAAACCTACTCAGACGGTCTTTGCGTCTCCGGTTTCCCTTCATTGCATTTTGCTTATGGAGGGATTTACATGAAAAAGAAAAATCGCTGGCTGATTGCTCTTGCAGCTGTGGGAATCCACATCTGCATCGGCAGTGTGTATGCATGGAGTGTACTGACGAAGCCGGTCATGGCGGCTATGGGTCTTTCCCTTTCGGAAACGACCTGGGCCTTTTCTATTGCCATCCTGTTTCTCGGGCTTTCCGCCGGCTTTTTGGGCGGTGTAGTGGAACGGATGGGACCGGCCAGATCCGGGCTGGTGTCGGCGGCCTTTTTCGGGAGCGGTCTTTTGGGAACAGCGCTGGCAGTGCATATGCAGTCGGCGGTGCTTCTGTATATTTTCTACGGTGCTATTGGGGGAATCGGACTTGGGACAGGATATATTACGCCCGTGTCTACGCTGGTGAAATGGTTCCCTGAGCATCGCGGCTTTGCGACAGGTCTGGCTATTATGGGTTTTGGCTTTGCCGCCCTGGTAGCAGGACCGCTGATGCGGTATCTCACCGATTCCTATGGACTGACCGCCAATTTTCTGATTCTTGGCATTGCCTATGCGGTGATTATTTCTCTTTCCGCTTCCTATCTCCGTCCGCCGAAGAAAGGGGAAATTCCTGTCATGCTGGAGGATGTGCTCCGGAAAGAAGCAGAACGGGGCACTAAGAGAACGGTGGTTGGGCCCCAAATGACCCGGAAAGAAGCGATGCATACCTGGAAATGGTATGCACTCTGGTGGATTTTCTTTACCAACATTACCTGCGGTATCGGACTGCTGGCAGTGGCTTCGCCCATGGCACAGGAAGTCATCGGCATGACGCCGGTGCAGGCGGCATCCCTGGTTGGCATTATCGGTATCGTGAACGGCGGCGGACGGATCGTATGGTCTACGGTTTCTGACTGGATCGGCCGGGGCATTACGTACATGGTATTCTTTGCTTTGGAAGTCTGGGCCTTTTACCAGCTTTCCCTGACAACGGAAGGCCTTGTTTTTCAGGCGCTGGTTCTTTTGATTATCAGCTGCTACGGCGGCGGATTCTCCTGCATGCCTGCTTACCTTTCCGATATTTTCGGCGTAAAGCAGCTTTCTTCCATTCACGGTTCCATCCTTACCGCCTGGGGCATGGCCGGCGTGGCAGGACCTCTGATCCTGGCTTTCATGAAAGAAAACACCGGCGGCTATGCAGCCACCCTTCATCTGTTTTCTGCCATGCTGGCGCTGGCTTTTGTGATTGCGGCCATTCTCCGCTGGAGAAATGAAGCAGATAAAAAGAAATGGGCTATAAAGGAAGAACAGAAAAAGCCTCTGTCTTCTGCAGCCAGAGTGACTACAGAAGGCATCAGAGGCTGAGACAGTGGTTTGATTTTCCGGGACTTCCGTTCAATTCTTAAAATATAAAGTAAAGGTGCCTGCAGGGATTTTTCCCTGCAGGCACCTTTTTTGTTTGTAAGGGGGTCTTGCTATGAAGGATATTTGTATGATTTCTGTAGTTACATTCCATCCGGTATGGGGAGATAAGGCATCCAATCTGAAACGGATTGAGGAATATATAGAGTGTGCCTACCGCAA
>NZ_JBJEXP010000077.1:9328-18925 GCF_051885895.1 Dialister sp. | reverse complement strand
ATATATTACTGCTGGGCTTCTTCCAGTTTCTGCAGGAAGAATTTTACATTTTCCGTCAGATCCGGGCCTTCTGTCTGGAGGGCGCCGCCGACGAGGAAAATGCTGTCAGGACCGTATACCCGGTACATATCCTTGAAGAGCTGCCATCTCATGCCGCCGGAGGGAATGGGGAAAATAGGACGGAGGTAGGCCATCTTTTCATCGGTGCCTTCGCAGATTTTAGTGCAGGTATCCTGGGAGAAGGAGAACCGTCCTCCGAAGCTGGTGAAAATGACGGCATCCGCACCTGCCAGACGGGAGAGCTGTCCATAATAGCAGAAGGGGGAAATGCCCGAGTCTTTAGACAGTACCTGGGGACCGGAGAAGCAGGGGTGAAGGAAAATGGGAAGATTGAATTCCGGGTCTCTGGCCAGGTCCCGGATGACAGTGAAGCCGGTAATGGCCGGAGCAGCCATAATACCGTCGGCACCGATTTCCTTGGCCTTGTAGGCCCGGTCCAGAAACTGGAGGCCGTCAGCGGTGCAGTTGGCAATATACATGCTCTTTTTCCCTGTCTTTTCTTTGGCGTCAGCCAGAGCCATGACACACTGGAGTACTCTTTCTTCAAAGGGAGCATAGTCCTGATTCATCAGGCTGTGGTCATCCTTGATAATAGGGCAGCCGCCAAGGGCAAGGTCATACACCATTTTGCCCAGTTCCTTCGGGGATTTTCCCAGCGGCTTGATGGCGGACATGAGAATGGGTCCGCGGGGAACGCCGCACAGATCGCGGATACCGGTACGGCCGAAGCGGGGACCAGGATAATTGTCATACATGGATTCCGGAAGTTCAAAGGACATGAGTCTAATGCCCGGCTGGAGACTGGTATTTCCGAAGAGCATATTCAGAAGTTCTGCCATTTCACTGCCTACGGCAGAGGGATCATAGGAAATGGTGGCGTAATAGGCGCCGGGTTCCGCTTTCTTCAGATCTTCAATCTGGCCCACGATGGTATCGCCGATGGAAGTACCCTCCACCAGTTCGTAGGGGCATTCCACAGTCTGCTCCACACAGATGCCGAAGGCCAGCTTTTTAGCTTCTTCGTAATCGGAGGCGGCAATGCGGTAGGTAGCGGTAAAGCGGGAGGACTGGGTCAGATCTTCTTTCAGTTCTGCAAAAAGTTCACTTTCAAAAAATGGGGTATTGCTCATAACATATCCTTTCCCGGCAGATGGAGAAACCGGTCACTGCAAAACAACGGGGAAACAGATTCTCCGCTGTACTGCAGGCTGCCTTTCTCTTTGAAGACAGGCAGGATGGATCAGGGACGGTCAGACGCCCTGAAGGGCTCCATGCGCCTTTTTTATTTGATTTTTCACGAGGCTCCTGATTGACTTTCCTGTCATAAACAGGCGGAAAAGAAATCTGATAACGGCGGAATCAGTGCTTTTCCGGTTCGTGGGTTTTATAATAGGGATTTTCGGGATGGGAGGCTGTATCATCCTGCAGCCAGTACAGAGGACGGTTCCTGGTTTCTTCAAATACATGGCCGATATATTCGCCGAGAATACCGAGGCACATGAGATTGAGGCTTCCGAAAATAGAAATCAGGATAGTCATGGTGGCCCATCCGGGGACAGCCTTTCCTGCGATTACACAGTACAGTACATGGAGAATCAGCAGGAAACCGGCAAAAGCAGCCAGAAGGCCTATATAAAAGGAAATCCGGAGGGGAATGGTGGAGTTGGTGATAATGCCGTCCATGGCAAAATGAAGCATTTTCTTCATGGAGAATTTGGAAACTCCCGCATGGCGCGCCGGAGCTTCAAATTCAATGGATGCCTGTTTGAATCCGAGACCGCCCACGATACCGCGGATGAAGCGGCTGTGTTCCCGGAATTTCAGGAAGGTGTCCAGTGCTTTCCTGTCCATAAGACGGAAATCGGAGCCTCCCGGCACTACACGGGTGGTGGAAATGGAATTGATCACCGCATAGTAGCCGGAGGAGGTCAGCTTCTTTAAGAATCCGGCATCTTCCGTGGCTGTGCGGATGGTCTGCACAATGTCATACCCTTCCTGCCATTTTTCCACCAGTTTGGGAATCAGGGCCGGCGGATGCTGCATATCGCCGTCCATGGTAATGACTGCATCGCCTCTGGCAAAATCCATGCCGCAGGTAATGGCAATCTGATGTCCGAAATTACGGGCAAATGTGAGAGCCCGCACGTGAGGGTCATGGTCTGCCAGCTGATGAATCAGTTCGTCGGTCCGATCCCTGGAGCCATCATTTACATAAATGATTTCATAGTCCATGTCCAGGGTTTTCATGACTTTGGTTACTTCATCATGGAAGTACACCACGTTGCCTTCTTCGTTATATACAGGCGTCACAATTGATATCATAATAATCCTCCAGATCAGGCTGTATGCCAATGTATATTATAGCACAGATGAAAGGGATGATTCTTCCCATTCCTCAAAGCTTCCTGTGAAAGCATTTCCTGCCGGCTGTGTCCGGCAGGAAATGGAAAAACATCCGGTGGTGTTTTCTTAAGCTATTATATATAACCTCTGCAGAGACGGCTTAAATAAATTTTAAAGTTTTTATAAAGATGGACAGGAAAAAGAGCAGGAGGGGAATCCTGCTCTTTTGTCAGAGGGTATTGGGTTATGATAAATAAGATATTCAGGGGAACCCGGTCCCCGTGCGTCAGGGGTAATACAGGGACCGGTTCCCTTATAGAAACTGGATAATGAAATCAGTACTTAAAACTGTGCATCTTCCGGAGGCGGAACAGGCCGTCCTTTTCCGTTGCTGTCATGCCGTCTGTCAAAACGGTGATCTCCATCCCTGCCGTAGCGGGGATCATGACCTTTGTCAAAACGGTGGTCTCTGTCCTTTCTGCCTTGGTCAAAACGGGGACCGCGGTGTTCATCGAAACGGTGATTTTCATTGTTCCCGTCTTTGTCAAAGCGGGGGCCGCGGTGCTCATCGAAACGGTGGTTTTCCTTGTTTCCGTCCTTGTCAAAGCGGGGGCCGCGGTGCTTATCAAAGCGATGGTCCCGGTCTTTTCCTTCCTGGTCGGAATGGAAATCGGGCCGTCCGTCCATCGGGCGGATTTCATGGTCCGGGCCGTCTCTGCGGTCGCCGCGGACATCGGAAGGCTCGTCAGAAGGCTGGTTTCTGCGATAGTCACCTCCTTTGCTTTCAGAGAAGGAGTCCTGGTCAGGGCGGCGGGAAACGTCTTCCCGTGCCTCGCGGATATCCTTCTTTCCAGGTTTATGAATGACAGGGCCGGAAGAACGCTCCGCATTGATCAGTGCGATGCGGTAGTCCCGTCCTGTGTCAGACACTGGTCCTGCCGGAGCTTTGGCTTCCAGAGAAGCTGCATCAGCGGCAGTTCCGAAAACAGCACCTGCTGCAGAAAAAGAAAGGAGCAGGGCGGCGGATAAAAATGCTTTTTTCATGGTTCTCATGGTTGATTCCTCTTTTGAAACAGGTCTTTTTGTTTGGAATTACAGGCGATGCCAGGTAATGCCGTCATCATCCTGTATATTTTTCTTTTCCGGTTTGCCTTTCTGGGCATCTCTTTCCCGGGCTTCCGGATGCTGTTCATAGTACTTTTCTTCCCAGGGTTTCAGTTTGCGCTGATGGCCCTGGTCTTTTTTATCTTTCCATTCATCCTGGGCTTTTTTGTCCTTATGGATTTTCGGTTTCTTCGCTTTTTCTACATTCTTTTTGTCTTTGTGAATTTCCGGTCCCGGTCCTTTATCCTGCTGGAATTCCGGCGGACGGTTATAGTCTGCTGCTGATACAGTGTCGGCGAAAAGGAAGCCGCCGGCCAGTGCCAGACCGGTCATGGATGCAATAATTAATGCGTTTAATTTCTTCATGGTTGAAACCTCTCTTTCTTCGTTATAACAAGGGTCTTTTCAACAGGAAATTTTTCCTCAGCGGGAAGGCATGGCGTCATTTCTGCGGGGATTGTCCCTCTGTTCCATCTGGCCTTTGTCGTTTTGGGAATTTCCTTTGTATTCTGTATCCTGTCCTTTGGAAGGGGCCCGGTTCATTCTGCTGTTCTGCATGCTGCCGTCATTCCGGCTGCCTTTTTCAGGAGCAGCTTTCCGGTTTACGCTCCGGTCCTGGGAATCTTTCCGCGGTTCAGCTTTCTGCGGCTGATTTTTCTTTACGGAAGACTGTCTGCTGTTGTCCGGCATGGCAGGCATATTTTCTTCCTGATAAACAGCAGGGCGGTCATTGGAAGCAGATACGGATCCGGTCCAAAAGGCGCCGCCGGTTAATGCCAGACCGGCTATGGAAGCAATGAGGAGGATACTTGACTTTTTCATTATACAATCACACTTTCCAGATAGGGAAGGCTTTCCGCGATTTCCCTGAAATTGATAACATGCTGCCTGCTTCTTGCATTGAGCGGGAGAGGGGAGTCAAAACTGATCCCGATTCCGGCAGCTTTTCCTTAGTTGTAGCGGGAAGGAATGGTTTTATCCCACTGGTCTTTCTGTTCGTGCTTGGCTTTTTTATCTTTGTGTACTTTCGGCTTCTTGGCCTTTTCCACGTGCTTCTTTTCCTTGTGAATCTGCGGTGGAGTCTGTTCCTGCTGCTGGAACTTAGGCGGATGGCTGTAGTCTGCTGCCGATACGGTATCGGCGAAAAGGAAGCCGCCGGCCAGTGCCAGGCCTGTGATGGATGCAACGATCAGTGTATTTAATTTTTTCATGGCTAATCCTCACTTTCTGTAATCTGGGGAGTGTTCATCTCTCCTGAGGGAGTATCCCTGAGACTCCCTCTTTGCATGCTGTTCTGGGGATATATATAAAATCAATGGCACCGGGCTGGTATGATCCCGGACCATGATGGACGGGAATGAATTTATATATCTTTACTTGCTGTTTTCATCGTTTGGCATCTGCCTGTCATGAGGCATGTCCTGCATGTGATCCTGCCTGTCATCGGGCATATCCTTTCTGTCGGGACCCATCATGCTGTTTTTATCATGATGGTCTTTCATGTCGTCCCGCATGCGGTCATTGGCAGGACCGTTTTTGAAATCTTTACGGTCCTTGTTCCAGTGATCAAAATTATCCATGATCTTGGGAACATTTTCTGCCATCCAGCGATGATAGGAAGGAAGATCATTGATAATAAATGAAAAGGTGCCGATGATAAGGGAAACAATGGCGAGAATCACGGAAATGAGGATTTTCTTCATTTGGATTCACCGCCTTTGGCTTTTGGAGGCTGGCTGAAACTGCTTTCAATAGCACGGCTGCCTTCTTTGGCAATCAGATAAATGGAAAGAGCGGTAAAAATACCGAAGCTTCCGATCGATGCCAGCGTAAGGAAACTGAATCGTGGAACCGGGGCCATGCCATGGAAGGGGACCAGGTTGGTGGAGAAGAATCCGATGACCAGACCGGCAGCGGCTAAAACAGCGATGGCTACCACTATACCGGCGGCAGTCAGGAGACGGGCGGTCATATGGGCCGTGGTCTCGGCGGCCTGGGGAATCTTCGGGCTGACTTCCGCCCATGTTTTTTCTACCTTATTCTGGGCGCCCTGGGCAATCTTCTGGGCGGTATCCTTAAACTCCCGGCTCTTTGTCTTTTCATCCACTACACCTTCCGACTGGAAAGAATTGTAGATATCTTTGGGGCTGCCAAGTTCTCTGGCGATTTCTTCTTCGGAAAGCCCCCGCTTTTTTCCTTCTTCAAAATGGGATTCATAATCTGCCAGAATCTCATTGACTTCCTCCGTTTTGGCATTGCGGAAATAGTATCTGAGCAGATCTAAAAATTCTGTTTCATTCATGGATATCGCCTCCTTCTTCTAGTATGTCTTTCACGGCTTTTGTAAATTCAGTCCATTCTTTGAGGGATTCCTTGAATTCCTCCCGCCCTGCGTCAGTGATGCGGTAATATTTTCGTGGAGGGCCGTTATGTGATTCCGCCAGGTATGTATCTACCAGGCCGTCTTTCTTGAACCGGTTCAGAAGGGGATAAATGGTCCCTTCCGACATTTCTATATATTTTGAAATTTCCGTAACCAGTTCATAACCATAGTAGTCTTTCCGCCTGAGCATGGATAGAACCACAATCTCCATGACGCCTTTTTTTAGTTGGATGTTCATGGTTTTTCCTTTCTGAGGAATCAGAGGTTCTTTGAAAGAAATCAATTCACTTGTTGAATGAAGGTCAATTTCTTTGTTGGTAACAATATATCACAAAGTACTTTGCAATGCAAGGTACTTTGCAAAAGTTTATCCAACTTTTTTTTAAAGGGAGGAAAAAGCTTCTGCAGGAGGGAGGATACAGCATTTTTCTTCCGTGATGGAGTGAAAAGGAACTTTAAGTATTCTATGGAGTCATACAAAGCTCCTTCTTTACGGAAAATGCAAGTGACAGATTTTCATATTGACGAAGAGATAAAGATTCAGTATCATCATAAACATATCAGATCAAGTACATGCTGTGAACGAGAAGGAAACAGACGGGAAGCTTCAGAGAGCCGGCGGAAGGTGAAAGCCGGTGCGGAAAATCTGCGGACTATCACTCGTGAGCATCCTGATTGAAAGAATTTTCCGTAAATCAGGACGGAAGTCCCCGTTACAGGACAGGCCTTCGGAGTATAATGCAGGGTGGTACCGCGATTTCGCCCCTGTCCCAGAGTGGACAGGGGCTTTTCTTTTTCCATCCATTCATTCATATCCGGCGGCTGGAGTGACAAACCGGAGTGGTACCGCGCGAAGCGCCTCTGTCTGCAGCAGCAGACAGAGGCGCTTTGCCATTCCGGACAGAGTGAAGATTGCACATGTGCTATTTCATCCAAAGGAGAAAAAAGATGATGAACTGGAAAAAAGGACTCAAAATGGCAGGCCTCGGCCTCATGATGACAGCTGCATGTGCAGGACTCTCCGGCTGCGGCGGAAAGAGTGAAGGCCAGGGGACAGGAAAGACGGCCAAAGTAGGCTTTATCAACGGCGTGTCCGGCGGCGTGGCTTCCTATGGTTTGGCAGAAAAAGAAGGCTTTGACCTGGCAGTAGAGGAAATCAACAAAGAAGGAAAAATCCACATGGATGTGGAAATGGTGGATACCAAAGGCAATGTGCAGCAGGCGGTGTCCGCGGCCCAGAAAATGATTGCCGCCAAAAAGGTCATCGTGGTAGGGCCTCTGATTTCCGGAGAATACAAAGCAGTGGGGCCCCTTTTCCAGCAGGCGAAGATTCCTCTTCTCGGCGCGGCCACCACGGCGGAGGGCCTTATGGATATAGGGAACTATATGTTCAGAAACTGTGTGCCTGAATCCAGGAACATTCCCCAGACCGTGCAGAAAACCCATAAGCTTCTGGGATATAAGAAAGTGGCGGTGCTCTATTCCAATAATAATGAACATCAGGTATCTGCCTACAAAACCTTCAGGCAGGCACTGGAAAATGAGGGCGTAGACATTGTGGCTGCAGAAACCTTTGCCGATAAGGACACGGATTTTTCTGCCCAGCTCACCAAAATCCACAACGCCAATCCTGATGCGGTGGTGGTGGCAGGCTACTACCAGGAAGGCGGGCTTATCCTTAAAAAGATGAGGGACATGGGAATGAATCAGCCGGTGCTGGGGGATAATGGTTTCATGTCGCCGGAGCTGGTAAACATTGCCGGAGCAGCAGCGGACAACGTGTACGTTTCCTCCATGTGGTCTCCGGAAAGAGATTCAAAGGCCACCAGACAATTCGTAAAGGACTTCCGGGCCAAATATAACCATGATCCGGACAACTTTGCGGCCTGCGCCTATGTGTCTGCCAAACTGGCAGCAAAGGCCATGGAAAATGCAGGTACCACCACCGACTCTAAAAAAGTGAGGGATGCCCTGGCCAATATCAGAGACTTTGAAAGCGCCCTGGGGCCCATGACCTTCAACAATTCCGGAGATCCGGAGGTGGATCTGGTGCTTCTGAAAGTGGAAGACGGGAAATATAAGGCGGTGAAGGTGTAGCAAAGATTTCCGGCGGAGCGGTGAGCAGAAAAGGGCTTCTGCTTCATTGGAAAAAGGCAGCAAAAAACAGGATGAACGTCAGCGGTTCATCCTGTTTTTATTTTCTGTTTCTTTACATCTGCAGGGAAAGGGTGGTTTCGGCAGCTATATTTTCACCATCCGGATTCCGGGCGGGACTGAAGGTCCACTGCCGGAGAGACCGTTCTATGTAGCGGGAGAGAATTTTGAAATTCTCATCAGACAGGGAAGTGCCCTCTTTTATCACTTCCGGTGCCTTGTCCATTTTTCCATTCTGGTCAATGGAGATTCTGACGGAGAGGGAAGGATGCCCCGCTTCTTCGGCGGCGGTTCTTTCTTTTTCTGTCATATCACTCATGACCTGCGAGAGCGGCTGGGGAGGGACGGCAGTCATGGAAGAGGTAAACCGTACCGGGATACGGACGGTAAAAGGAACTGCCTTATCTCCCCGGCGGGCAGGACGGAAGGACCAGGATTCAGCAGAAGAAGCTGCGTACTGGTCAAGAACGATGGAGGAAGAACTTTCCGCCACTTCCTCATGGGTAACGGCTCCGTCTTCATTGATGGAAAGAAGAAGGACCGTGGAAACGGAGTGAGGAAGAGTAAAGAGAGCATCGTGTACAGCCTGCGTCTGGGGAAGCATTTTGGCGGATTTCAGGGACGGAGGCACCATCTGCTCCTCGGTGACAGGACTGCCATCCTTGTCCAGATATACGCCTTCCTTCGGCAGTGCAGCAGAAGCGGATATTCCCAGGGACAGGAGAAGAGGAAGGGACAGGGATATGAGTATTTTTTTCATGGAAAGCTCCTTTTATAAATAAAAATATTATTTTATGCCAATAAAGAGCAAATAAATAGGAAATCTTTTTCTATTTATTTTAATCAATCACCGAGGAGAGAGCAACAGGATTTTTTGAGAGAAAAGAGGTGTTACAATAAAAGAAAAGGAATCCGGTCTGTACGGAAAAGGAAAAAGCATACCGGGAAAGGCAGCAGTCGAAGGAGGTCATCATGAAGAAGGAAGACAGCATGGAGCTCATGGAAGAAGCACGAAAAGCCGGTGCGGCAGATGTGAAAATGGTGGATGTGACGAAAATCAGGCGGGGCGTATGGCCCCGGATGAAATGCCAGTTCGGCTGTCCACAGTATGGAAAATGCCTGTGCTGTCCGCCTTATACGCCGAAGCTTTCCGAAATCAATGAATTTCTGGATGAATACAGTCTGGGAATCCTCATCAAACACACCATGCCCATCAAACTGGAAGAATGCAGTGACTGGCAGGAATTTGATATCCGCCTGACCAACGGCCTTCTGGACATCCTGCTCAAAGTGGAAAAAGCAGCTATGATGAAGGATTATTATAAGGCCTTTGCCCTGAAAGCAGGGCGCTGCGGCCTGTGCAAAGTGTGCAATCTGAAGCACTGTATCCACCCCGAATCGGCCCGTCCCTCCCTGGAAGCCTGCGGCATTGATGTCTTTGCCCTGGCTAGGGACAACGGCTTTGATACCCATGTCCTGACAGGCCCGGTGAAGGAAGTATCGGTGTACGGCATGGTGCTTCTGGAATAAAAATAGGCACGGCGTCCATGGGG
>NZ_JBJEXP010000077.1:0-9228 GCF_051885895.1 Dialister sp. | reverse complement strand
GCGGAGGCGGCCAGGCAGCCTCCGGCGGCGCGGGTATAGCCGGTCTTGATGCCGGTAGCGCCGGGATAGGTGTAGAGCAGTTCATTGCTGTTTCCGCAGGTGAAGATTTCAGAGGGCCTGAGGTAGCGGATCTGTTTCTTCTTCGTGGATACGATGCGGCGGAAAGTTTTGTTTTCCATGGCGTACCGGGCAAGACGGGCCATGTCTTCAGCGGTGGAATAGTGGTTTTCATCGGGCATGCCGTTGGCATTGACGAAGTGGGTATTTGCCATGGAAAGCTCTCTGGCTTTTTGATTCATCATGTCGGCAAAGGCTGGAAGGCTTCCGGCGGTGTTCTCTGCAATGGCAGTAGCGGCACCGTTATCGGAAATCATCATCATCTGGTTCTGCAGATCGCCCAGGGAGAGCCATTCTCCGCCGTTCAGGGCGGTGGACTCCACATGGGCGGCCTGGGGGCTGACAGATACCGTTTTATAGGGATCCCCCTTTTCAATGGAAAGAATACAGGTCATGATTTTTGTCATGCTGGCGGGATATTCTTTTTTAGCTCCGTTCTTTTCATACAGGAAACGGCCGTCAGCGGCGTCCATGATGACGGCCGCATCGGCTGTGATTTCCGGGGCGGCCGCCGATGCGGAAGACAGGAGAGCCATGGACAGGAATATGGCGAGAAGAAGTGATTTACGTTTCATATATGCCTCTTTTTATAAGGAATTTGGAAAGGATGGATCGAATCAGGGGAGCCTGCAGCCGGATTGCATGAATGAATCGGCGCTTCCTGCTTTATCTTCTGGCACCGAAAAGGTTGAGGAGGATACAGCCTGTGACAATGAGAGCAATGGAAAAAATGCCTGTCAGATTCAGCCTTTCCCCAAAGAAGAACCAGGAAATGAAAACAGAGGCGATGATTCCCACTCCGCTCCAGGTGGCGTAGGCCAGAGCCAGATTCAGATGGACAGCGGCCTTGGAGAACAGAAAAAAGCACAGGAGATAGGATAAAAGACAGCAGATGGTTGGAATGGGTTTCGTAAAGCCATAGGACATTTTTAGAAAAGTGGTGCCTGAAAGTTCCAGTATAATTGCCAGAAATAATAAGATGTAAGCCATGGGAATCCTCCTGTCTGATATCACAGTCTTCCGTAAAGAAGCATTTCCCGAGAGGAAATAAAAAAGCGTCCGGGAATTTCCTCCCGGCAAAAGCCGTACCTGCGGGAAATTCCTGAACACTTCTGCTTCTCCACCCGGTGGCGGAGAAAAGAAAATCAATCTGCCCTATACCTTATCACGGAAGGATCCTGTTTGTCAAAGGCAAGGCTGCATTTTCCAAAAGACGGTTGATGAAAAATCAAAGGAAAATATACTTCAGAATGAAGATGACTGTCAGTGCCATCATCAGCACACTGACCTTGTCCTTCCTGCCGGTAAAGAGGTTGATCAGGGTATAGGTAATAGTGCCGAAGGAAATGCCTTCTGCAATGCTGTAGGCAAAGGGCATGGCAATGATGGTGAAGTAGCAGGGAATCGCTTCGGTGGGATCACTGAAGTCAATGCCTGTAACAGCGGTAAACATGAGGAACCCTACAATGATCAGGGCCGGTGCCGTAGCAAAAGCAGGGATGGCCATGAAAATCGGGGAAAGGAACATGGAGAGCAGGAAGAGCACGGCAACGGTCACTGCAGTGAGACCGGTGCGGCCGCCTTCCGATACGCCGGAAGCACTTTCCACGTAGGTGGTAGTGGTGGATACGCCGAGCACGGCGCCTACGGAAGTAGCTACCGCATCAGCCATGAGGGCGCCCTTGATATGGGGCAGCTTATTGTTTTCATCCAGCATGTTGGCTTTGGCGGATACGCCGATCAGGGTGCCGATGGTATCGAAAATATCTACAAAGAGGAAGGCCAGGAGCACGACGACGAAGTTGAAGGTGCCCAGCTGGGAGAAATCAAGTTTCATGAAAATCGGAGCCAGGCTCTTGGGTTCGAAGGAGGAAAGGCCGGCGGAGAAGTTGGGGAGTGTGCTGAAAGCGCCCACGGAGGGATCCGGTACGTAGATCCCGGAAATTTCACAGAGAACACCGAGAATCCAGGTGAAAAGAATGCCCCAGAGGATATTGCCCCGGACTTTCTTCACGATGAGGATGGAGGTGAAAAGGATGCCGATAATGGCCAGCACCACAGGAACACCGGTGGTATGGAATGTGCCGGCGGCCATGGCTCCTTTAAAGGAGAAGAGGGAAATCTTGGTGGCAGGATTGGCCACAATGATCTGGGCACTGCCCAGGCCGATGAAGGCAATAAAAAGGCCGATGCCTGCGGATACTGCTTTTTTCAGGTTAATGGGGATGGCATTGAATATGGCTTCCCGCACATTGGTGAGAGACAGGATAATAAAGATGATGCCTTCCACAAAAACGGCAGCCAGTGCCATTTCCCAGGAATAGCCCATCTGTTTTACTACCGTAAAGGCAAAGAACGCATTCAGTCCCATGCCCGGTGCCAGGGCAAAAGGATAATTGGCAAAAACAGCCATGAACATGGTGCCCAGAAAGCCGGCCAGAGCGGTGGCGGTCAGAATGGCCCCCTTGTCCATTCCGGTGGTGCTCATGATACTGGGGTTGACGGCAAGAATATAGGCCATGGTCATAAAGGTGGTAATTCCTGCCATAATCTCCGTTCTGGTAGTGGTTCCGCTTTCACGTAAGTGGAAAATCCGCTCTAGAAGACCTGCATTGTTTTCCATGAATAAACTCCTTTCAGATTGACGTATACCGGCAGAAAAAAGGCCGGAAAACGATTTTTACGTTTTTATTATATGATTTTTAGCAGATTGAATCAATGAATTTTATCTATCTTCAGAATACGGATATTTCATTCTTTCATGAGGAAAAAGAGAAGGCCTGCCTCTCCTGTGCTACAATAAAGGATATAACAGAAAGACCGCAGAGAAGGAGTTTTATATGAGTATATGCAATATCTGCCCCAGGGCATGCAAAATAGAAAGAAAAATATCGGTCAAAGATCCGGGACAGCTCGGCTACTGCCGGTGCGCCATGCTGCCCGTCGTATCCCGGGCGGCGCTTCATCACTGGGAAGAACCCTGCATTGCAGGCACCCGGGGAGCAGGTACCGTGTTTTTCGCGGGGTGCAACCTTTCCTGTGTATACTGCCAGAATTATGAGATTTCCGAAATGAGAAAGGGAATCGAAGTATCCGTAGAACGGCTTCGGGAAATCTATTTTGAACTCATTGCACAGGGAGCCCACAATATTGACCTGGTGACACCCACCCAGTATACTCATGCCATTTTCCAGAGCCTGCGGGATCCTCTTCCCGTGCCGGTGGTGTACAACTGCGGCGGCTATGAAAGCGTTCATACTGTGGCTTTTCTCAGAAAGAAAGTGCAGTGCTGGCTGCCGGACCTGAAATATGCGGACAGCCGGGCAGCGGCCCGTTACAGCGATGCGCCCGACTATTTTGAAAAGGCCACAGCTGCCATTGAGCAGATGTACCGCCAGACCGGACCCTACAGACTGGACAGTGACGGCATCCTGCAGAAAGGCGTGCTCATCCGCCACCTTATCCTGCCGGGCCAGGTGGAGAACACGAAGAAGGTACTGGAATACGTAGCGGAAACCTTCGGACCGGGCGAAGTTCTCTTCAGCCTCATGCGCCAGTACGTTCCCTGCGGAAGGGCGGCGGAATTCCCTGAAATCAACCGTCCCATTACGGACGAAGAATACGAAGAATGCGAGAGCTATATGGAAGAACTGGGCATCGAGGACGGCTACGTCCAGCAGAAAGCAAGCTCCGACAAAATGTTTATTCCTGCCTTTGACGGTACGGGAGTTCTGAAGAGCAGTCCGGAGAAATAGGGATTGGAGATAAGGAATGCCTCCCTGCAGAATAGAGCCGTCTGAGCCGCAGCGAAGTATCTTTGTTCACGCACTGGCAGCATATCATCTTTTCATACCGGCGGGCAGGAAATGAAATCAATATAAGCAAACGCTCCTGAGAGAAAATCTCAGGAGCGTTTATATTTAACAAATCTGTTGGATGAATACGATTCAGCCTGTCAGGGCGATCATTTCAGCGGTTTGCATCCCTGCTCCGCAATTCAGGCGGAATTCATGCAGAGCATGGAGAATGGTGAAATTACCGGTCATCGGACGAATTGTAATCAAACTGGCCGCCATGGAAGTCAAAAATATCATGGCCTTCATATTTCTTGTAAATTGCGTAAATTTTTTTAAATTGACTGATTGTGATGGCGTGGTTCCCGGTAGGCTGTATGACAGAAATACCGGGCATGCCGTAGGCATAGAGCTTGGCAGTGAGATTAACATACATCCATGGATCTCCGTAGTTTCCGTGATGGAATCCGTAATGAAATCCTTCACTTCTGAGCCATTGAACAAAAGGTGAATTCAATTTGCGGAACTGCTCATCAACGATGAGAATAGCTTCACTGCCTGTTTTCAGAATTGATGTGTATCCCTTCAGCATCTCATCATTCCAGTTTTCAAGATACAGGTACTTCAAAGCATCCGTTGAGTTTGTCTCTTTTTCCTTTGTCATGAGTAAATACTCCTTTGTTTTTACTCATAAAGAAAAGGCTCATCGTCCGATGAGCCTGAGAGCCGCCTTCATTCCCATCGGTCAGCCTTTAGCACCTTGCCATCCGGTAGGTTGTTGTACAGTCATCGGGGCTGTCCCTCGTGCACTCTTTATGGTACTCAAAGTATAGCACCACTGCGAAAGGAAAAACAAGATCAAGAATCCCGGGCCTGCGGTATCAGCGGCATTTTTTTATTATCATAGGATACAGCTGAAGCCGGCCTGTGTCTTTTGGGCTTTCGGTTCAGGCCCGGAAACTGCCTGCGGGCATCATTACAGCGCTGCAAAGGGCACAAAATCTTTCGGCTGTTCCGGCTTTTCCCCTATCATTTTTTCCATCCAGATCATGTCATACCAATGGCCGAATTTATATCCGCACTGATGAAATAAGCCGATGGTTTTGAATCCCATATGTTCATGAAAGAGGGGACTGTCTTTGGGAAGGAAAGGGTCCTCTCTCTGTGTGCAGGCTATGCAGGCATAAAGGTTGTAGACATTCTGCGTGAGCAGTATGCTTTCCAGATGATGATAGAGCATTTTTCCAAGACCCCGGTGATGGGCCGATGTTTCCAGATAGATGGAAAGCTCGGCGGAGTGCTCGTAGGCCCGGCGCGCCTGGAAGGGGCCGGCATAGGCATAGCCCAGAATGTGTTTTCCTTTTTCTGCGACCAGGTAGGGATACCGCTCCAGCGTATGCCTGATTCTTTCCCGGAATTCTTCCGGAGAAGGAACCTCATATTCAAAGGTAATGGCGGTATGCTGCACATAGGGTGCATACAGGGCAAGCAGCGCTTTGGCATCCTGCGGAGAGGCGGTGCGGATGCGGAGTTTTTCGTTACTGTTTCCTTCCATTTCTTGCTTCCGCCTTTTCCATAAACTGCCGGCTGTTTACCAGAAAACGATCATGATCTGCCTCTCCGATATCTCCGTTTTCATCAGAGGCGGTAATATGGAAGGAAATTTTCTTTCCACGGATATCGGTGACTGTGGCCGTTACGGTTATGGTGCGGCCGGGGAGGGTAGGCGCCTTGTGGATCAGGGAAATGGATCCGCCGACGGTGGTTTCTCCTTCCTGCAGGAAGGGGGCAAGGGCTTTGCAGGCCGCTTCTTCCATGGCGGCGGAAAGTACAGGGGTGGCTAATACGGGAAGAGAACCGCTTTTGACTTTTTCTGCGGTATCTTCATTGGCAACGGTTTTTGTAATTTGTGCAGTAATTCCTTTGATAATCATGGTGAGTTCTCCTTTTCAAGACATTTTTCCTGTTATCAGCCTCTGACAGACAGTGCTGAAGAATCTTTCTGCCTTATGATATAATTATAGAATAATCTTTTCGGGATTATATTTCCACAAAACTACCTATAAAAATGAATTTTCACTGCGAGGTGCCAATTTGCAAGACAGAAAGACAGAAGATGCCGGGGAACCGGAAAAAAGACCTTTTCCCTGGAAGAACTGGAGCAGGAAGGAATGGAGCCGTTTGGCGGCCTGCCTCTGCCTGGTCATCCTGCTGGCGGCGGGCTATTATTTCTATGCTTTTGACCGGATAGGCCTTCACGGCAGCGCCATGGTGGATGTGCCGGCCAATTCTACAGGCAGGGATATTGCGGATACGCTGGAAAAGAAAGGAATCATCCGCAGCAGCACCCTGTTCCGCCTGTATTCACGGATTCTGGGAAGCGGGAAAAGCCTGCAGAGCGGTACATACAGGATGAAACAGGGACTTACGGTCCGGGAGGCCATGACGGAGCTCCGGTCAGGAAAAACAGAGTCGGTATTTGTAACGGTGCCGGAAGGCTACACGGTGCACCAGATTGCTTCTCTTTTGAAGGAAGCCGGTATTAAGGGGGCTGATGACTTTGAAGAAGAAGCCGCTTCCTACGGCCCTTTGAAATATCAGTACGGACCGACGGCGGCAGCAGTCAAGGGAGAGGGATTCCTTTTCCCCGATACCTATAATATCCCCAAGGAATACACGGCCCGCCAGATCTGCGATCTGATGTATAAGCGGACCGATACCATGCTGACCGGAGATATCCGGCAGAAAGCGGAGAAAAAGCATATGACCCTTCATGATCTCATGACCCTGGCCTCCATGGTGGAAAGGGAAGCCCGCTTCAAGGAAGATCAGGTGCCCATTGCTTCTGTCATGCTGAAAAGACTCCAGATCGGCATGCCTCTCCAGATTGACGCAACAATTCAGTATGCCCTGGGAAGTCCGAAGGAAGAGCTTACCATTGCGGATACCCAGATTGATTCTCCCTATAACACCTATACCCATAACGGCCTTCCGCCCGGTCCCATCGGCAGTCCCGGCATGGATGCCATAGAGGCGGTGCTGGATGCGGAGCCGGGAGAATATCTCTATTATGTGGCCCAGGCTGACGGCCATCATGTGTTTACCAAATCCTATGAGGAGCATCAGGCGGAGACGGAGACTATTTATGGCAAATGATTGGGAATCCCTGAAGTGTGAACTGGAAGACTATGCGGAAAAGCAGGGTGTGCCCATTATCCGCGGCCCGGAAAGAGAGCTTCTCCTTCAGGCGGCAGGCAGGGCTTTTCCAAAACGGATTCTGGAAATCGGGACAGCCATCGGCTATTCGGCCCTGCTTCTGGCAGAACGTTTTCCGGAAGCGGACATAGATACTGTGGAGGTAGATGAGGAGCGCCACCGTCTGGCGGAGGACTGCATGAAAAAGGCAGGCCTTTCAGAGCGGGTGCACTGCCGACTGGGGGATGCGGGGGACATCATTCCTACGCTGGAAGGCCCCTATGATTTCGTCTTCCTGGACGGCCCCAAGGGGCAGTACCTTCGGGAACTGAAGGCTATTGAACCTCTGCTGTCAGACCGGGCGGTGATTGCGGCGGACAATGTGCTCTTCCGGGGCTTGGTGAGGGGAAAAGATCCCGTACCTCACCGCTACCGCACCCTGGTTATGCGGCTCAGGGAATATATAGACTACGTGAACCGGCGTTATGAAACCCGTATTTATGTGGAAGGAGACGGCCTGGCCGTTTCCATAAAGAAAGAGAAAAGTCAGGGAAGCGCAGACTGATGCAGGCCGTGCTTTCCCGGAAAAAGAAAGGAAATGCAATGAAAAAGATGGAACTTCTCGCTCCGGCGGGAACGATGGAAAAAATGAAAATGGCCCTCCTTTACGGAGCGGATGCCGTATATCTGGCGGGAAAGGTCTTCGGCCTCCGCGCCTACGGCGGCAATTTTTCCATGGAGGAACTGAAAGAGGCGGTGGCATATGCCCACAGCATGGGGAAAAAGGTTTATGTCACCGTGAATATCATTCCCCGGAATGAAGATCTGGAAGGGCTGGATGATTACCTGAAATATCTGGAAAAAATCCATGTGGATGCCGCTCTCATTTCGGACCTGGGTGTCTTTTCCCTCTGCCGGGAAGTGGCGCCGGGCCTTCCCATCCATGTATCCACTCAGGCCAGCTCCGCCAACTGGCGCACTGTCAAGGTATGGAAAGACCTGGGCGCCGAAAGGGTGGTGCTGGCCAGAGAGGTATCGGTGAAGGAAATGGCGGAAATCCGGAAAAAGGTGGATATCGACCTGGAGGTCTTCGGCCACGGAGCCATGTGCATTTCCTGGTCGGGAAGATGCCTCCTGTCCAATTTCTTTACCAACGGCCGTCGGCAGTCCAACCGGGGAGAATGCATCCAGGCCTGCCGCTTCCGCTATGCCGTCATGGAAGAATCCCGCCCCGGGCAGTACTGGCCTGTGGAAGAGGATGAACACGGCACTTATATTTTCAACAGCAAAGACCTGTGCATGATTGACCACATTCCGGAACTGATTGAAGGAGGCGCCGCTTCCCTTAAAATTGAAGGCCGTATGAAGAGCGTGTACTACGTGGCTGCGGTAGTTGCGGCTTACAGGAAAGCCATTGATGCCTACTATGCAGAAGGCGGGGCTTACCGTGTACGGCCGGAATGGCGAGAGGAACTGGAAAAAGTATCCCATCGACCCTATACCACCGCCTTTGCCTTCCAGAACCCGGACCACAGCGCCCAGGAATATGTAAAATCCCAGCCGGAACAGCCCTATGATTTCGTAGGACTGATCCTGCCGGCGCACGGAGAGAAAGACACGAACCTTGTGCAGCAGAGAAACCATTTCAAGGTGGGAGAAATCCTGGAATACCTGACGCCTAAGGGAGATGTGGGCCTGGTCAAAATCATGAAACTGGTGAACGGAGAAGGAGAAGAAGTGGACAAAGCACCGCACCCTCTGGAAGAGCTGACGATGACCGGGGACAAGGTTCTTCCTGCCTACTCCATTCTGAGGAGGCGCGTAAGACATGGCTGAAGAAGATACCCGGGTGTATATTGAAATCCCGCCGGAAGAAGTCAATTATATCAACCGCATTATCGAAGGCTACGAATATCTGGGAGTACTGACTACCCTTGATGCAAAAAGGGCTACCTGCCAGATCAATTCCACCAAAGATACAAGGGACATTGTCATTGATGTCCTGACCCACCTGCCGGATGTGAAGGTCAAAATCCTTCCGGACAGAGAAGAAGCACTGCGGGGATGCCGGTAACAGATTCTCTTTACTGAGACAGACTGCACTTTTTTCTGACTGTATACA
>NZ_JBJEXP010000076.1:0-8021 GCF_051885895.1 Dialister sp. | reverse complement strand
GCATGAAAGATGCCGGCATGATTGAGAAGGCCGGTAAGGGAATCGTGATAGGCCATACGGAGAGCTGTCTTCTTTTCATGGGCTTCTCCGGCCTGGGCCAGAAGCTGTAAGCAGAAGGACAGAGCGATGGACAGAACAAAAATAAGAAGTGCCCAGGCGGCCAGAGCCTGCATGAATTTCATGGCCAGCAGGCTGTGGGTGTTGGAAACATAATACTGCAGCGTATCCAGAGCGGCAGCGGCGGAGGACATGAGCACACCCCAGCGGACGATGACATGCCAGATTTTCTCCGGGCCGGAAGGATGCAGCTGAAACCAGCAGACCAGAAGACCTGCTGACAGGATGGATACATGGAGCAGCGGGAGCACATCATTCAGCGTCAGAATATCGGAGAACTGAAGCGCCATGGCAGCCAGGAACAGGAAAAGAAACCAGAGAGAAAAACGGTGGTACAGTCGTTTTCTTCTGCCGTCCTTTTCAGAAAGATACAGATAATAGAGGAAAGGGACAGGAAGAAAATACAGGGAGCCGTATTCAATGAGGGAATTGATATAGGGGCTGACAATCCAGAAGCCCAGCATATGGTGATACCCCAGACCCCAGAGGATAAAGGAAGCCACAAAAAGCGAAATGGACATCCCGCGCTTCAAAATATCCCGCCTTTTCAGGCATAGGAGAATCAGCATGACTGAAAAGGAGAGGGTAAGAAGGGTATGGTATAAAATAAAGAGAAGTCCCTCGCCCTTTAAAAAATAGGTATAGCTTTTGGGGGAAGGCAGAACGAAAATCTCACCGATAAATGGCTTCGAACTGCCTGTGATCAGTTCTTCATCAATGGTGACGGTAGAACCGTAGGAGGCAGGAGGGAGCTCAATCAGGCGGTACAGAGCTCCAAAATTATGGTTGACAGGAACTCGGGATTTATCATAGCTGGATAGGACATGACCGTTCCAAAGCACCTGGGGATAGGTACGGACGGTAGTAAAAGCAAGAACGTACTGCCTGGATTCGGCATGCAGGGGTACGGGCACGTAAATCCGCACATGGCTGCCTGGAGAGAACGTTCTGTGGGGAGACACATTTTTCTCTATTGTTCCGTCGGGATGAATGAGATCCAGCGTGACTGCATTGGTGACGGTGTATTCATTGTAACGGGTGCTGTAGATTACATAATAGGTATTGGCCATCAGAATGAAAAAGATAAAAAAGGATATAAGGATGAAAATTTTCAGGATTTTTCTGTTTTCCGGATGGCTGGGAAGCCAGCGGCTGTTTAGGTCCATGCCTTTTCTCCTTTCCTTTTGCCGGGAAGAACTGATTCATTCGCTGCCGGTTCCATTCCTGTATCCTGCATATGACAGAGTATGAAACGACGCAGCCGGCGGGCTGTTTAAGAAATTTCATGACGCAGTCATGCACAGAATTCTCATGCAATCAGGCGGCCAATGAATTGATGCTTTCCGGGTATGATATGATGCCTGCAAGATTTATTTTAGCACAAATGCGAAAACAGGTGTATTCAGGAAAACAGGGCGGCATTTTCAGTGACTTTATCGGCAGGGAAAAATGAAAATTTTTCTGCAGCTCATGGGATGTTTTTATCTTGACAGGGGCAGGGGAAAGGAGTATAAAGTAACCATAAAGCACAATGTGCGTTATCAAGTTTATAGAAAGCAAAGACGCTACCCTCCGGGCGGCGTCTTTTGTATTTCATCTGACAGGGAATGCTGATTGAACCGCAGGATTCCGTTTCAAAGATATTTGCATCTCATGGTCTAACGGTTTTTGGCGGGAACACTCTCTGTATCCCGGTCCGGCATGAGAATGCAGAAATGAAATCCGGTAAAAATGCGGTCCCTGTTTCCCGGAAAAGTTTTAACAACAGGGAGGAAGAACGATGCTGACAGAACGAATTCAAAAAGCCAAAGATGCCTATGTCAATGATAAACCGGCCATTTCCTGTGAAAGGGCCCGTATCTGGACGGAATCCTACAGAAAAACAGAGGGCGAAGCGCCTGCCATCCGGCGGGCCAAAGCGTTTAAGGCGGTATGCGAGGAAATGGAGCCCTATATTTTCGAAGGGGAACTTATTGTAGGATCTGTGGGTGAATTCAGAAAGTGCGGCATTTTGACGCCGGAATTTTCCTGGACCTGGGTGGATAAAGAAATGGATCATTTCTCGGACCGGGCCCAGGATCCCTACGAGATGACGGAAGCCCAGCGTGATTTTGTACGCAGGGAAATTTTCCCCTATTGGAAAGGGAAGTCTGTGGAAGAGTTGTTCCTGGCGCAGATTCCGAAGGAAACGGCTTTATTGGGCGTGGATTCCGGAATTGTGGACACGGATTCCAAGTGGCGGCAGTCTGTAGGAGAAATCACCCCGGACTATGAAGACGGCCTTTTCAAAAAAGGCTGGAATGGAATCATAGCGGAGTGCAGAGAAAAACTTTCCGCTGTCCGTCTTACGGATCCTCATGGACTGGATAAGAAAAATTTTTATGAATCGGTGATTCTCTGCGGAGAAGGAATGATCACTCTGGGGAAAAGGTACAGCCGGAAAGCCAGGGCTATGGCCATGGAAGAAACAGATGATGCCAGAAAAAAGGAACTGCTGCAGATTGCATCCATCTGTGAAAAGATTCCGGGAGAGCCGCCGCAGACCTTCCAGGAAGCGCTGCAGATGGTATGGTTCTACCAGTGGGGCGGCATTATTATGGAAAATCCCCTGTCTCTCAATATCGGGCGGTTCGATCAGTTCATGTATCCCTATTACCGCTATGACATAGACCATAGAATTCATGATGATCAGGGCATTCTGGAACTGATTGAGTGTTTCTGGCTGAAGCTGTCGGAATGGGTATGGACGATTTCCGCCAATACGGCCGATTTCTTCGCAGGATACAATCAGTTCCAGAATCTGACCGTAGGGGGCTCCGACCGCAAGGGCAAGGATGCAACCAATGAACTGAGCTATCTGGCCCTGAAGGCTACGGGAGAGGTCAAGACCCATCAGCCCGGACTTTCGGTTCGTATTTCCCATGAAAGTCCCAGGGCCTTTCTGGAGGCTGTCATGGATCTGGTGGCTCAGGGGACCGGATTCCCTGCTATCCACAGTGACAGGACGGGGTATCAGATGCTGAAAAATCTGGGCTACAGCACGGAAGATGCCAGAGACTGGAATAATTGCGGCTGCGTGGTGCCCCATTTCCGGAAAACCTTTGAGTGGACCAGCACGGCCAACGTGAATTTCAGCGCGGCAGTGGAATATGCTACCAATGGAGGGAAGAGCCGTCTTACCGGAAAGCAGATGGGTCTTCCTATGGATAGAAATTTCAAAAGTTATGAGGAGCTGGAGGAAGCCTTCTATCGTCAGTTTGACCATCTGATTGAAACGGCGGTGACCTGTGCCATACTGGCGCAGAAAATCCAGAAGGAACAGATTCCCCGTCCCTATTTTTCCGCCTTGTCGGAAGAATGCCTGGCTTCGGGAAAGGATATGGTAGATGGAGGCGCCCGCTACAACATAGGGCCCGTACTGACCGGCATCGGTCTTGCAGAATCGGCCAACAGTCTGGCGGCTGTCAAAAAGCTGGTGTTTGATGACCGGGTATGCAGTCTGGAGGAAATGCTGGATGCCTGTGATAAGAACTGGCAGGGCTGTGAAGAGCTCAGGCAGATGGCTGAAAACTGCCCGAAGTATGGAAATGATGATGATTATGTAGATGATATTGCCAGAAGAATTGAAAACCATTTCTATAAAGAAACCGTAAGCTTCCGGGATTACTACGGCCATCCCTTTACCTCCGCCTTCATGGGTATTTCCAATTTCATCCCCACGGGAAGAGTGCTTGGTGCCACTCCATCGGGAAGAAAGGCGAAGGATCCCATTTCCGAAGGGGTATCGCCGGTGGGCGGGACTGATACGTCCACGCCTCTGGCAGCCATGCGGTCCTGCGCCAAAATGGATCAGGACATTCATTCCGGCGGCACGCTTCTCAATATGCGGCTCAGCCATGATCTGGTAGCGACCCGCCGGCAGAGAAACCTGCTCACCTCCATTGTGCAGTCCTTCTTTGATATGGGGGCTTTCCATATCCAGTTCAACACCCTTTCCACGGAAACCCTGCTGGATGCCCAGAAGCATCCGGAAAATTAT
Organism: Dialister sp.; assembly: GCF_051885895.1. GTDB lineage: Bacteria > Bacillota > Negativicutes > Veillonellales > Dialisteraceae > Dialister. Next base: position 3,865 of record NZ_JBJEXP010000076.1, on the reverse strand, counting down.
AAAGATCTACTTGTGCGGGTAGCCGGCTACAGCACTCAGTTCGTTCACCTGTCCAAAGGGCTGCAGGATTCCATCATCAGCCGTTCTGTCCATGATTCCTTCTAAAGGCAGGATACTGCAGATCCAGTATTATTCCGTTAACGACGGCAGCGGCATCAGGACCATTGTATTTTTTGCCGGCTGTCCTCTCCGCTGCCGCTGGTGTGCCAATCCGGAAGGCTTCACATCCTCCCGCCGTATTCTTTATATAGCGTCCCGCTGCCGGAAATGCGGGCGCTGCCAGGCAGTATGTCCTGTGCAGGCAGGCATGGATCTTTCCGTCAGGGAAAACAGGAACCGCTGCATAGGCTGCGGAAGGTGTGTAAAAGCCTGCCTTTTCGGAGCCAGAAAAAGTTCCATGACGGAAATGACGGTAGAAGAAATTCTTGATTCTTTGGAAAACCAGCGTATATTCCTGTTCAATTCCGGCGGCGGCATTACCTATTCCGGCGGAGAATGCACTCTGCAGGCTCCCTTTCTTCGGGAACTGTCGAAAGCGGTGTATGACGCAGGGCTGGACCAGGCCATGGAAACCAGCGGCTGTTTTTCTCTCCCTGAAGTTCAGGACATCCTGGAACGAATGGACCTGCTGTTTATGGATATCAAGCTCTGGGACAGTGAAAAACATGCCCGCTATACCGGTGTGTCCAATGAAAAGATTCTGGACAATATTGCCCGCATCGGCGCCAGGCGGAAAGGGCTGGTGGTCCGGGTGCCGGTTATTATGGGAGTGAACGGGGATGATGAAAATATCCGGCATACCGCTTCCTTTGTCAGAAAATATCTGAAGGACCCTATGATGGAGCTGCTTCCCTATCATTCCTATGGTGCCGGGAAATATGAACAGCTGGGGCTTCCTTATGATGAGACCGGCTTTCGCAGGCCTTCTGAAAAAGAGATGAATCACCTTTCCCATGTGGTGGAAGAAGAAGGGGTGCGTCTTGTTTCTTTCAGGTAGACAGGAGTGATACTATAAATAAAAAGCGAAAATGGGAGGTACCTGGTATGAGAAAAAAGATAGGGGAAGAGGATAACCCGGTCAAAGACATTGGCCAGAAGCTGAAACGCATCCGGTTTGAAAGAGAGCTTACCCTGGACAGAGTTTCGGAACTGACAGGGGTCAGCAAGACCATGCTGGGGCAGATTGAGCGGGGCGTATCGGTGCCTTCCATTACGATTTTGTGGAAGATTGCCAAGGGCCTGCAGATTTCTTTGTCCACCCTTTTCACGGAAGAACCCTCGGAATACCGGCCTGTGGAAATACTGGAGGACATGACTCCCGTTTATGATGAAAATAAGGGCATGGTTCTGTATAACATTTTCCCTTTTGACCCGGTGAGCGGTTTTGAGTATTTTTATATTCTGCTGAAGCCCGGCGTCCGTCATTTTTCAGATCCCCACAGGGAGGCGGTGGATGAGTATGTTGTCGTCACCCGGGGGATGCTGACCCTGACCCTGGATGGGAGAGAGTTCCAATTGAAAGCGCCGGCCAAAATCCGCTTCCATGCAAACATTCCCCATGGCTACAGCAATCTGACTGATGAGGATGTTGTTTTTCAGAATATTATGAAATATTGAGATCACAGGAGCAGCGGTTATCTGCTGACCATGCACCGGGGAGGCACTGATGAAATCGGTGCTTCCTTTATTTTATGGCAAAAATTTTTATCGGAGGAAAGAGGCAGAGTCTTCCTTCTTCCTGCGGAAATCAAAAGGAAATATGGATGCCGGAAAGGCTTCCTTAAGCTAAAATTGACCAGCGGTCGCATTTATGGTATGATATACACGTTATAAATAAAGAAGGAAAGAAGGAATACTATGAGAAAATGGGAAAAGACGGCAGCTGCTCTTGTTCTGGGAGCGGCCCTGTTTGTGCCGGGCATGATGAGCGAGGCCAGAGTACCGGGACGCATCGGCATCCCCAACCCGCTGGTGCAGTATGACAGCTATGCACGTCTGGGACAGGTGGTGGGATTCCAGCCCCTGTTTCTGCCTCGTTTCTTTGGCTACAAGGTAGATACCTATACGGCGATCAGCCGGCAGACGGCTGACATCCGCTACAGTAATGATGATGGAGCTGTGTTCATGGTTCGGAGCGCCCTGCGGGACAGAAATAATGATACAGAGGATATCAGCGGCGTGTACACAGGCAAATGGGAGAAGAAAGAAATTTCTCATACAACGGTGTATGTGGCAAAGACGGATGAGCATGCTTTTGCTGCCCACTGGATCTGCGGCGGATTTGCCTTTGCCGTAACCGGTGAAGGCATGGATGAAAAGGAATTTTCCCATATCCTTTCCGGCTATCTGGTGGATGTGACTGAACACTATTACGGTGACCGGGCAGTGGCAGTTAATGGAGACCGTGCATTTTAAGCCGGCATGATTTCTTCAATACCGAATGCCTCGGTACTGTAGAGGGAAGGAAAAAAGCTTTTCTGTCATATCCGGCTCTGCCGGAGCTTCTCTGTTTTTCCGGAAGGGGAAGGAGGAACGGAGGTCCTCCTTTTTCACTGCCCCTTGATATTAAAATTTTTTATTAACCATTTTTGATGGGCTGTGGTAAGCTAAAAAAAGAATTCCATAGGATTCGATGGCGAATCTTTCATTCTATGCAGGGATGAAAATGTCGGGAGAGTCGAGAAAGACAGACACCGAAGGGGCAGAAACTCTCAGGTAAAAGGACCGGCAGTTGGACTATCCTCTGGAGAGCTCGAAAGAGCACCGAAGAAGCAGGGATTTCCCGTATCTTTCAGGTCAAAGGACAGAGGCGCACTGATTATTTTCAGTGCGCCTTTTTTGTTTGTATAAAAAAGGCGCAGGTGGGAAAAGGAGAGGATGAATTTGGATAAGAAAACACCATTATATGACAGACATCTAGCGTTAAAAGGGAAAATGGTCTCTTTCGGCGGCTATACCATGCCGGTGCAGTACGGGAAGGGAATCCTGGCGGAGCACATGGCCGTAAGAGAAAAGATGGGCATGTTTGATGTATCCCATATGGGAGAAGTCCTGTTTGAAGGTAAAGGCGCACTGGCTTCTCTGAATCATCTCATCAGCAACGATTACACCAATCTTCCCATTGAAAAGGTACGCTACGGCACCATGCTCAATGAAAAAGGCGGTGTGATTGATGACCTGATTGTGTACCATCTGGGAGAAGACCGCTATATGGTGGTGGTCAATGCAGCCACCCATGATAAAGATGCAGCCCACATGAGAGAAAATCTGCTGCCCGATACCCAATTTACCGATATTTCTGAAGAAACCGGCCTGATTTCCCTGCAGGGCCCCATGACGAAGTCATTCCTGCCGACCCTGGTGGAAGGGGGAGCGCTTCCGGAAAAGTATTACAGCGAAAAGGAACATGTCATTATCGGCGGCGTGGACTGCCTTGTTTCAAGGACAGGCTACACCGGAGAATTCGGTTACGAAATTTTCTGCCCAGCAGACAAGGTGGGCATCATCTGGGACCTTCTCCTGGAAAAGGGAGGAGATGACATTATGCCCTGCGGACTGGGGGCAAGAGATACGCTCCGTCTGGAAGCGGCCATGCCTCTTTACGGCCATGAAATGGATGAGACCGTAAGTCCGCTGGAAACAGGACTGGACTTCGCCGTTAAACTGAACAAAAAGGAATTTATCGGTCTTTCGGCACTGCTTTCCCAGCCGCCGAAACGGGAACGAATCGGCCTGAAGGTAACGGGACGGGGTATTGTCCGTGAAGAGGAAGATGTATTCCTGGGAGATAAAATTATCGGTCATACCACATCCGGCACCTACTGCCCCTATCTGAAGGGAGCCTATGCAATGGCACTGGTGGAAA
>NZ_JBJEXP010000075.1:0-8083 GCF_051885895.1 Dialister sp. | reverse complement strand
ATTCGTAATGCGTAGGTCGCAGGTTCAAATCCTGTTGCCGGCTCCATGAATAAAAGCCTTACATCAATCGACGAAATCGGTTGATGTAAGGCTTTTTGCGTTTATGTGGGCAGTAAGGGGCTTCCCGATAGGGGTAAGGATAAGTCTGTAAATTTGACAGAATACCCTATGCGGAAAATCAGGTTCCACCGCCTGCGGTATACAGCATAAAGGAAATATAAATACAGTTTCCGTAACGCTGAGTTTTTGTTCATTGCTTGCAAAGCAGTGATACCACAACCTTTGAGCTGAAGGCCCATCAAACTTAAAACCTTAAGAACCCTCAGCTCCGAAGGGGCTGTCCACATTCTCCTCTGAATCCTATGAGCCCGGGCCGCGAAGCAATCCCTTATCCATGGAAAAATTCTATAATTTTGTGAATAGCCAGGGCCATGTGGTCGGGATTTTGGAAGGGATGGTTGGCGCCTTCTACCGGAATGAATTCGATGACATTGTTTTCAGCAAAAGTGCGGGAGGCTTCTATGGGAATCATTTCATCCTTTGTGCCGTGAATAATGAGCATGGAGTCGGCAAAGTCAAAATATTCCTGTTTCATCACGTCAAAGTTTTTGAGTGATTCAAAGAAAGAAGCATCCACCTTCATTTTTCTTTCAAAGCCTACGGAAATTTCTTTTCCTTTGCGCAGCTTGGCCTTATCGTCATCGGAAACGTAGCTCATCATGGACTGGTACATGCACACTGCCGGACAGCGCAGGGCAATTTTGGTGAAAGGGTCGCCCCGTTCGATGAGAAAACGGAGAGTCAGGTAACCGCCAAAGCTGGAGGAATAGTTGTATACCCGTTTGGCCTTCAGCACTTCTTTGGCATACTGCGTTACCAGTTCCAGATAGGTAAGACATTCATTTACATCCAGTTTCTTCCTGGCGTCCATGCCGTGGCAGGGCCAGTCAAAGGCTATGACAGCAAATCCCTTGTACTTGGAAGTCAGGTGTTCACCGAAATGAAGTGTTCCGGCGGTTTCCTTGCTGCTTCCAAAGCCGTGGGTTACGATGACAACATCATCAAAGGTTCTGGTGCTTTTGTCACTGTCATTGACAATGAGCCTGCTTCGAATGCTGTAGCCGCCCCGGTTAATATCAAAATGTTTTTCCATGATATCTCTTCTTCCTTAAGTGAATATACATGAAAAATATAACACAAAGAAAGGGAGTGGGCTAGTGTACTGGTAAAATAGTGAATTGGAGATCACTATCCGTCATCTGCTTTTCGCCTGCCGGCTCACTGGTTCACTGGCCCACATATATACTATATGTGGTAAGATAGATGAAGAAATATGAGGTGGTAATGATGGCTTACAGGGAAGATGAACTGACAGCGCTGCTGGAAAAGGATGTGCAGCATCCGGATCTCCTTTTTACAAAAGAGTATATCAGCAGTGGAGGGGTGACTGCTGATACGGGAAAAACCTATGAAGAAACAGTTCTTTCCTGGCTTCTTGCCCATGGAGATGCTCTGGTGCACCGGGATACAAACTGGTCCATGTACAGGACAGTAGTGGAGAAGGCTTCTTTGGGGCAAAGCCGTTTGATGGCGGGCATTCTGGGGCAGAAAGAATTCGCTGGAGGTCTTGCTCTGGATATGTCAGTCCGACTGAAAGACAGCAGGGCGGAAGAATGGGGACGATTTGCCTTTGCTTCCATGGATAAGAATGGAAAGATATTGACTCTCTATGACATGAAGCCTGCGGTGGAAAAAGAACAGCCCCTCAGGAAAATGCTCAGGCTGTGGTCCTGGAAAGAGTCTGTCAATCCGATGACTGTGGCCCAGGCACTGGGACGAAAGGCACCGTTTGCCCTGAAGGCGGTGTCTCTGGTGACCGGCGCATCCAATGATCGCTATGGCCTGCAGGAAAGAAAGGGCCTTTCCCTCAATCTGCAGAGGCTGGGCATATTGCTTGGCGTTTCCATCCGTTATCTGTTTCATGGATTTTATCTGTCTCCTGTGAATCCGGGGCTTTCCCTCTACGGGCAGTATACCCGGGCTGAGCTGCTTTCAAAAGTAGAAAAAGACAGTACTCATCCGGAGTCTTTATATCAGAAGGACTATGTAAACAGGGTGGGTGTTACTTCAGATACCGGAGAGCCTTACAGCAAAGTGCTGGGAGAATGGCTGATTGAGCACCGGGACATATGGATGACACTTCCCCGGGGACTGTACCGCCGGGTGGAAGGTGCACGGGCGGAACGAAGCATGAAAAATGATCTTTTCTCCCAGGTCAGGAAACAGAAGGTTCTGCCGCCCTATGGGAAAGTGCTTTTAGAAGATATTCTATTTCTTGGCAGCCGTTTTCAGCAGATCGGCCGGCCGGTCATGGTGCTGCATGACGCTTCCGGAGAAGGCGCATCCGCCTATTCCATGGTCAGGCTTCTTGAAATTCCTGAATCTTCAGATGCCCTTCTGGGAGCGGTGCTTCGGGCATTTACCCATCTGGCCGTACTGGAGCAGGATAAACTTCTGCAGGAAATGAAACTGCCGGCCTATTCTCATATTGAGAGCCGGATTCTGCTGGAAAAGGGAAGGGGACAGACCGATGGGTTCCTTCGGGATCTGCCATACCTTTCTTCTTTGATGAAAGCCATGGGCATAGGTCTGGCACTGGTGGAAGACGGGTATGAAGCTTTGTGGTAATACCTCTTTTTTGCCAGCTTTCGGGAAATCATTTATAATATAATTAATTCATCTGTTTGAACAGGGTTTATAAGGTCTGCAAGGAGAATATTTCATGGGATTTTTTGATAAGGGTCATAGTAAAGAGAGCCCTATCGGCAATTTGAGAGCACATATCGGCACCTTCATGTACTTTGTTAAAGTGGGCAAGTCAAAGTTCAAAAATAAAGGCAGGGTAGGTGAAATTTTTGAAGATATGGATAATACCCAGTATCTTTTCCAGCAGGCTACGTCCGGCACCATGTATGATATGAAAAAGAAACTGGATTATACCATTTGGGATGCGGCTACTCATAAGTACACGGAAGATATCCAGAAATTGAAGGATGAACTGCTGAAGGCGGTGGATGAAGGGGAAGAAAGCGGAGAGTTCGAGGAAGAAAAGAAGGAAAAGGAAGCAGAGGAAAAGCGTAAACAGGAGGAAGAAGCCAGAAAAGAGGAAGAAGAAACCGGAGACTGGAGAAGCCATATCAAAGGGCAGATGCAGGAAGCAGAAGAAAAAGCGCGCCGGGAAGCGGAAGAGAAGGAACGGGAAAAGGAAACACCCGTGGTAATGGATGATGATGAAACGCTGACGGAAGCAGACTGCCGGGAATTGTGGCGCATTATTCAGGGGCTGGAACGGGAATATAGGGAAATGAACAGTATTGCTGATGACTGGTTCGCCGTTCATGGTAAGAAAACCGGATGCATGGCAGCTCTGGTGGGATTGACTCTTCTGCCTCTGGGAGCTGTGTACGGACTTTACTACCTGCTGTAAAACCGGAAAGTGGGATGGCTTTTACGGAGAATGGAGCTGAGGGCTCAGAAGGAGACCGCCAAAGTGATTCATGGGGATGGCATTCTGCCGGTGCCGGGCATGGGTGAGAATTGGGAAATACAGCCTGGGACCGTCACCGTCACGTAAGCCAACATAATTTTTACTTGTCATTATCCTGTTTTCTATGATATGATTATTTCAGAAAAATTGTTTCGGGGAGGTGACATCATGTCCAAACATATCGTTACAATCAACCAGTCTTCCCTGCAGGACTCCATTAAGTTTGAAGGCTGCAGTGAATGTCAGACTTCCTGCCAGTCTGCCTGCAAGACAAGCTGCACCATCGGCAACCTGATCTGCACAACACAGGAAGAAGCCAAGGAAGCAAAGAGAGCCTGATTTGACGGCCAAGCCCCCGGCCCTGAGGCCGGGGGCTTTTCTATTTCTTTCCTGAAGACTGTTTGGATTGTAAGCGGCAGTTTCCTGAAACTGTTATGAAAAAGGAGATATTTCATGGATTATAATGTAAAGCCCATGATTCACCGTTTCCGTCAGAACGGCATGAACATTGTAATGGATGTTAACAGCGGTATTGTTCATGTTGTAGACGACGTGACATATAAAGTACTGGAATTTTATAATGGGAAAAACCGGGACATGGTTCTGGCAAATCTGTCAGGTTCCTATGAAGAGAAAGAATTAAACGAAGTGATGGATGATCTGGATGAACTGATTCGGAAGGAAGTCCTCTTCGCTCCCATGGATCCCAACTATAAAATGGCTATTGAAGACAGGCCTATTATCAAGGCACTGTGCCTGAATATTGCTCATGACTGCAACCTTCGCTGCAAATACTGCTTTGCAGGACAGGGCGGCTACGGACAGTGGCGTATGCTCATGCCCTTTGATGTAGCCAGAAGAGGCGTGGATTTTCTGATTGCCCACAGCGGTCCCCGGGAACACTGTGAACTGGATTTCTTCGGCGGCGAACCGCTGATGAACTGGCATGTAGTTCAGCAGACCATTGATTATGTGCATAAACAGGAAAAAAAGCACCATAAAAAAATCAAGATGTCTCTTACCACCAACGGTATGCTGCTGGATAAAGAAAAGGTGAAGTATCTGACAGACAACCATATCAGCCTTATCCTTTCTCTGGACGGAAGAAAGGAAATGCATGACCGCATGCGCCCCGATGTCAATGGCGAAGGCACCTATGACCGGATCGTAAAGAATCTGCAGTACTGTGTAGCTCACAGGAATGGGGAAGAATATTATGTCCGCGGTACTTTCACAAAGTATAATCTGGACTTCACCACCGATGTGGAAGATATGCTTGATCATGGATTCCCTGCTGTTTCCATGGAACCGGTGGTAGGAGAAGAAACGGCGGAATATTCGATTACGGAAGAAGATCTGCCCCGGGTCAAGGAAGAGTATGACCGGCTGGCTCGTCTCTTTATCCGCAGGGAAGAGGAAGGAAGACCGTTCTTCTTCTTCCACTTCAACATGGATCTGTGGAGAGGTCCCTGCCTGCCCAAACGCCTTCGCGGCTGCGGAGCAGGTCATGAATATCTGGCTGTTGTTCCGAACGGCGATATCTATCCCTGCCACCAGTTTGTGGGACGGGAAGGCTATGTGCTGGGCAATGTGTATGAAGGACTGAAGAACATGAAAATGATGCATGATTTCCGTACCAATCATGTATTCACAAAACCGGAATGTGTGGACTGCTGGGCCAAGTTCTTCTGCTCCGGCGGATGTCATGCGAATAATGAGGCTTTCGCAGGCGACATTCATAAGCCGTATCATATTACCTGCGAAATCCAGCGGAAGCGCGTGGAATGCGCCATGATGATCCAGGCCTATAACCAGCTGAAAAAGCCGAAGGTCATGTCTCAGCCCGGTTCTTTTGAGGCGAAGAGAGAAGCTGCTGAGAAACAGGGCTGAAAGGTAGAAAAATACGGCAAAAGCAAGGTAAAAAGAGGGGTTTCTGTTTGCACAGAGCCCCCTTTTAATTTATAATATTCTTAAGTGTAGGCAAAATTCAGCACAGCACCGGAAAGCATGGGGATGCTGGAAGAATACATTTTGGCAGGGTATTTCTAGATGCACCGGTTCAATGTATATTCCAGGGCCTGCCTTGGGAATTTGAATCTTTGCGTCCTTCCCGAAAACCGGAAAACAGGTTTTCATGTAAGGAGGATTTACAGATGAAATTAAAAAGAGTAGCAGTTTTAGCACTGGCTGCCTGCATGATCGGCACCGGTGCCATTATGAATGTCAATGCTTTCAGCCTGGGAAGCGTTCTGGGCGGAGTGGCTAAAGTAGGGGGCATAGGCTTCCTTGTATCTAAATATGGAGAATCGATTAACAGTGCCATCAACTCAGTGATGATGAAAGAAGGAGCCGGCACGAATTATGCAACCAAGGTGGTGCCGATTGTCAGTATTGGAAACAACGGGTACATTGGTGCCGCTCAGGTGATTGGCGATGCAGACCAGGTAGAAAAGGTGCAGGCAGTAGGCCAGCTGGAAATCAGCTGGAATGACAAGCTGTTCCGCATTAAGGGACTGATACCTATGGACAGCACGAATCCGACTTCCTTCAGCCGTGTACAGGGTGTAGGCGTATCTGCGGTAATTGATGTAAGAGTATAACGGAGGGTGATTATATGATAAAAAAAGCGTTATTGGCGGCAGGAATTTCCCTTTTATTAACCATGCCTGCTTTTGCAGAAGAACCGGCAACCTTATCCGACCGAATTGACCGGGTGGATGAGGTAATTTACGGGAGTGCCCAGAGCGGTTCGCTGATCACCCGCGTGGACAATGCAGATAACCTGATTTACGGAAACGGGAATTCTTCGGCCAGCGGGCTGGATAACCGGATTACCAATCTTTATACCGATGTGGTAAAGAGTGATAATGATGCAGTTCCTTCCATCGCAACCAGGGTTAATGCCATGGAATATTATCTTACCGATGAAATCAAGTCGGATTCTCTGAAAACCAGGGTAGGAGATCTGGAAACCAAGGTGTATGGAGCAGAAAAAAAGGGCGCTCTTGACCAGCGGCTGGCAAACCTGGAAAAATCGGTATACGGAGACCAGCATTATGAAATGAAATCGGTAGAGCTTCCTGCCAATACCGTCTTCAAGATTTCCCTGAATGATGACGTCAGCAGCAAGACAAACCAGGTAGGAGATCCGGTGACCTTCACGGTACAGGAAGATGTGAGTGTAGGCGATGTGCTCGTACTGCCCAAGGGAGCCCAGGGGAGCGGCGTAGTCACCAAGGTGAGCCGCCCGAAGAGCTTCGGCAGGAGCGGCGCTCTGGATGTATCCTTTGATCAGGTATTTTCCGTAGATGATGAAGTCATCCCCACGGTGCTCGGACCGGAAGCCAAAGAAAAACTGAAGATGGAGGCTGCCGCTGTAGGCGCATCCACCATTGGCGCCCTGGCTCTGGGGCCGATCGGACTGGTGGGCGGATTTTTTGTCAAAGGGAAAGATGTAAGCCTTCCGGCAGGAAGCACGCTGTATATTGAAACCCAGGAAGCGGTAACGACCAAGGGGCTGGAACTGACCAGCGGGGCACCGAATGCTGTCATTCGCAAACGGGTAGTACGTTCTGCGGCAGCGGAAGCTGATAAGGATACAGAAGCAGATGCAGCAGCGGTCAAGGAAACCCCTGCAGCTGCCGAAACAGCAGCTCCGGTAACGGCAGAGACTAAAGCAGAAGAAAAAACAGAAACCATGAATGAAAAAGCAAAAGCGGAATTGGAAGAAGTGCGGGATAAAACAGCTGATGCCAAAGATACAGCTAAAAGCAGCAGCTCCGGTGAAGACACTCCTTCTGTAGTAATTGTGAGAAATGACTAAATGACGAGAACCTATGTAAAACTGCTGGCTCCTTTTGCGCTGTCTGTCCTGCTGGTTATGCCTGTGCAGGGAGAGAGCGGAGAGGGCCTTGAGGATGAAGCGGCGGACAATGCTTCTTCCAGCGTACCTCTGGTATTTGATGCCAAGGGGGTAGCGCGCCCTGCTTCTGCCTATGAACTGGCAGAAAACCAGAAACCGGCGCCGAAAAAAACAAAGGGCAGGGATAAAAAACAACAAGAGGACGTCCCTCAGGATAATGGCATATCTGCCCAAAATCCCATGTATGTTACGGCGGACCGCATGCGCTACAATGATACCACCGGTGATGTGGATGCCATGGGGAAAGTGGTAATCAAACATATGCTTGATACATACCAGACAGAGTATGTATATGGCAATTCCATTGCCCAGAAATATGTGATTCCGGGAGAAGTACACTGGGTCAATCCAACCACAAACCTTAAGGCTGCCAGGGCGGAGTATGATGCTTCTGCCTCTATTGGCCGTTTTGAAAAGCTGGATGGCTGGGATTCGGACACCTACTACTTTAAAGGAGCCGATGGCGTTTATGACAGGAATGCCAACAAGCTGGTGGTGCAGAAGGGATATTTTACTACGAAGCATGCAGTGGCCAAAGTACCGGATTACCGTATCGAAGCAGATTCCATTGATATTTATCCCGGAGACCACTATACAGCCCATAATGTGAAGCT
>NZ_JBJEXP010000074.1:0-8120 GCF_051885895.1 Dialister sp. | reverse complement strand
GTTGAGGGCTGAACAGCCCTGCCTCCCACTGTCATTCTGAACGAAGTGAAGAATCTTGGTACGTGACATGAATGAGACAATTGCTGATAAATATAAGTCGGCGGGGCGCCTGCGGCGCGACCGGGATCGAGATCGGTGTTGGGATAGCTGGCAACTAGCCGCCAGCTGCTAGTTCACCAGCTGCCCTCCTTTTCCCGTCATTTCGAGCGAAGTCGAGAAATCTCTCGGCTGACTGCCTCAGAATGACCCATGAGACAAAGAGGGAATCCCGTATCGTTCTGCTGACTGTTAATTGCTGACTGCCATCGCCCCTCTAAAATACACAAAAAAAGCCGGCGGCTTTCTGCCGCTGGCTTTTTGCACCATCCTTCCGATTTCTCAGAGGATATAGTGAGAAATATCTATATTTTCTGTAATCTTTCCCAGTTTCTTATGGACGTAATCGCTGTCCACCACCACTTCTTTTTCTTCCATGTCCGGTGCTTCGAAGGAAAGGTCTTCCAGCACCTTTTCCAGAATGGTATAGAGTCTTCTGGCACCGATGTCTTCGGTTTCGGAATTGACTTCGGAAGCGATTTCCGCAATGGCATCGAGACCGTCTTCGGAGAAGGAAACATGGAGTCCTTCTGTTTCCAGAAGGGCGGTATACTGGCGGACCAGGGCCTGCCGGGGTTCGGTGAGGATCTTGCGGAGGTCTTCCCGGCTCAGGCTGGAAAGTTCCACCCGGATGGGGAAGCGTCCCTGCAGTTCAGGAATGAGGTCGCTGGGCCGGGACACGTGGAAGGCGCCGGCTGCCATGAACAGGATGTGGTCTGTTTTCACCTGGCCGTACTTGGTCTTCACGGTAGCTCCTTCCACGATAGGAAGGATATCCCGCTGCACCCCTTCCCGGGATACGTCGGGGCCGCCGGAGGATCCGGTTCTTCCGGCAATCTTATCGATTTCATCGATGAAGATAATGCCCTTTTCTTCGGCGTAGCGGATGGCCTTTTCCTTCACCACTTCCATGTCCACCATTTCATCGGCCGCTTCTTCTGCCAGGATTTTTCTGGCTGCCCGGACGGTGACTTTTTTCTTCTTCATCCGTTTCGGCATCATGTTGGTGATCATCAGGGAAATCTGGTTGGCCTGTTCGTTGTCCGACTGGGGCGCACCGCCCTTGTCTTCCACCTTGATTTCAATGACCCGGTCATCCAGTTCTCCCCGGCGGATTCGTTCCACCAGTTCCTGCCGGCGCTCTTTTTCTCCTGCATCCTGAGGCGTTTCCTGCTTCTTTTCACCGAAAATGATATCCATGGGGCTTCTGGTTTCCTGCTTCTTGGAAGGCCACATGATTTCCGCAATCCGCTTCAGGGCTTCTTCTTCCGCATCCCTGCCGTGAAGGGCGGATTCCTCTTTCTTCACCAGCCGCACCGCTTCTTCCACCAGGTCCCGCACCATGGATTCCACGTCCCGTCCTACATAGCCCACTTCCGTGTACTTGGTGGCTTCCACCTTCACAAAGGGAGCATGGGTAAGGGATGCGATCCGCCGGGCGATTTCCGTCTTGCCTACGCCGGTGGGTCCGATGAGAAGGATATTCTTCGGGCTGATTTCCTTGGCAATATCTGCCGGCAGCCGTCCTGCCCGCCAGCGGTTTCTCAAAGCCACGGCCACCGCCCTTTTGGCTTCTTCCTGTCCGATAATGTATTGATCCAGATATTCTACAATCTTACGGGGTGTTAATTCTTCCATCAGATTTCCTCCACAATGACGTTATGATTGGTGTACACGCAGATATCCGCTGCAATATGAAGCGATTTTTCTGCAATTTCCCGGGCGGAAAGCTCCGTATTCTGGGCCAGCGCCCGCGCTGCTGCCAGGGCATAGTTGCCGCCGCTTCCGATGGCCAGGATGCCGTCGTCAGGCTCAATTACTTCCCCGCTGCCGGAAACGAGAAACAGGTGCTCTCCGTCTGTGAGAATCAAAAGGGCTTCCAGCTTCTGCAGCACCCGGTCGCTTCTCCAGTCCTTGGCAAATTCCACGGCTGCCCGCACCAGGTTGCCGTTGGCATCCTTCAGCTTGGCTTCAAATTTGTCGAAAAGGGAAAAGGCGTCGGCCACAGAGCCGGCGAACCCTGCAATAATCTTTCCATGATAGAGCCTGCGCACCTTGCGGGCCGTATTTTTCATAATCACCGCATTTCCCATGGTTACCTGTCCATCACCGGCCATGGCTGTATGGCCGTCCTTCTTCACCGCTAATATGGTTGTCGCTGTAAACATAACTCCTCCTTCATTGCTGACTTATAAAAACACTGCCTTGCGGCAGCACTGTATTTCTATCTCTATTATACGTTACAGAGGAAACAATGGGTAGACCATGAGCCCTATCGGCGACATCCTGTCCGCCTGCCGCTGTTCTATGCAGCAGCGGTTTACGGTATCAATACTCACCGCCGCCTCAGGCGGCGATACCACCATTCTCCATTCTTCATTCCTTCCGCCCCTTCCCCGGCGAAGCCCTATCTTCATCCCCGGTCCTCTCTGCGTCCCATTTCCATCTTGCATTCTACCTCCATCCCAGTTATGATGAAAACTAACAGCAAACCAAAGCAAAGGATGGGACCACTATGATCAATAATAATATGAAACCGCTGAAGGATCCGGAGGAAATACGGCAGCATATCCGGGATATATACAAGAAGAACCGGTTCATGGAGGACTATTTCCACATCCATATTGATGAAATCCACTGCGGCAGCGTCACTGTCAGCCTGAAGACGGATCCGATGAAGCACAACAACCACCGGGGCCGCCTCCACGGCGGCGTCCTGGCCGCCCTGGCCGATTCCGTCACCGGCGTCACCAGTGCCTCTGTAGGCGCTTCCGTAGTCACTGTAGCCATGACCATGAACTTCATCCGCACCGCCAAACCGGGAGAAACGATCCGAGTCACCAGCCACATCACCCACAACGGCCACTCCACCATCGTCATCGCCGCTGAAATGTTTGATGAAGAAAACAACCTCATGTCCGATATCCTGGCCACCATGATGGTGGTGGACCGTTTCACTGAAATTCCTCGCCACTGGAATGGCTGAAATCAAGACGCATAACCGCCCCTGTTTCCAATGAAAAACTCTCCCCGCTGCGGGGAGAGTTTTTTGATTGGTGCCGCCTCATGCCTGAGTGCCGCCCTTTATGGATTATTATGATCAGATTTTAGCCAGAGCCTGTTCTGCATCTTCAAGCAGGTCATCAATATTTTCAATGCCTACGGAAATACGGACGGTGCCGGGGGTAATGCCGGCGGCTCTCTGGGCTTCTTCATCCAGCTGCTGGTGGGTTGTGGAAGCCGGATGCACTACCAGGGACTTGGAGTCCCCTACATTGGCCAGGTCGGAGAAGATTTCCAGGTTGTCGATGAAGTTTCTGGCTGCCTTGAAGCCGTCCTTCAGTTCGATGGAGAAAATGGAGCCGGCGCCTTTGGGCAGATATTTCAGCTGCAGCTTATGGTAGGGGGAGGATTCCAGGCCCGGATAGTTGACCTTTGCCACCTTCGGGTGCTTTTCAAGGAATTCCGCCAGCTTCTGGGCGTTGGACACATGACGTTCTACCCGGAGAGACAGGGTTTCCAGTCCCTGGATGAAGAACCAGGCGGAAATAGGAGAAATGGCTGCGCCGGTATCACGGAGCACCTTGGCCCGGATGCGGGTGACGAAGCCGGCTCCCGGTACGTCAGTGGCAAAGTTGATGCCGTGGTAGGAAGCGTCGGGGGTGGCAAAGTGAGGATATCTTTCCGGCTGGTTCCAGTCGAACTGACCGTTTTCCACAATGGCGCCGCCCAGGGTGGTGCCGTGGCCGCCGATAAATTTGGTGGTGGAGTGAATGACTACATCCAGGCCGTGTTCCAGCGGACGGAAGAGGTATGGAGTAGCGAAGGTGTTATCAATGAGCACGGGCAGATGATGGGCATGGGCAATGTCGCGGATGGCGTCAAAGTCCGGAATATTGATGGCCGGGTTGCCCAGAGTTTCGATGTATACAGCCTTGGTCTTTTCGGTAATGGCTGCTTCGATTTCTTCCGGATGGTCCGGATTCACAAAGCGGGTATGGATGCCCAGCTGCGGCAGGGTATCGGTGAACAGTTCATAGGTGCCGCCGTAGAGGGTGGATGCGGAAACGATTTCATCGCCGGCGCCGGCAATGTTCAGAATGGAGTAGGTTACTGCCGCAGCGCCGCTGGCAACTGCCAGACCTGCGGTGCCTCCTTCCAGAGCTGCCAGTCTCTTTTCGAGCACATCCTGGGTGGGATTGGTGAGACGGCCGTAAATGAAGCCCGGTTTCCGGAGGGCAAAGAGATCTTCCCCTTCCTGGGCGTCATGGAATACATAGGATGTAGTCTGGTAAATGGGAACGGCTCTGGCTCCGGTGGTGGGATCCGGTACCTGTCCTGCATGCTGCTGAAGTGTTTCGAAACGATATTTCTTGTCTGCCATAATGAATTCCTCCGTTGATTTTTTAATCGTATGTATCGTATATTCGGTATGCTTATCTTACAGAATGATACATTCGACATCGCATTCCTGCCATATCCTATTCCTCCTCTTGGTTTTTACAGGAACAAAGTTTCAGGAAAGAAGATTTCCTGTCCGGCCCTGCCGGAAGGATGCGTTCATGCACCCCTGCGCTGTAACGGGCGTCTCCCGGATATGTACACACGATGTCTCCTCAGAAGGACGGTTTGAGAAATAAAAAAACTCCCGTCCTTTACCAGGACGAGAGACTCGTGTTTCCACCTAATATTCCTGCCTGTGTCTCCACAGACAGCTCATGAAGTACTTGGCCATGCCGCATACCCGCACTCTGTATCGGGAGTTCCCGGGAAGGCCTACTCATTCCTTCGGCCCGCCAAACTCAGAAATGCACTTCAAGGCCTTATCCATATCCGCTTTCACTCTCCGGACTCGCTTGGCTGTATTCAGACCCCTACTCTTTTCTTCCTTGTTTGAAGTTGCATTCACTTTATCATGCAGATAGAAATTTGTCAAGAAGAAATATGCTGCTCCGTTGATGATTCCCGGTCCGCTTCTTCCACTGCTTCTATGAATGCCTTGATTTTCAGGGGATCCTTCCCCTTCCTGCCGTCATATTCCACACCGGAGGAAACGTCCACCATCCAGGGGTGAACCGTCTGAATGGCCTTCCCCACATTGGCCGGCGTCAGTCCCCCTGCCAGGATAAACTTCCGTCCTGCCGGTGGAATCTGTGACAGGCAGGACCAGTCGAAGGCTTTGCCGCTGCCCGGGCTGGCCGCATCGAAAAGATAGGCTTTAATCCGGGGGCTTTCCTCAAAAAGAGGCACCTTGTCCTTGATATTGACGGCCCGGATTATGGGAATCTTCCCTTCCGAAAGAATGTCTTCGGAAAGGGTGCCGTGCACCTGCAGGGCGTCAAATCCCGCTTCCTCCAGCGCCCTGGCTTCCTCCGGCGACGGAGATACGGTGACTGCAATCTTTTTGATGGACGGCGGCAGGGCCTTCATAATGGCCGCTGCCTGTTCCAGCGTAATATTTCTCCTGCTCTTCCGGCAGAACAGCACCATGCCTGCGCAGGCCACCCGGGAGGGCGGCAGGCAGGCCGCTTCCTCCGGCGATGTCAGTCCGCATATTTTAATTCTTGTCTTCAACATGCCCCTTCCTTTCTCTCCTGCTGCAGGCAGGCTACCATGCCACGCCGGTGGTAATATTGATCTTCATGGTTTCCACAGACATGCCGGTGGTATATTCGATTTCCTTCTGCACCCGATCCCGCATGGTGTGGATCACTTCCTTGATATGCTGCGGCGTGCCGGTGCGCACGGTCACATCCAGATAGAGCACCAGCCCGTTCACCTGGCTTTCGCTTTTCCGGCTCTTCACGTGGCGGATCTTGATTTTTTTCAGGTTCCGCACTGCATAGGTCACCAGGTCCTCTATGACCCGGTCTGAAAAGGTGAGCTTTCCGTAATAGCTGAATACAGGACGGACCACCGATCTTTCATTCCATTCGCTGAACCGTTTGGGCTCTTTTTTCCGATTGCGCAGGAAACGGAGGGGATCCACCATGTACCCCTTGAAATAGGGCTTCAACTCCATGGTAGGCACCGGAATGACATGCTTGCCTTCCTTATGCCTGGCTTCGCTGGCCTTCAGCATATCCTCCGGCCTGGCCACATCCTCGATGCGGATATATTTGGAAGGCATGGGCAGCTGGAGCGCCTTGGCTATGGTGACCACCATGCGGTCCGAGGTGCCCAGGATAAGCACTCTTTTGGGATGAATCTTCTGCAGAGCCGCCTGCACTTCCGCTCTCTGCTCCGGATCCCAGAAAATGGCGCGTCTCACTGCCTTCAGCCGGCTTTCTTCCCGCTTGGCCGATTTCCCTGCCACGATACGGCTGTGATAAATGAGGATGCCGTCATCAATGATGCAGGACGCCTTGTTCTCATAGGCAATCACCAGGGCCCTGTCGCTTTTTCCCGTGCCCGGCGGCCCGTAAAATCCTATCACTTCCATAGCCTGTCTCCTTTCCTGCTGTTTTTTTCATTATACCATGTTCCCGGAACAAAAAGAAAAGGGCCGGTTTCCCAGCCCCGTCATTCCGGTTTATTCTTCTCCCACGATCTGCACTTCGGTGTGAAGATCCACGCCGTATTCGCTCTTCACCCGCTTCTGCACTTCATGAATCAGCCGCAGCATATCGTCGCAGCTGGCATGGCCGTTATTGATCAGGAAACCGGCATGCTTTTCGCTGACTGCCGCATCGCCTACGGAAAAGCCCTTCAGCCCCAGCTCCTCAATCATCTGGCCCACAAAATGGCCGTCAGGCCTCTTAAAGGTGCTTCCGGCGCTCCGCTTCTCCAAAGGCTGCTTCGTCCTTCTGCGGTTGTTCAGATCATCCATTAAAGCCTTGATATCCTTCTTGTTTCCCGGCTTCAGGGAAAGGGTAATATCCACAATCACTTCCCCGTTCTCCATGAAAAGGCTGTGCCGGTAGGAGTAGCGGATATCCCTGCTGTTGTAGGAAATGAGATCTCCCTTCTTGTCGCAGGTGGTGGCGGAAACAATGATTTTCGCCATTTCCCCGCCGTAGGCGCCGGCATTCATATAGGCCGCCCCGCCGATGGTGCCGGGAATGCCGCTGGCAAACTCCATGCCCGAAAGGCCTCTCTCATAGGCCGCCTGGGCTGTCTGGGCCGTAGAAACGCCGCTGGAAACCTTCAGCAGATTGCCGGACTGCTCAATTTTATGCAGCCGTCCTGTGAAAATGACAACGCCGCGGATGCCCTTATCCCGAACCAGAAGATTGGCGCCGCCGCCTAACACAAAAACAGGCATGCCATATTTATACGCCAGCCTGTTAATGATACAAAGCTCTTCTGCTGTCCGGGGAATCAGAAAACAGTCCGCCGGACCGCCGATGCCAAAGGTGGTATGACGGCTCATGGGTTCATCAAGCTTGATCTGGTTTTCACCAAGAACCGTGGTAAAAATCTGCATATATGTATTATTCATAGATCTCTCTTTTCCATTGATATAGTCACTTCTACTATTATAAATTTCACTGACAAGGCAGTCAATGGAAATTCTGAAATACTTTGGCAGACAGCAGATTATAGAGAGGGTTCAAAGGGTTCAAAGGGTTCAGAGGGTGTAGTATCGCCGCTTTGCGGCGATGAAATTTTATAGTCAGGGTCACGTGCTATCCATACTGCCGGACGCATCATTCTGAGCGAAAGCGAAGAATCGCCGGTTGACCAACCCAAAGGAAAGCCCTCATATGGGCAGGCTAAGGGCCAACTTTGGTCGACTCGCGCATTCCATGCAGAATGCGCGCAGTACATGGCGTTAGTGACACAAGAGCCTGTAAATACCAGTCAGCGGGAAGGCAGCGGCTAAAGCCTCAAATTTAAGCCTCCTTTTTCGGTCATGTTGTCGCCGTCAAACGATGAAGAATTTAGTTTTTTTCTGGAATTTTCCAGACCTGTCCTCAGCCCTGTCATGCAGATTCTGACGATCGGGCGGCAAAAGGAAAGCGCCTTTATGGGCAGGCCAGGCGCCTTGCTTCGCCCAGCTTGGCAATCCTATACAGGATTGC
>NZ_JBJEXP010000073.1:0-8173 GCF_051885895.1 Dialister sp. | reverse complement strand
ATGACATTACCTTCGACATGGTGTATAAAGCCATGATGGACCTGGAAGAACTGGGGAAAAAGTGATTTTTCCCGGGAAATAGAAATAAAAAGCAGTGCTGCCAAAACCCTGGAAATCAGATTTGAGAGAATCTGGTTTTCAGGGTTTTTATTATGGATAGGTGATAGGTTCGGACAGACGTGTTTATCAAATCTTTTTAAGAATGTAGTATAAGAATTTTTTTATATTATTTTATAAAGACAGTTCCTGTCATATAAAATTTGTATAATAAAAGAAAATAGATTTTCAGGTTGAAGGCAAAGTAAAAAAGCAGGAGGATACGATGAGCAAATTTATCGGACATCTGGAAAACGAACGAGTGCAGACGCTGGAAGATCATCTGGATGGTACTGCGAAACTGGCTGGCTTTTTTGCAAAACCATTTGGCATGAAAGAGACTGCGATACTGACGGCGAAAAATCATGACATCGGGAAGTACAGTACCCTGTTCCAGGCCTATATCCGAGGAAAGAAAAAGAAAGGCGGCGATCATTCTACTGCTGGAGCCCAATTCTTATGGAAACATCAAAAAGAATTAGGACCTGCAGCTGTGGCGGGGGCGTTCTGTATAGCCGGACACCATGCCGGACTTCCCAATGCCGGAACGAAAATCGATCCGCCTCATGAGGCTACGCTTTGGAGCCGTATGAAGAATGATATTCCGGAATATGAATTTATTGCAGATCATGGATTTATGGGTAATAAGATTCCGGTGGAAAACTTCAGAAAGTACAGCAAAAATCAGGCTGATGGCATGATGCTGACGCGAATGTTATTTTCCTGCCTGGTAGATGCCGATTTTTTAGATACAGAATATTTTATGTCCCAGGGAACAAAAAAACGCGGTCATTTTCTTTCCATACAGGAATTGTCTGATCGCTTTTTCACCCAGCTGAAAAGCCGGGGATATTTAGATCCTCAAACCAAAATAAACAGCAAACGATATGAAATTCTTTCTCTATGCATGAAGAAAGGAGAAAGCGAATCCGGTCTGTATACCTTGACCGTTCCTACCGGTGGTGGCAAGACGATTTCATCCATGGCTTTTGCCATGAAACAGGCTGTAAAAAATCATAAAAGACGGATTATTTATGTGATTCCCTATTTGTCCATCATTGAACAGACGGCAGAAATTTTTAAAGATTTTCTGGGAAAGGACAATGTGCTGGAAAGCCACAGCAATGTGGATTACGATGGAACGGAAGAATCTCTTGCAGACCGAATGAAACTGGCATCAGAAAACTGGGACGCCCCGATTGTGATTACAACCAATGAACAATTCTGGGAATCCCTCTATGGAAACCGGACGTCCAAATGCCGTAAGCTGCACAATATAGTAGACAGCGTCATTATCTTTGATGAAGCACAGATGATGCCCCTGGATTTTTTAAAGCCCTGCTTGAAAGCGCTGGAGGAATTGGTACAACAGTATGGATGCAGTGCTGTTCTCTGCAGTGCAACCCAGCCGGAATTGGGGCAGTATATGACACTGCAGCCAGAAGAGATTATGGAAAACATTCCTGAACTATATCGTTTTTTCAACAGAGTCATCTATCAAGTTGATGGAGAAAAAACCTATGACGAGATAGCGGCAGAAATAAAAGGACACGGGCAGGCACTCTGTATCGCGTCTACAAAGAAAGAAGCTTTGGAGATTTTTAGCCGTTTAGAAGATGGGGACAGTTTCTATCTTTCTACGAATCTATGCCCGGCTCATCGGAAAAAGGTGATTGCTGAAATTAAAAAGAGACTGGCAGAAGGGCTTCCCTGCCGAACAGTTTCGACAAGTATTATTTCTGTAGGCGTAGATGTGGATTTTCCTGCAGCCTATTTGGAGTATACAGGCCTTGACAGCCTTATACAGGGAGCCGGCCGATGCAACAGAGAGGGAAAGCAAAGCCCTTCTGAAAGTATTGTTCATGTGTTCCGAACGGAAAAAGAAATTAAGAGCCGGTTTATGAAAAAAGAGAAACAGGTAACAGAACTGGTCCTTGCATCCTGCGGAGTATGCCATGTGGCAGAACCGGAATCCATTAAATCTTATTACATCAGCTGGTACAAAAACAATGAAGAAAATATGGACAGAATGGATATTACAGGAGATATTCAGAAACTGGCTTTTCAAGATATCGGGAAAAAATTCAAACTCATTCAGAACAATACAAGGTCTGTATTTATTCCTTTGGATGATCGGGCAAAAGAAATTATGAAACAGTTAAAAAAGGGAATCCGTACCCGGGATCTGATGAGGGAAGCTGGTCAGTACATTGTCAATGTAACTTATTATGCGGACAGTCATTCCCCGTCTCCTTTTTCAATTCTACTGACTCAGGGGGCTGTTGCTTATTTTGAAGGGGATACGGAATTGGCTTATCTGGTGAATCCACAATTCTATGATGACAGGATTGGATTGAAAGTGGAGGAAACAGAAGGAGTCGGCATTATGTGGTAAGAGAAATGGGCGAGATGCCTCGCTTTTTTCTCTTACATGCAGCATTGCATAAGTATTTCTATACGTTGCGCTTAAAACGTAGAGGATATCATCATGATTGCAGAACATTTTATACAATTTTGTTTGTATCGTGACACCTGAAACATGATGTATTATGATTAACATAGATTGAATGATGAAATGTTGAAAGGAGGATACTATGGCGTATGGAGTAAAAATTGAATGCTGGGGACCCTATGCCTGTTTTACCAGACCGGAAATGAAAGTTGAGCGCGTTTCCTACGATATGATGACTCCCTCGGCGGCCCGGGGGCTGGTGGAAGCGATTTTCTGGCATCCTGGATTAAAGTATATCATCGATGAAATCGATCTTTTAAGCCCTATCCGGTATACGAATATCAGGCGTAACGAGGTAAAGTCGAAGGTGCTGGCATCTTCTGTCACAAATAGCGCTAAAAGCGGCAGAGATATGTATCTTTGCACGAAGGCGGACATCCAGCAGCGGGCGGCGGAAATACTGAAGAATGTAAAGTACTGCATTCATGTTCATTTTGAAATGACGGACAAGGCCAATGCCAGCGATAATCCGGGAAAGTTCAGGGAAATGCTCTGCCGGAGAGCCCGGAAAGGGCAGTGCTATCACCAGCCTTATCTGGGATGCCGTGAATTTCCGGCAGGATTTCGTCTTGTAGAAGATGATGAGCCTGTGGTGCCTTACCCGGAGACAAGGGACCTGGGTTACATGCTCTACGATATGGATTTTTCTGATAAGGGAAATATTATTCCTGAATTTTTCCATGCCAGATTGGAGAAAGGAGTCTTGAATCTCCGGAACTGCGAGGTGCATAGATGATACTTCAATCGCTGGTTCATTTATATGAAGAATTAAGCCAACAGGGAAAGGTAGCCAAAGAAGGCTGGGGAACAGCTAAGGTAAGTCACCGCCTGGTGCTTGATAATTCAGGAAAGCTTACAGGTATCGTATCGGCTCGAAAAAAGGTGCTCCGCGGAAAGAAGGAAAAAGAAATTCCTTCAGAAATGATTGTTCCACTGCCTTCTATCCGGGCTTCAGGGGTGAAGGCCAATTTCCTCTGCGATAATTCCAGTTATTTTCTGGGAGTTGACGATAAGGGAAAGCCTGAGAGAACAAAGGAATGCTTTGAAGCGGCCAAAGCTCTCCATCATCAGATTCTTGATGGCTGCTGTTCTGAGGAAGCCGGGGCTATTCTGTCTTATTTTGACCATTGGAATGTAGATAAAGCTCGGGAATATCCATTGATTCAAAGAAATCTGGAAGATATCCTTGATGGTGCTAATTTTCTCATTCAGGTGGGAGATCGGGACGCTGTAGAAATCCCGGAAATCCGTGAGGCCTGGAATGCCTATTTCAAAGCTGGAGGAAAAGAAGGAAATGAAGAAAGAGGGCAGTGTCTCATTACAGGGAAAAAGAATGAACCTATAGCGGCGCTTCATCCCAAAATCAAGGGAGTCCTTGGCGCACAGAGCAGCGGGGCAAATCTGGTTTCCTTCAATGCGCCTGCTTTCTGCTCTTACGGTCATGACGGAGAGCAGGGAAAGAATGCACCGGTGAGTGAAGAAGCGGCCAATGCCTATGGGACAGCTCTGAATTTTCTTCTGGCGGACAGGACTCATGCCAAGGTGATGGGAAATACTACTGTGGTATACTGGTCGGAGCATGCGGAAGAAGCTTACCAGAACTGCTTCCTGGGGATGACGGGTGATGATGATGGCGGCCTGACGGATAGGGAGCTGGATGATATTCTGACTCATATGAAGAAAGGGCAGTCAGCAGATATCAATGGCGTCACCATGAATCCTGACGAGCCTTTCTATATCCTGGGGCTGGCGCCCAATGCAGCCCGTATTTCCGTCCGGTTCTTTCTGTGGAATACTTTCGGCAATGTCTTGAAACATATGGCAGCTCATGAAGAACGGATGAAAATTATTCATCCTTCCTGGGAAAAGGATCGTATCCCCCTGTGGCGAGTATTGAAAGCCACGGCGAATCCTCATTCCAGAGATTCCGCTTCTTCTCCGCTGCTAGCTGGAAGTCTGATGAAGGCGGTCTTTATGGATGGAAGATACCCGGAAGCTGTTTTTCAAAATATACTGCGCCGCATTTTCTCAGACCGTGATGAGGAAGCAGTCGGCGGAAAGCCGGCAGTTTATAAAATCAGTTATGTGAAAGCGGCCATGGTAAAAGCTTATCTTTTAAAAAATTGTGGAATGAAATGGGAGGGAAAAATTCAAATGGCAGTGAATGAAAATTGCAATGACATTTCCTATGTACTGGGGCGGCTTTTCTCCGTGCTGGAAAATATCCAGAAGAGTGCCAATCCCGACATCAACAGCACCATCAAAGACCGGTACTTTAATTCTGCCTGCGCTACACCAGCCTCTGTATTTCCTGTGCTCTGGAAACTGGCCAATGCCCACCTTGGGAAACTGGATCGGCCTCGGGCAGTTTATTTCAAGAAAAAACTGGGTATGCTCATGGATAAGATTACCATGCCAGACAAGGGAACTCCGCTTCCCCATCGGCTGACACTGGATGAACAGGGAGCTTTCGTTCTCGGCTACTATCAGGAAAC
Organism: Dialister sp.; assembly: GCF_051885895.1. GTDB lineage: Bacteria > Bacillota > Negativicutes > Veillonellales > Dialisteraceae > Dialister. Next base: position 3,070 of record NZ_JBJEXP010000073.1, on the reverse strand, counting down.
CCAAGCAAGATATGCAGGTAAAAAGGAGGAAAAATAAAATGGCAGAAGCAATTCACAACCGGTATGATTTCGTCATTCTCTTCGATGTGACCAATGGCAACCCCAACGGTGACCCTGATGCAGGGAATCTTCCCCGGGTAGATCCGGAAACAGGACTGGGCCTTGTCACCGATGTATGCCTGAAAAGGAAAATCCGTAATTATGTGGAAGCAGCCAAGGAAGGAGAAAAAGGATTTCGTATTTATATCAGGGAAAACGTGCCTCTGGAACAGAGCGATCGGGAAGCGTTGGACTATATCGGTATCAGCGACATCAAGGATGTGAAGAAAAAGGATCCCGATGCCGATGTGAAAATCAGGAATTTCATGTGCAGCAATTATTATGATATCCGCACCTTCGGTGCAGTCATGACAACCTTTGTAAAAGGGGCCCTGAACTGCGGACAGGTGAGAGGACCGGTGCAGCTTGGTTTTGCCAGGAGCATAGATCCTATTGCGCCGCAGGAAGTAACTATTACCCGCGTTGCTATAACTACCACTAAAGATGCTCAGAATAAATCCACTGAAATAGGACGCAAATTCATCGTTCCCTATGCACTGTACCAGGCAGAAGGATATGTATCGGCCAACCTTGCTAGAAAATCTACCGGCTTTTCTGAGGAAGACCTGGAACTCCTCTGGAAGGCAATTATCAATATGTTTGAAAACGATCACTCTGCGGCCAGAGGAAATATGGCGGTACGGGAGCTCATCGTATTCAAGCATGACAGTGAATTGGGAAATGCTCCTTCCTACAAGCTCTTTGAAAGAATTCATGTACAGAAAAAAGACCCGGCCCGAGTACCGAGAGCTTACGATGATTATGAAGTCACCGTGGATACAGATGACCTTCCCCAGGGCGTGACCTGCCAGCGTATGATATGAGTTATCGGGAAGAAGATTATCTCATGATTTCCGGTATCCAGCACTTCGTCTTCTGCCGGCGCCAGTGGGCACTCATTCATGTGGAACAACAGTGGGGAGAAAACAGGCTTACTGCAGAAGGAGAAGTGATGCACCGGAATGCCCATAAGGACAGCTTTGTAGAAAAACGACCGGGTGTCCTTGTTACAAGAGGACTCAGGGTGTCCTCTGCCCATATGGGAATGACTGGTCAGTGTGATGTAGTGGAATTCCATGCTGCTGACAGCGGCGGTGCAGTTATTCATGGGCACCGCGGTCTCTGGGACGTGGTACCCATAGAGTATAAAAGGGGAAAGGATAAAAATGATGATTCCGATATATGCCAGCTCTGCCTGGAAGCAATCTGTCTGGAAGAAATGCTGGGAGTCCATATCCCCTTTGGATATATCTTTTATAACGAAATACGACGGCGCCGGAAAGTAGAATTGACCGATGATCTTCGTGAAAGAGTGGAAAAGGCGGCAAAGGAAATGCATGAGTATTTCCGACGCGGATATACTCCTAAAGTGAAGACATCGAAGAAATGTCAGTCCTGCTCCCTGAAAAACCTGTGTATCCCTAAACTCTGCAGAAACCTGTCCGCTCAAAATTATATGGAACGGGCACTGAAGGAGGGGGAAAATGTATGAGAAAACTACTGAATACCCTCTTTGTCACATCTGACGACCTCTACCTTTCTTTGGAAAATGGGAACATAGAAGCCTGGAAAGGACAGGAAAAAGCCGCACAGATACCGCTCATCAACCTGGAGAGCATCCTTGATTTCAGCCATAAGGGTGCCAGTCCGGCACTCCTTGGTGAATGTGTAAAGCGTGGCATAGGCTTCTCTTTTCTTACACCTAATGGCCGATTCCTGGCAAGGGCCTGCGGCATATCGGAAGGGAATATATTTCTTCGTAAAGAACAATACCGGATTTCTGATGATGAAGAAAAAAGCCTGGCCATTGCCAGATCCATGATTGCAGGAAAAATTCTGAACGCACGTGCCGTACTTATGCGAGCCCTTCGGGATCATCCCCTCAGCGTGGATAAGGACCTGTTTCATGACCATATCCGGGAACTGCAGAATGCTGCTGTCTGTGCGTCTGAAGCTTCCGGGCTGGAAGAACTGCGGGGCATAGAAGGAAATGGAGCCCAGAGCTATTTTTCCCTGTTTGACAGCCTTATCCTGCAGGACAAGAAACATTTCTATTTCCGGGGAAGGAATAAAAGACCGCCTTTGGATCGCATGAATGCCATCCTGTCTTTTACCTACACCATTCTGGCTCATGACTGTGCCTCTGCCCTGGAAGCAGCCGGTTTGGATCCCTATGCTGGCTTCCTTCATCGGGACCGCCCCGGAAGGATTTCTCTGGCACTGGACCTGATGGAAGAACTCCGAAGCATCTGTGCTGACCGCTTCGCTCTTACCCTCGTAAATGACCGTATGATTTCAGCGAAGAACTTCGAGTTGAAAGAGGATGGGGCCGTATGGCTCAACGAGGAAGGGCGGAAAACTCTTCTTACTGAATGGCAGAAAAGGAAAAGAGACACTATTACCCATCCCTTCCTGCAGGAAAAAATGGCCTGGGGACTCATTCCCTATGTACAGGCTCTTCTTCTGGCTCGATATATTCGTCATGATCTGGACGGATATCCCCCTTTTCTTTGGAAGTGATACCATGCTTCTCCTTGTGACCTATGACGTCAATACCACTACCGCTGCAGGACGGAAACGACTCCGGCAGGTGGCCAAATGCTGCACGGCCCACGGACAGCGGGTGCAGAATTCTGTTTTTGAATGCAGTGTGGATGAAGCCCAGGCAGTGCAGATGAGAGCGCAGCTTAAGGAACTGATTGATGAAAATGCAGACAGCCTGCGCTTTTATAACCTGGGAAATCATTATAAAAATAAAATTATTCATATAGGAACAAAGAAAGGATACGATCCCAATGATACTATGATCCTTTAAGCGCGAACCCCAAGCGCCCAAAGGAAAAACATATGAAATTCCTCGATAAAGGAATATGGAAAATTCCGGTTCGCGGAAACCATACTTCTGTGTGCGGTAATTAGGGGATAGCTTTACCGCACTGTCGCTTCCCTCGCGGGAAGCGTGGATTGAAAT
>NZ_JBJEXP010000072.1:32900-37576 GCF_051885895.1 Dialister sp. | reverse complement strand
TCTGCACCCTCTGAACCTTTTGAGCCCTCAAAACCCTTTGAATCTTTTGAACCTTTTCTCCAAATATAAAAAATCATTTCCCGTATTGACGTTGCTGAAATTTTATACTACCATAGTTGTAAACTATCAAATGCCTTATAGGGAAATTCCGCCTATAGAGCCATAAAAGGAGGAGTTATTCATGATTCAAGTTTTAGTGAATGGCGCAGCCGGTCGCATGGGCAGTGAAGTGGTTCGTTCTGTGATGGCTGAAGAGGGTCTTGCAGTTGCCGGGGCTGTGGATCCCGGTGCTGCCGGAAAAGATCTGGGAGAGGTTGTTGGCACCGGTCATAACGGTATTGTCATCGCTGCTTCCCTGGAAGAGGCCTTTAAGGTGAAGAAGCCGGATGTGGTGGTGGATTTCACCAGCCCGAAGGTGATTTACCAGAATGCGAAATTTGTTCTTGAAAATGGTGTGAACATGGTTATCGGCACCACGGGCCTCACGGCTGAACAGAGAAAGGAACTGTCCGATATCGCCGACAAATCCGGTGCCAACGGACTGGTAGCTCCGAATTTCTCTCTGGGCGCAGTGCTTCTGATGAAGGTATCCGCAGAGATTTCCAAGTATATGCCCAATGCGGAAATCATCGAACTGCATCACAACCACAAGTATGATGCTCCTTCCGGTACGGCAAAGCTGACGGCTGAAAAGATGGCCGCTGCCAGAACCAAGGATCCCGAGCCGGATGAAACGAAGGAAAGTCTTCCCGGCGTCCGCGGCGGAAAATATGAGGGGATTACCATCCATTCCGTTCGTCTTCCCGGTTATGTGGCTCACCAGGAAGTGCTTTTCGGCGGCTATGGCGAAATTCTGACTCTCCGTCATGATTCCCTGGACAGAAAGTCCTTCATGCCCGGCGTCATGCTGGCATGCAAGAAGTGCATGACTGTCAAAGGCTTTGTATATGGTTTGGAAAATTATTTGGAATGAGGTGCTTCTATGAGTAAACTGCCGCGCGTTGCAGTCCTCGGCGCTACCGGCGCTGTGGGACAGGAATTTATCCGCCTGTTCGAGGAAAGAGATTTCCAGTTTGCTTCCCTGAAACTTCTGGCATCCAAGCGCTCTGCCGGAAAGAAAATCACCGTGAAGGGGAAGGAATACACCGTAGAAGAGGCCAAGCCGGAATCCTTTGAAAATATCGACATTGCTCTTTTCGCCGGTGGCAGCATCAGCAAGACTCTGGCTCCGGAAGCAGCCAAACGGGGCGCTGTAGTTATCGACAATTCTTCCACCTTCCGTATGGATCCCGAGGTGCCTCTGGTGGTTCCGGAAATCAACCCGGAAGATATTTCCTGGCACAAGGGCATTATTGCCAATCCGAACTGCTCCACCATCATCATGCTCATGGCACTGAAGCCGATTTACGATATTTCCCGTATCAAGCGGATTGTTGTCAGCACCTATCAGGCTGTATCCGGCGCAGGCAAGGACGGCATTGATGAACTGCTGGATGAAGCGGCAGCCATTGCCAAAGGCGAAAGCTATGAACCGAAGATTCTTCCTTCCGCCAGCCTGCCGAAGCATTACCAGATTGCTTACAATGTAATCCCCCAGATCGATGTCTTCCTGGATAACGAATATACCAAGGAAGAAATGAAAATGGTGAATGAAACCCATAAGATTTTCCACGATGATTCCATCGCCATTACGCCTACCGCTGTACGCGTGCCGGTTGTCCGGAGCCATGCGGAATCCATTTACATCGAAACGGAAAAACCGATCAGCACCGATGAAGTGAAGAAAGCCATTCAGGGCTTCAAAGGGGCGGAACTGGTGGATGATATTGCAAACATGATTTACCCCATGCCTTTGGATACATCCAATAAGACCGATGTGGCTGTAGGCCGTATCAGAAAAGATCTCTACTGTGAAAACGGCATCAATCTCTGGGTCTGCGGCGACCAGATCCGCAAGGGGGCCGCTCTCAACGCCCTGCAGATTGCAGAATACATGATTGCTCATGATATGATCTGATATCCGGTTCATTCCATGTGAAACAGCATTGTTTCCATCGGCAGGCGGGTTCAGGCGGATCGTGATTGGGATCGGGCTGGTATCCGGAACCCGGCCGCCAGTTCACTAGCACACTAAACAAAAAGGAGAATAAAAAATGGCAACAGCAAAATTCGGACGGGTTATTACCGCCATGATCACTCCATTTCTTGAAGACGGTTCTGTAGATTATGAAGGAGCTGCCGCACTGGCTAAACACCTGGTGGCTCACGGTTCGGAAGGCATTCTTGTGGGAGGCACCACCGGTGAAGGTGCTACCATGACTTCCGAAGAAAAGCTGAAACTGTACAAAACCATTGTGGATGCCGTAGGCAGAAATGCGCCCGGCAAAAAGGTACCGATTATGGGGAATATCGGCACCATCAGCACAAAGGACACCATCCTTTTTGGCAGGGAAGCCAAGAAGACAGGCATTGACTGCGCACTGGCCATCGTTCCCTTCTATGTAAAACCGAACCAGGAAGGCATGTACCAGCACTTCCGGGCTATTGCCAAACATGTGGATCTTCCGATTATTCTCTACAATGTTCCGGGCCGTACAGGTGTATCCATCCAGCCGGAAACCATTAAGAGAATTGTGGATGAATGCCCCAATGTGGTAGGCATCAAAGACGCCACCGGCAGCTGGGACCAGGTGACTAAGGAAAAGGCACTGCTCCCTGATGACTTCATGATCTACAGCGGCGATGACGCATTCACCCTGCCGGTACTTCTGGCAGGCGGCGTAGGCGTCATTTCCGTATCCAGCCATGTTATCGGTGACGATATGCTTGCTATGATAGACGCCTATGAAAAAGGGGATATGGAAAAAGCGAGAGCTCTCCATCTCAAGACCTATCCCATCAACAAAGGCATGTTCTTCACCGCCAGCCCCACTCCGGTCAAGACTGCTGTCAACCTCATCGGCCAGCCCGGCGGCCACTTCCGTCTCCCCATGGTGGAACCGTCCGAAGAAGAAAGAAATCATGTATACCAGATGCTGAAGGATTATGGCGGACTGGTGAAATAAAGAATGTATGGGAAAAGGCTTCCGCAAAGGAAGCCTTTTCGTTTTAGGGAAGCGCTGATTAAATCAGTGTTTGCTTTCATTCTTGAAATTTTATGCAATGCAAGGAATGGGACGACGCGAATAGCGAGCTATTTAAGGAGTCCCATGACGAAGCAGTGCATAAAATTTCTTATGAAAGTAAACTCTATGAATTAATCAGTGCTTCCTTAGAAAGGAGTTTTTATGGGTGTATGCCAGGGACGGATGCTTTCCCTTTTCCGAAAGAAGGGCATCCGGGCTGCGGTGTCTGTGCTGTCAGTCCTTTTTCTTGCTGTCTCTTTTCCTTCTGAGGCCCGGGAGGGGATTCATCAGAATTATGAACTGGAGAAGGTGGTCATTTTCAGCCGGCACAATCTCCGTTCTCCCATGTCCACAGACGAGGATAAAAGAAATTCCATGACTCCGCACCGGTGGAGGAAGCCGGAAGGAGCACCGGGAGATCTGTCCAACCGGGGCGGCATTCTGGAAACCATGATGGGGGAGTCTGTGAAGGACTATCTGGACAGGGAGCATTTTGCGCCTGTCCAGGGCAGAACAAGCCATTTCTATTCTGATTCCGATGAACGCACCATTGTCACGGCCCGTTTCTTTGCCGCCGGTGTGGCGCCTTTGGAAGAGATTTCCATTTCTCACAGGCCCCAGGGGGAAAAGGATCCGGTTTTTGCATCTGCCCTTCCGGAAAATCTGAGTGATTCCGCCCTGGAGGAGCTGAAGCAGGAGGAGAATGTCTGGAGGAGCCGGTTTCTTGCGGAACGGGGAGAAAAGCTTGGCAGTGACTTTAAGGAAATGGAGCGGGTGCTGGATATATCCCGTTCTCCTGCTGCCCGGCAGGGACAATTCCGGGGCTTTGATCCCTATGACTGCAGGGTGCAGCTGGAAAAGGGAAAAAAGCCGAAGCTTTCCGGCTCTTTAAAGACGGCTCATTCCCTGGCGGATTCTCTGCTCATTCAGTATTATGAGACAGAGGATGACAGGAAAGCCGCCTTCGGCCATGCCATGACCTTTAAAGACTGGGAGAAAATCGGAGATCTGAAGGATGATTTCGGCCTACTTCTCTACGGCATGCCGCAGTCCGCCCGCCTGATGGCCGGCCCGCTGCTTTCTGCTATCCGAAATGAAATGGAAGGGACCGTTCCTTTTTCCTATATCTGCGGCCATGATTCCAATATTTCCCTGATCCTGGCTTCCCTGGGCACTCTTCCCTATGAACTGCCGGGATCTCTGGAAAAAAGGGTGCCCTTCGGCGTCAAGATTTTCATTGAAAAGTGGAAGGGGGAGGACCGGAAGGAATACGGCACCATTTCTCTTCTCTATTACAGGACGGATCAGATCCGACATCTGCAGGTGCCGGGAAAAGACAGCCTGCCTGCGGTGTATCCGCTCCGCTTTCAGGGAACTGCTGTCAATGAAGACGGCATGATGCGCTGGGCGGATGTGGTGAAGCTGTTTGACAGGGCTTCCGTTTAAGAAATGCAGGAGGGATTTCAGCAGTTTTTCCTCCGGCCTATCGATTTTGATTCCATTTTTTGCATTACCTCTTCGCCCATGATAAAATAAGTAAATATCATTTTT
>NZ_JBJEXP010000072.1:27898-32800 GCF_051885895.1 Dialister sp. | reverse complement strand
TTCCATTTTTTGCATTACCTCTTCGCCCATGATAAAATAAGTAAATATCATTTTTATTTCACGTAAGGAGAAAGGAATCAGGGACAATGGCAGCGGAATTAAATCTTTTGCAGAAGAAAATTTTGACCGACGGAGTGATTAAACCGGGGAACGTGCTGAAGGTGGACAGCTTTCTGAATCACCAGATCGATGTGCCTTTTATCAGCGAACTGGGCAAGGAATTCAAGAAGCTCTTTGCCGGGAAAAAGGTGGATAAGATTTTAACCATTGAGGCTTCCGGTATCGGTATTGCCTGCCTGACTGCCGTTTATTTCGGCGTTCCTGTGGTGTTTGCCAAGAAATCGGCAGGGTCCAATATGGATGCTGAAGTTTACTCCACAGAAGTGAAATCCTTTACCCATAATAAAATCAATCATGTGGTGGTTTCCAAGAAATATCTGAATGCCGGCGAGCATATTCTCATTATGGATGATTTCCTGGCCAACGGCTGCGCCGTAGAAGGGCTTATGGATCTGGTTTCCCAGGCCGGCGGCACAGTGGAAGGTGTAGGCATCTGCATTGAGAAGGGATTCCAGGGAGGCGGCGATGCACTCCGTAAAAAAGGCGTGGACGTCAAATCTCTGGCCATTATTGATAAAATGGATGCCGCTACCGGTACGATTACGTTTCGCTGAGGGTGTAAACCATGAAGACAAATGACGCCATTTACCAGCTGAAGGGGGATATCCCTGTTCGTAAAGCCATACCCTTTGGCCTGCAGCATGTGCTGGCCATGTTTGTAGCCAATATTGCACCTATCCTCATCGTGGCAGGCGCGGTGAAAATGGCTCCGGAGGAATCGGCGGCGCTGGTGCAGTCTGCCATGATCGTGGCGGGCATCGGTTCTCTCCTGCAGATGTTTCCGCTGTGGCGGCTGGGGAGCGGTCTTCCCATCATCATGGGAATCAGCTTTACCTTCGTGTCCGTAGCCTGTGTCATCGGGACAAAGTACGGCTACGGTGCAGTATTGGGCGCAGCTCTTATCGGCGGCATTCTGGAAGGGCTTCTGGGACTGGGTGCCGGCTGGTGGAAGAAATTCGTTCCGCCCATTGTATCGGCCTCCGTGGTAACGGCCATCGGTTTTTCCCTTCTTCCTATCGGTGCCAATTCCTTTGGCGGCGGCTTCGGTGCGCCCGATTTCGGCGATGCCAAGTACCTCATTGTAGGCTCCATTACCCTTGTTTCCTGCCTGATTTTCAACGTGAAGGCCCATTCCTTCTACAAGCAGCTTTCCGTCCTGTTCGGTCTGGTCATAGGGTATATTGCCGCCTATTTCTACGGCATGGTGGATCTTTCCAGAATCACGCAGGTATCCCTGTTTTCTGCCCCTGCCATTCTTCCTGTGCCTCTTGAATTTCATGCAGATGCTATTTTTTCCATTTTCCTGATTTTCCTTGTATCCGCTACGGAAACCTTGGGGGATACCAGTGCTCTGGCAGCCATGGGCTTTGGAAGAACACCAACCAGCCGGGAAATATCGGGGTCCATTGCGGTGGACGGCTTCATTTCCAGCCTTTCCTCCCTCTTCGGCTGCATGCCTATTACTTCCTTCAGCCAGAACGTAGGCCTCATTGCTATGACCCACGTGGTTAACCGCAAGGCTATCGGCTGCGGTGCCGCCATTATGATTCTGGCAGGTCTTATTCCGGCGCTGGGCGTCATCCTGGCTTCCCTGCCCAATGCGGTGCTGGGAGGATGCACACTCATGATGTTCGGATCTATTGTGGTCAGCGGTGTCCGCATGCTGGGGGACTGCGGCTATTCCCAGAGAAATATGAGCATTGCTGCTCTTTCCCTTTCCATCGGTCTTGGCTTCACCCAGACGCCCCAGATTTTCCATATTTTCCCGGATCTGTTCCGCAGTGTCTTCGCTGATAACTGCGTAGCTGTAGTTTTCATTGTAGCCATGGTGCTGAACCTGGTTTTCCCGAAGGATAAGGAAGATGGAAACGGAGATAAGCCGGAAATTGTGGAATAAACGAATCTGCCGGTGAGCCGGCAGTCAAGTTTCCTGTGGAATGATTTACGCTTGTACTGAGGTTCTTTCCTTCGTTCAGAATGGGGAGTCATGGGGCCGTCTCATGACGGATGTCTTTCCGTTTTGAAGCATTCTTTACCAATAAAAAGAGCTGTGAAAAAATGTATTGTCATTTTTTCACAGCTCTTTTTTGTTTATTATGGTGAAGAACAGGAAAGCTGATGTTTCATGGATCGATGATCCACCGGCTCACCAGCTCACAGTTTCATCTTCAGCAGTCTGACGGAATAGAGGATGCAGAGGAGGGTGACTCCGGTATCTGCAAAGACTGCTACCCACATGTTGGCATAGCCCAGAAGGCCCATGATCATTACGGCGATCTTGACAAGCAGGGCAAAGGTTACATTCTGCCAGGCGGTGGAGATGACTTTCCGGGAAAGATGAATGGCTTCAGGAATGGCCTTTACATCGGAATTGAGGAAAACCAGGTCTGCCGCTTCAATAGCTGCATCAGCACCGCTTCCCATGGCAGCACCGGCATCGGCACCGGCCAGTACAGGAGCATCATTGATGCCGTCGCCGACGAAAAGCACGGAGCCTTCCTTTTCACGGATTTCCTTCATAATGGAAAGCTTGTCCTGAGGAAGGAGACCGGCATAGACTTTGGAAATACCTGCTTTCTGAGCTACCGCTTCTGCGCTTTCCCGGTTATCTCCGGTCAGCATGACAGGGGTGACGCCCAGTTTTTTGATGGCTTTAATGGAGGATACGGCATCTTCCTTCAGCGCATCGGATATGGTAATGCAGCCCAGCAGCCTATTGCCTCTGGCGGCATAAACCACGGTGCCTTCGCCGGAAAGGGAATTGATATCCGCATCCGGAATGCCTGCCTTTTCCATGAGACGGCGGTTTCCTGCATACACAGGAACGCCTTCCAGGGTGCCTTCAATGCCAAGGCCTGCTGTTTCATGCAGATTTTCTGCCTTGGGAAGGGTCAGGCCCTTTTCCCGGGCTGCCTGAATAATGGATTTGCCGATAGGATGGGTGGAGTAGATTTCACAGGCAGCGGCCAGGGAAAGAAGTTCCTCTTCCTTTGTTCCGCCGAAGGGAATAAGTTCGCGAACCTTGAATTTTCCTTCTGTAATGGTGCCTGTTTTATCCATAACTGCCGCTTTAACCTTGGCAAGCACTTCCATGACGGTGCCTCCTTTAAAGAGGATGCCGCCTTTCGAAGCGGTGCCGATTCCTGCAAAGAAGGCAAGCGGTACGGAAATCACCAGGGCGCAGGGGCAGGAGATAACCAGGAAGGTGAGGGCGGTGTAAATGCATTTTTCCCAGTCCGCACCAAAGAAGAGGGGAGGAATCACTGCCACGAGAAGGGCAGCCAGTACGACTAAAGGGGTGTAGATTCTGGAGAAGCGGGTAATGAAACGGTCGATTTTCGGCTTGGTAGCCACCGCATTTTCTACGGAATCCAGAATACGGCTTACCATGGATTCGGCCAGAATCTTAGTAACCTGCATTTTGATGGTGCCGGTCATGTTGACACAGCCGGAGTCGATTTCCGACCCTTCCCTGGCCATGACAGGCTTCGGTTCGCCGGTTACGGCGGAGGTGTCGATCTGGGTGTTTCCTTCCAGAATGATGCCGTCCAGAGGAATGCGGTCACCGGGGCGGATGAGGAGGATATCTCCCACCCTGGCGTCTTCCGCCGGAACGGTTTCTACGGTTTCGCCGCTGATCCGCTGTACCACTTCAGGACGGAGGTCCACGGCCTCCATGATCTGCTTCCGGCTTCTGCCGCTGGCCAGGTCCTGCAGATATTCACCGATACGGTAGAAGAACATGACGCCCACCGCTTCCGGGTATTCGCTGATGGCGAAGGCGCCCAGGGTGGCAATGGTCATGAGGAAGGTTTCATCAAAGAATTCCCCGTGGGTAATATTCTTTAATGCGGTCCATACGATGGGGCCGCCCAGAATAAGATAGGAAACGAAGAAAAAGAGATTACCGTACAGCTCAGGGGCATTAAAGGCAGAGAAGGGATTGTAATGGAGCAGCATGCCTGCTGCAAAGAGCAGACCTCCCACCAGGAGCTGCCCTTCTTCGCTTATCAGCTTCCGATAGAAGGGGGTGGATTCCTTGGGAGCGGCAGCTGCTTCATGCTTCGGTGCCCGCACCTTTTTATGAATTTCCGTAGGGGACTCCACCTCATTGCATTTTTCCGTCAGTGCAGGAATGAGGCTGTCCGGATCCTCGGCGGTAAGCTTCATGGTCTTGGTGGCATAGGAAATGGAAGCGGAAAGAACGCCGGGCTGGCGGTTGATGAGCTTTTCCAGCTTCAGGGCGCAGGCTGCGCAGTCCAGGGTAGGGATTTCATAGGTTTCGGTCCGGTAGTTTGTCTTATCCTTTGGCGGCACGATGCCTACTGATTCATCCACGCTCCGGCAGATGGCAAGAACTTCCTTCAAAAGGGTATCCGGATCTTCTTTGGAGATCAGGCGGAGCTCCTTGGTACGGAAGGAAATGGAAGCGAAGAATACGGAAGGCATTTCCCGGATTTTTCCTTCCATCTTGGCGGCACATTCCTTGCAGTCCAGATGCTCCATGTGGTAAATGCTCCGATGGTAGTCGGACCCCAGGAAATCACAGCGGCACAGATCCAGGCTTTTACCGCAGTAATCGCAGTCTTCCTCTTCGATGCATTCATGGCAGTGGCAGTTTTTCTCATGCCCTTCCTTATGATGCACCCCTATGTCATGGAAATGGCCGAAGGCCCGCCGTTCGTCGGCTTTGATATCCTTCTCATCTTCCATGATGTCCTTTTCATTGGACAGATATTTTGCCATTTCCGGATCTTTGGAATGGTCATGGGGCTGATTTTC
>NZ_JBJEXP010000072.1:0-27798 GCF_051885895.1 Dialister sp. | reverse complement strand
TCCGCAGCCCGAATGATGGGAATGTTTGTGAGGGTCATCCTCCTCATCACTGCTTCCGGAATCGTCTTCATGAGCATGGCTTTCCTCATGGGAATGATGGTGGCAGTGGCAGCACCCGCAGTTATGGGCATGAACAGTTTCTTTTGTATGGCTCATTATATATCCTCCTTATAATGACTTAGTTATTTCTCTCATTTAATTTTAGCATTGCCGCAATAGGGAGTAAACCATTCATGAAAAACACTTTAAATTTTCAAGTGGAGGCATTTGAGGAAATACAAAGCCCCCTTTCCGGGAAAGGGGGCCAGTCAAAGATTATGGAATTGACGGATAGAAAGGTCCTTTAATGGGCAGAAAAAGGGCCAGCCTTCACTGCGGCGGAGCACTCCGGTAAGGAGGGTCAACGGCTTACCGGTCCGCCCATGGCAGCATTCTTTGATTCAGTTATTTCTTCACATCTTCCGGTATGGCAGCAATGGTTTTCTGATGTGTGTAGTTTACCAGTCCCGGAGGGCCGTTGGGGATTTTTTTCACGTAGCGGATAAGGGTATAATCTACATCCACTTTGCCTGAATTTCTGCCCCGGCTGTTCCAGGCAGCCAGGGAGGCGGCCTTAACCAGCGTTTCTTCCGGAACGATTTCATTATTGGTTTCTATGACCACATGGGAGCCGGGGATGCCCCGGGCATGAAGCCAGATATCGGTTTTGGCGGCCTTCCGGAGTGTCAGGTATTCGTTCTTTGTATTGCTGGTGCCCAGCCATACCCTGAAACCGTCTATGATGCGGCTTTCGATCTGGGGAGCCTGCGTTTTCTTCGGTGCTTTCTTTTTCTTCTGCTCCTGCTTTTTATCGATGCCCAGATTTTTCAGCTCTTCCTTCAGGGCATCCAGCTCCTGCTTGGTGGACACCTGTTCTGCAAAGTAAAGGGTATCATTGAGATAGGAAAGGCGTTTATCGCACTCATCCAGTTTTTCCCGGCCGATGGTGCTTCTTGTTTTCATCTTGTTGTATTTCTTGAAGTACATCTGGCTGTTGGCGGATACGGAAAGAAGCGGGTCCACCGGTATGGTTTCCTCCTCCGGAGGATCTTTGAAAAGATTGGACAGGGTAAGAGAAGTTCTGTGGTTGATTTTTTCATAGGCATAAATGGAAAGAAGGGTGCCCCACAGCTTGTACTGCTCCATACGGGACGTTTCTTCCATTTCTTCCCCGATTTTCCGCTTTTTTCTTTCTTCTCTCTTTATGAGAGAATGAAGCTGTTTCTTATAGTCCTGCACTGCCTGGCTGATGGAGCCGGCGCCGCTTTCCGCTTCTTTTTCAATGAAGGGAAGCACATCTGCTACCTCCGGTTCTCCCGGCAGGATGGTGAGAGGAATGGGGCTTGCAGTCTTTTTTCCTTTTCCGTTCCGGTAAATATACAGATGGTCCGATTGAGCGATGGACTGGGAAAGATGGACCAGAGCGGTGAGGAGCCGGTCTTCCTCCTCAGGCGTAAGCCCGGACAGGGGAATCTGGGCAGATACTCCGCTTTCGGCAGCCAGTTCGTCAGCCAGAAAACGGGAAAAGCCATTGAACCGGGCAAAGAGGAAGCTGTCCAGCGGGGTATCCTCTTTTTTGGAGAAATCCAGAATTTCCTTCAGCTCATCCCGGCTGAATTTCATGAAATCCATGCGGGCTGCATGGCCGGGCAGGCTGTAGGTTTCTCCCGGAACCAGGAGGCGGTCCAGTTTCTTGCCTCTAAGGCAGGCATCAATAATGGTATTTCCTTCCGTAAGCACCATATTGGGGGAAGCGGGAAGAAGCTCCACCCACAGGGTGCGGGTGATGATTTCACTGCCTGCTTCAATCCGGTCAAAGGAAAGGGACACCACTCTGTCCATGTCCACCTGCTCTATGCGGGAAAGCCGGCTTCCTTCCAGATATTTTCTAAGGGTCATACAGAATGTCTGGGAGGGGGAATACTGCTTTCTGTTTTTGCCTTTGGCGGTGATATAAAGAAGGGGCGGATTATAGGTATTGATCATCAGGCTGACAATGTCCCCGTCGGTACAGAATAATTCCAGATCCATGATCCGGTTGTCTATCTGATGCACCTGCCGTACCTGGCAGGAATTCAGTTTTTCTTTCAGCTTTTTAACAATCACATATAAAACTGCACTGTCTATCTGCATGATTTCCTCCTGCATAAGCGGAATCAATAGGTTTCATAATTTATTATTTCAGTATATCATAGATGAAGGCAGTACTGCTCATGCTTTTCCATGTCTTCCTGTACTGAAGGTTGATACAGGGGGGAGGAGAATGGTAAAATATAGATTCAGAATCAAGAAATGACTTTTATCATATACATTACAAGGAGGAACTATGCATTTTGTAAAATGGCAGGCCTGCGGCAATGATTTTGTCTTTGTCAACGGCTTTGAAGAAAAACTGGAAGATGTAACGAAGTATACAAAGGAAATCTGCCACCGCCATTTTGGCGTAGGAGCAGACGGTATTATTTTTATTCTCCCATCGGATAAAGCAGATCTGAAAATGCGCATTTTTAATTCCGACGGTTCCGAAGCGGAAATGTGCGGCAACGGGATTCGTGCCTTTGCCAAGTGGGCCCTGGAACTGGGTCTGGTGAAGGAAAAGCGGATTTCCGTAGAAACAGGAGCAGGCATTCTCTATCCCGAGGTGCTGGACAATGGTCTTGTACGGGTGGATATGGGAAAGCCGCACCTGAAGGCAGCTGAAATTCCGGCAGTCGGTTTTGGCGACGGCCCCATTATCAATCAGACGCTTGCCAGTGAAAAGACAGGCAAATCCTACCAGGTAACCTGTGTTTCCATGGGAAATCCCCACTGCGTCATTTTTGTGGATGATGCAGAGAAGGCTGATGTCACCGGTGAAGGGCCTCTCCTGGAAACGGATCCCCATTTCCCGAAGAAAACGAATGTAGAATTTCTGCAGCAGCTGGGACCCCATCATTTCAGGATGCGGGTATGGGAACGCGGTGCCGGTGTCACCATGGCCTGCGGTACCGGTACCTGCGCTGCAGTGACCGCAGCCATCCTGAACGGAAAGGTAACCGGCGGCGCCGATGTCACTTTGGACGGCGGGGATCTCCATATAGAATGGGATGGAAATCCGGAAAGCCATGTCTTTATGACAGGACCGGCAGTGAAGGTATTTGAAGGGGATTATCCTCTTCCTTAATCATTTCCTGTAATCATTTATGGAAGCGGGGGCGTTTTGCTATGAACAGTATGACCGGTTACGGAAGAGGCAGTGCGGAAAATGAAAAGGGCACGGTGACCGTGGAATTAAAATCGGTAAACAGCCGATTTCTGGAAATCAATCTGCGGAGTGATCATTTTTCCGCATTTCTTGAGGATACAGCATCCAAAAAGATCAAGCAGTCCCTTCACCGGGGCAAGGTTACGGCATTTCTTTCCTTCCGACCGTCCTCGGAGGGCGAGCATATCCGGGTAGAGCTGGACAGGCCTCTGCTGGAAGCCTATGCGGCGGCGCTGGATGAGGGACGGAAAACAAAGGGACTCCGGAACAGGAAAGCGTCTATTTCCGACCTTCTTTCCCTGCCGGAACCGTTCCTTCATGTGGAAAAGGAATCTGTTTCCGATGAGGACCTGGCACCGCTGGTGGAAGAGGCTGTAGACAATGCCCTGCAGGAGCTTATTGCCATGAGGGAACGGGAGGGAGCCAATCTGAAGGAAGACCTGGAAAAACGTCTTTCCTTCCTCCAGGAGAAGCGGGAATTCCTCCTTTCCCGGCAGGATGCAGCAGCGAAAGCCTATGAAGAACGGCTGCGGGAACGAATCAGCAAGGTACTGAAGGAGCAGGGCCTTGCAATCGATGAAGGCCGGATTCTGGAAGAGGTGGCCCTCTTTTCCGAAAAGGCGGACTACACGGAAGAGGTGGTCCGTTTCGGCAGCCATCTGGACCAGTTCCGAACCATTCTGAACGGCAGTGAACCGGCAGGCAGAAAGCTTGATTTCCTCCTTCAGGAAATCAACAGGGAAGTGAATACGACGGCTTCAAAAGCCGGTGACACTCTTGTGGTTGACTGTGTTATAATAATCAAGACAGAACTCGAAAAAATACGCGAGCAAGTCCAAAATATTGAATAAGGAGTTATCAAAAGTGGGATTTTCTTTAATTAACATCGGTTTTGGCAATATGGCGGCAGCGGCCAGGGTCATGGCAATTATCAGCCCGGAATCAGCGCCTGTAAAGCGCATGATCCAGGACTGCCGGGACAGAGGTGAGCTGATTGACGCTACCTATGGCAGAAAAACCAGGGCTGTGCTCATCATGGACAGCGGCCAGATCATCCTTTCTGCTGTACAGCCGGAAACCATTTCTCATAGATTGACAAGTAAAGATACAGTCATTAATGAAGGATTGGACGATTAATCATGGACACAAAGAAGAAAGATGAGGGAATCCTGCTGGTCGTTTCAGGCCCCAGCGGTGCAGGGAAGGGAACCATCTGCAATGCTATCCGTTCCCTTTATCCAAATCTCCATTATTCTGTTTCTATGACCACCCGTGAACCGAGAAAAGGGGAGGTGGAAGGGGAAAGCTATTATTTCCGCACCAATGAGCAGTTCGAAAAGCTCATTAAGGAAGATGCTTTCCTGGAGTATGCAAAGGTATATGATCATTACTACGGCACACCGAAGAAATATGCCCTGGACCTGATCAATGAAGGAAAGTCCGTCCTTCTTGAAATCGATATTCAGGGAGCCATGCAGGTAAAAAAGCGGTATCCCAAGGGTGTATTCATCTACATTGTGCCGCCGTCCCTCAAAATTCTTTCCGGACGTCTCCATAACAGAGGAACCGATTCGGAAGAGGTGATCCAGAAACGCCTGTCCCAGATTACCAGCGAACTGGCTATGGCCCATCAGTATGACTATATTGTGGTCAATGATGTGCTGGAAGATGCCGTACATAAGACCTGTTCCATTCTGGAAGCGGAAAAGTGCAAGCTTTCCCGTAATGAAGGACAGATTGAAACTATTTTCAAACAATATATCAGTAAGGAGGTACCTTTAAAATGATGTGTTTTCCATCCATTGACAGCCTTGTCAAGAAAGTAGATTCCAAATATACTCTGGTGACTCTGGCAGCGCAGAGAGCCCGCGAACTGACCGACGGCCAGCCTCCTCTCATCCCTGATGCACAGAACAAGAAACCGGTTACTGTAGCACTGGAAGAAATTTACAGCGACAAGATTACTTACAGCTTTGACAAATAATTGTGAGGAAAGCACGGGCATTCCACAGGGGAATGAGCCGTGTTTTTCCAAACCAGAACTTTGAGGAAATATTTCTGTTTCCGGGAAGGATTTTTACATGTTTGAAAATAAACATATTGTGGTAGGCGTGTGCGGGGGAATTGCCGCATACAAAGCGGCCGGCCTGGTAAGCCGGCTCAGGCAGAGCGGTGCCGATGTGCACTGCATTATGACAAAGAATGCAGCAAAACTGGTGACTCCCATTACCTTCGGCGAACTGTCCGGCAATGATGTAACAGTGGATATGTTTGCCAACATCAATAAATGGGATGTAGAGCACATTGCCCTGGCCCGTCTGGCTGATGTCTTTGTGATTGCTCCGGCTACAGCGGACATCATCGGCAAAGTTGCCTGCGGCATTGCGGATGATATGCTTTCCACCACCATTATGGCAACGAAGGCAAAGGTTATCTTCGTTCCGTCCATGAATACCAATATGTATGAAAATCCGATTGTACAGGAAAATATGGCAAAGCTGAAGGCTCATGGCTACCTTTTTGTGGAACCGGAGTCCGGTCATCTGGCCTGCAATACCAATGGAAAAGGCCGTTTCCCGAAACTGGAAACCATTATGGATGCCATTGAAAAGGCTCTTTTCGGCAAGGGACTGCTGAAGGGAAAGAAAATTGTTGTCAGCGCCGGCGGCACCCAGGAAGCCATTGACCCTGTACGGTACATCAGCAACCGTTCCAGCGGACGCATGGGATATGCCATTGCCCGGGCTGCCGCTATGGAAGATGCCGATGTAACCCTGGTGAGCTGCACCACTGCTCTTCCTGTTCCCAGCGGCGTGAAGATTGAATATGTCCGGGATGCCCGGGAACTGGACCGTGCCATGAATGCCCACTTTGACGACTGCGATGCAGCTGTGATGGCGGCTGCGGTTTCCGATTACCGCCCCAAGGTACAGGCTGCCCAGAAAATCAAAAAGGAATCCCATGATACACTGACCATTGATCTTACCCAGAATCCGGATATCCTCTTCGGGCTGGGCCAGAAGAAGACACACCAGTTCCTGGTGGGATTTGCAGCTGAAACCAATGATGTCATTGAACATGGCAAAGAAAAACTGAAGCGCAAGAACCTGGACATGCTGGTAGCCAATGATGTGGCTATGCCGGGCGCCGGTTTCAATGTGCCCACTAATATTGCCTCTCTCCTCTACAAGGATGGCACTATGGAACAGTACCCCAAAATGACAAAGGAACAGCTGGGGCACATTATCATTGAAAAAATTGCCGGAAGTCTGAAATAAAAAACAGAAATCGAAAAAAGCACCTCAGACGGGGTGCTTTTTTATTTTCCTTCCAGACGGACATGTTTTCGGATGGATTTCAGGATTTGAATTTCTCTTCTGTGGACCCGGATGAGCCCGTCCCTTTCCATGGCCTTCAATTCCCGGGAAAGGGCGCTCCTGTTGGCCATCAGGTATTCCGCCAGATCCTCTCTGGAGTAAGGGATGGTAAAGGAAAGGGAATGATATTTCTCCGCTTCCAGAGAAAGAAAGCAGAGGATTTTTTCCCGCAGTGTTTTCTTCGAGGTGATATTGATTTTTTTCATGAGCTCCTGGCTTTTGGAGGTCATCATGGCGATGAGATTTTTGACAAAGGGGAGGATATCCTGATCTCCGGCATGGCGAATAAGCCGTTCATAGGGGATAAAAAGAATAGATGACGGTTCGGCAGCCTGAAAGGCGACGGAAGCAGCCGGCTGGTGGGAGCAGGCGAAGTTTTCGCCGAACAGCTCGCCGGGCCCCATGCGGACAAGAATGGTCTTTTCTCCCCACAGATCTTCCTTCACCATGTACACATGGCCCTCAAGAATCATGCCCATGCTGTGAATAATTTCATTTTCCTCATAAATCATATTTCCCTTTTTAAAATTTTTTTCAAGACAGCCCGCCGTGAGCACGAGATTCCGGATGGCTTCTTCCGTCATGCCCTGAAAAAGCGGAAATCGACTGTATTCTGCCATGCGCATGGTATCCCTCCTTTTTCGCTATTATATCTGACAGCTGTTGCGCAGGCAACAGTTTTTTAAAATGGATTCCCCTATAATGGAGGCTGTACATATATAAATCTGCATGAAAAGAATTCATCTTCAGAAATCATTGCTTATATCAGGAGGGACAGTATCATGGAAAATCAGATGTTCTGCTTTCAGTGTCAGGAAACAGCCGGCGGTATCGGCTGCCGTGTACAGGGGATGTGCGGAAAGACGGCGCAGACCGCCCGTCTGCAGGATATTCTCATTTATGTAACAAAGGGACTGGCTGAACTGGCTGCAGCATGCCGCAGGGAAGGGCATGCTGTATCTCCGTCTGTTCACCGGCTTATTACAGACAATTTATTCGTTACCATTACCAATGCCAACTTTGATGATGCCATGATTGAGGAACGAATCATTCATACCGGGCAGGAAGAAGAAAAGCTGCGGCGGCTCCTGCCGGAAGGATCCGCTCTTACCAAAGCAGCCCTGTGGGATCCTGCCGCTTCCGCTGCAGACGAAGAAACGGGCATCGGCGTTCTTGCGGAAAAGGATGAAAATATCCGCTCCCTGAAGGAACTGATTACCTATGGCCTCAAAGGTCTGGCCGCCTATCTCCGCCATGCCCGGGTACTCCATAAAGAATCGGAGGAAATCTATGATTTCCTGGAAGATACCCTGGCCCGTCTGACCGATGAAACGCTCACGGTGAATGACCTCTTCGCGCTGACTATGAAGACGGGAGAATATGGCGTAAAGGGCATGGCCCTTCTGGATGAAGCCAATACATCCGCTTATGGTCAGCCGGAAGTAACCACTGTGGATATCGGCGTCAGAAACCGCCCGGGCATCCTGATTTCCGGCCATGATTTGAAAGATCTGGAAATGCTGCTGGAACAGACAGAAGGCACCGGCGTGGATGTCTATACCCACGGAGAAATGCTGCCGGCCCATTATTATCCTTTCTTCAAAAAGTACAGCCACTTTGCAGGAAACTACGGCAATGCCTGGTGGAAACAGCGGGAAGAATTCGAATCCTTCAACGGTCCCGTTCTGATGACCACCAACTGCGTGGTTCCGCCGAAGGACAGCTATAAAGCCAGACTGTGGACCACAGGGGTTGTTTCCTTCCCCGGCTGCGGCCATATTGAGGAAGTGGATGGCAAAAAGGACTTTATGCCTGTTATCCGACAGGCACTGACCTGCAAACCGCCGGTAGAAATTGAAAAAGGCTCCATTACAGGCGGGTTTGCCCATAACCAGGTGCTGGCACTGGCAGATCAGGTGGTGGACGCCGTAAAGAGCGGCGCCATCAAGAAATTCATTGTTATGGCCGGCTGTGACGGACGGGCCAGAAGCAGGGAATACTACCGGAATTTTGCCCGGGCCCTTCCAAAGGATACGGTCATCCTTACGGCAGGCTGCGCAAAATATAAATACAACAAGCTGGATCTGGGCACCATCGGAGGTATTCCCCGGGTACTGGACGCAGGCCAGTGCAACGACTCCTACAGTCTGGCTCTCATTGCCCTCAAGCTGAAAGAAGTGTTCGGCCTGGAGGATGTGAATGACCTGCCCATTGTGTACAACATTGCCTGGTATGAACAGAAAGCAGTCATCGTTCTTCTGGCTCTGCTCTCTCTGGGAGTGAAGAACATTCATCTGGGACCCACCCTTCCGGCTTTCCTGTCGCCGGCGGTGATAAACGTGCTGGTAGAGCAGTTCGGCATTTCCGGCATCCGGACTGTAGAAGAGGATATGAAAATCTTTTTCGGCAAGTAAAGATACTTTCCTTCCGGCATAACATAAATGTTCCGGCCTGCTTTCTGCAGGTCAGGGGCGGACTTGATTTCTTTATTTGATGAAACAGCAGAAGGGAATGAGGCTTGGAGCCTGATTTCCTGTGGACAGGCGGCGCTGAAAGGCACCGCCTTCCGTCTCTGTTCTGACAGGGACTCGTCAACTATTAAGACCAGTTTGTAGTTAACCGTTGCGAAAATAAGGAAATGACGTTATAATAATATGCAAGTGAATAATGACTCATCAAGAGCAGCTGAGGGATTTGGCCCAGGGACGCTGCAGCAACCATTCCGCAAAGGAACCGGTGCTAATTCCATCAGCATTTGCTGGCAGATGAGAGGATAGGCTCTCCCTGCGGAGAGCCATTTTTTATTTTACATCACACAATTCCAAGTGAGGAGGATTTATATGTCTAAAAAAGTATTATTTACATCAGAATCTGTTACCGAAGGTCATCCTGATAAAATTGCGGATCAGATTTCTGATGCAATTCTTGATGCCATTCTGGAACAGGATCCCAATGGCCGTGTAGCCTGCGAAACCATTGTTACCACCGGTCAGGTACATGTCTTTGGGGAAATCACTACCACTGCCTATGTTCCCATTCCTCAGGTCATCAGAAAAACCATTAATGATATCGGATACACCGATGCCCGTTACGGATTCGACGGGGAAAGCGTAGGCATCAATGTAGCCATTGACGAACAGTCTCCGGATATTGCCATGGGCGTAAATCAGTCTCTGGAAGCCAAGGAAAAGAAGGCTGACAAATATGATATCGGCGCCGGTGACCAGGGCATGATGTTCGGCTATGCTTCCAATGAAACACCGGAATATCTGCCTATGCCTATTGCTCTGGCTCATCGCCTGGCACGCCGCCTGGCTGAAGTCAGAAAGAGCGGAGAAGTACCTTATCTCCGTCCGGACGGAAAGACACAGGTCACTGTAGAATATGATGACGGCAAACCGGTACGGGTTGATACAGTCGTTATTTCCGCTCAGCACAACCCCGATGTAACCCATGAACAGATTGAAGAAGACATGATTAACAAGGTCATTAAAGCAACCATTCCGGCAAAATTCCTTGATGAAAATACCAAGTATCTCATCAACCCCACCGGCCGCTTTGTAATCGGCGGACCGCAGGGCGATGCCGGTCTTACCGGACGCAAGATCATCGTAGATACCTACGGCGGCATGGCCCGTCATGGCGGCGGATGCTTCTCCGGCAAGGATCCCACAAAGGTAGACCGTTCTGCAGCCTATGCAGCCCGCTATGTAGCTAAGAATATTGTGGCAGCAGGCATTGCAGACAAATGTGAAATCGAACTGGCTTATGCTATCGGCGTTGCCGAACCGGTTTCCATTTTCGTTGATACCTTTGGTACAGGCAAAATCGATGATGACGCCATCGTTGACCTGATCCGCCGGAACTTCGAACTCCGTCCCGCAGGCATTATCGATATGCTCAACCTCCGCCGTCCGATTTACAAGCAGACAGCAGCCTATGGCCATTTCGGCAGAACAGATGTGGACCTCCCCTGGGAACATACCGATAAGGCAGATGTACTTCGTAAGGAAGCAGGACTTTGATTTTTTAAAGTTTCCAAATATGATAAAATAATGGATAGCCTTCGGGCTGTCCATTTTTATTTGGGGAGGAACATCCTATGATGGAATCCGTAGCGGAGGTTCTGATTAACAGACCTTCCAAGCATCTGAACCGAACATTTTCATACCGCATTCCCAAAGGCATGGAGGAAGCCCGGGCGGGATACCGCTGCATTGTTACTTTTGCCAGAAGAAAAGAAGAAGGCATTATCCTTTCCGTGCATGAGGAGGACCTTTCCCGGATTTCCTATAAAATTCTTGACATAGAATCTCTGGTGGATTCATTTCCCTGGTTTACCAGAGAAATGCTTGATACAGCCCTCTGGATTTCTTCCTATTATATGTGCACCCTCATTGATGCACTCCGGCTGTTTTATATTGATAAAAAAGCGGTCCGCACCACAGTCACCTATAAGCCGGACTGGAAAAAAATCACGGAAGAGAAGGTATCTGCCATTTCTTCCCTGGTAGACAGCTCAGTAGAGGTGCTGGAAGAGAAGTATGCCGTTCTTCTTTTCGGTGAAAAACTGCCGGACTATGTGAAAAAAGGGTATCTGGAGAAAAAGGAAACGCTGGCTGCTTCCCACAGGGTTCCCCTGGAGAAATGGATTGTGCCTGACAGAAAGCTTACAGAACAGGAGCGGCATAAAAGCAGGAAGCAGGCGGAACTTTCTGATTTTCTGGAAGCAGAAGGGCCCTCTTCTCTGGAAAAGCTGAAAGAAAAGGGGTTCTCCACCGCTCTTATCCATGCTTATCTGCTGCATAACTATGGCCATGCCGTATATCACCGGAAAAAGACCTATTCCCTCATTGAAGAAGAAGGGGGAGGACAGAGCAAGCAGCTTACCTCTGAGCAGAAAGAGGCGGTGAAAACCATCTGCACGGCTATCGATCAGGAAGCCTATGCAGGTTTTCTGCTGAAAGGAGTCACCGGCAGCGGAAAGACGGAAGTTTACCTTCGTGCCGCCCGCCATGCGCTGGAAGCAGGCGGCTCCGCCCTCATTCTTGTACCGGAAATCGCTCTGACCAATCAGATGACATCCTATTTCGCCTCTATATTTGGAGACAAGGTAGTTTTCATGCACAGCAATCTCAGCAAAGGGGAACGGTATAACAACCGCATGCGTATCAGCAACGGGGAAAGCCCCATTGTTATCGGTTCCCGTTCTGCCATTTTCATGCCCTTTAAAAATCTGAAACTCATTGTGGTGGATGAAGAGTATGATTCTTCCTACAAGCAGGGAGAAACACCCAGATATAACGGCCGGGATGTGGCCAAAGTCATGGCCGTTATTTATCACTGTCCCATTGTGCTTGGGGCTGCTACGCCGTCCATAGCCACGTATTATGCGGCCTGCCAGGGAAAGATCGGCCTGATTTCCATGAAGGAAAGAGTGTTTAAGACGCCGCTGCCGAAGGTGTATGTATGCGATCTGAAGGAAACGCCGCCGGTGGATGGAAGCGGTCTCATATCGGCCCCTCTTATTTCTCTTCTGCACAAAACGCTGGCGGAAAAGAACAAGGCCATCCTTCTGCTGAATCGGCGCGGCTTTGCCACTACTCTTATGTGCCCTTCCTGCGGCTATGTATTCAAATGCCCCAACTGTGACGTGCCTCTGGTGTACCATAAGGAAACAGGGCGTCTTGAATGCCATTACTGTGAAACAGTCCATCCGCTTCCGAAGGAATGTCCCCGGTGCAAGAGCCGCCGCATTCTGTACCTGGGTGCAGGCACCGAACGCATTGAGGAAGAGCTGCCCCAGCTGATTCCCGAAGCCAGGGTGCGCCGTTTTGATCTGGACAGCACTCGAAAGAAAAACAGTGCACGGGAAATCCTGGATGATTTCAGGAACGGAAAGTTTGATATCCTTTTCGGCACCCAGATGGTTGCCAAAGGCCATGATATTCCCGGCGTACAGACGGTAGGCATCCTGTCGGCCGACAGCATTCTCAACATCCCGTCCTACCTGGCGGCGGAGCAGACCTTCAATCTGATCACCCAGTGCGCCGGCAGGGCAGGGAGGAGCCGGAAGCAGGGAGAAGTGATTCTGCAGACCTACAATCCTTCCCACTATGTCATCCAGGCCGCTGCCCGGCAGGATTATGAAAGCTTCTACCGGCAGGAACTGAAATACAGGGAAATGCTGGCTTTTCCGCCATTTACCAAACTGATGAAAATCACCTGCTTCCATCAGGAAGAAAAAAAGGCAAAGGAACAGGCAGACCGGATTTACAGCTGGCTCCGTAAGGTCATTCCTCAGCTCAAGGATCAGGTTCGCTGCACCCCGCCATTCAGCGAACCCATCAAGCGGGTGAGAAATCTCTATTACATATCCATCCTCATCAAAGGAAAGAGTCTTTCTTCCCTAAAAAGTGCCATGCGGGGAGCCTCTCTATTTCAGGAAAATGATATAATTATAGATGTGGATCCTTTATAAGGACAGGGGTGCTTATCCCTGTCGCAGATATTTTTAAGGAAAGCTCTCCTTTTATCCACCGCTTTCCTTGTCATACATATTGAAAGAAAGAAGGAAATAGATTGAGTAAAATTATTACCGCCGGAAATCCTATTTTAAAAATGAAGGCTGAACCGGTCACCGCATTTGATAAAAGTCTGAAGTTTCTTGTGAATGATATGAAGAAAACTCTTTACGAAGCCAACGGCGTCGGACTGGCTGCGCCGCAGATTGCCGTTTCCAAGCGGGTATTTGTGGCAGATGACGGAGTTTCCGGCTTTGAAGCCTACATCAATCCGGAATGGAAACCGGATGGAGATGAAATGGACATTGACACGGAAGGCTGCCTTTCCGTACCCGAATTTTTCGGCGAAGTCAAACGGTATTCCAAAGTCATCATCCACTATCAGGATATCCGCGGAAAAAGGAAAACCAAGAAGGCGGAAGGCCTTCTTGCCCGCTGCATTCAGCATGAAACAGATCATCTGAATGGCATTCTTTTCATTGAAAAAGCGATTTCACTGCACAAAGGACCAAAAACTGATGAATAATACCTATCGTATCGTCTTCATGGGCACTCCTGACTTTGGCGTTCCTGCACTGGAAGCTCTCTGCAGCCACGGGTATACGCCCATGGCCATCTACTGCCAGCCGGACAGGATTAACGGAAGAGGAAAGAAGATCAATTTTTCTCCAGTCAAATCCTTTGCCCTGGCGCATAACATTCCCGTCATGCAGCCTGATACACTGAAAACGCCGGAGGAACAGGAAAAGCTGAAAGCCCTTCATCCTGATCTTCTGATTGTTATCGCCTACGGAAAGATTCTTCCCAAGGCAGTACTGGATATTCCCACCTACGGCGCCATCAATGTCCACGCATCGCTTCTTCCCCGCTACCGGGGCGCTGCACCTATCCAGCGGGCCATTATAGATGGAGAAAAAGAAACGGGCGTCACCATTATGCAGCTGGATGAAGGCATGGATACCGGAAATATTGTATCTGTAAGAAAAATGGCGATTCCGCCTCATATGAACGCAGGAGAACTGTTTGATGAACTGGGACGCATGGGCGCAGACGAACTGATTGAAGTCATGGATCATCTTCCCGAAAAGCTGGCTCATTCCGTGCCCCAGGACAGCACTCTGGCCACCTATGCAGAAAAGGTAACCAAAGATATGGGCCATATCCGCTGGGACCTTCCTGCAGGACAGATTGATGCCCTGATCCGCGGCATGAATCCCAATCCCGGCACTTTTTCCTTCTATAAAGGGAAGCGAGTGAAAATCCATGAGGCTTCTCCTGAAGACAGAGAAAGTGGAAAAGAACCGGGAACTGTGGTTTCTCTGGAAGAGGATGTAATCCATATAGCCTGCGGAAAAGGCTGCCTTGCGGTTTCTGAAATCCAGCCGGAAAATCATAAAAAAATGAAATCTTCCGATTTTATTCATGGATACCAGGTGAAAGTGAATGACCAGTTCGACCGTTAAACCCATGCCTTCTGCCAGAAAGCTGGCCTATCAGGCTTTGTATGAAATTCTGGAAAAGAAAGCCTATGCCAATCTGACCCTGCAGCATGTGCTGAAGGAATATCCCCTGAACGGACCGGAAAGCCGTCTTCTGACGGAACTGGTATACGGGATTCTCCGCCGGTACAATTTTCTCCTTTGGGTGATTTCCCGTTTAAGTACCTATTCTTTAAAGAAAATGCATCCTTCCGTTCGGATTCTTCTCTGCATCGGTCTCTACCAGCTTCTTTACCTGTCCCGCATTCCTGCTTCCGCTGCGGTCAATGAAACGGTGAAAATAGCAAAGAAGATCACCCACCGGGGCAATGTGGGATTCATTAATGCCCTGCTCCGCAGCTATCTTCGTCAAAAAGAGGAGCTGAAGCTGTTTCCGAGAGAAGAAAATCCGATCCTCTATGATTCTCTGTACTGGAATGAACCGGAATGGCTGGTCAGGTGGTGGGAGAAAGATCTGGGCGAAGAAAAAGCCCGCCGCATTTTTGCCTCTTTCAATGAAACTCCCAGACTGGCAGTGCGGATCAATACACTGAAAACAGGAGTGGAAGAATTTACCCGCATGCTGGAAGAAAAAGGCATCCGGGCAGAACCGGTTTCCTGGAAAAAAGAAGCGCTGGTGATCACAAAGGGCGCTCATGAAATATGGCCTCTGGTGGACAGGGGATACGCCTATGTACAGTCTTTGTCCTCCATGGTACCGGCAGAGGTTCTGGCTCCGGAAAAAGGGGAAAAAGTACTGGATCTCTGCGCAGCTCCCGGCAGTAAAACAACCCAGATGGCAGAACGTATGGAAAATACAGGCTCCATTGATGCCTGGGACCTTTATCCCCACAAAATCACTCTTATTAAAAACAATGCCAAAAAGCTGGGCATTTCCATTATCCATGCCGGCGCCAGAGATTCCTCAAAGCCTTTCCCTGCTCTGAACGGAACCTATGACCGGGTGCTGCTGGATGCTCCCTGCTCCGGTCTGGGTGTTTTATCCCATAAGCCGGAGATCCGCTGGCACAGGAAGGAAGAAGATCTGAAATCCTTCTATCCTCTTCAGAAGGAGCTCCTCTCCTGTGCGGCTTCCTATGTGAAGAAGGGCGGTATTCTTGTATACAGCACCTGCACGCTGAATCCGGCGGAGAATGAAGACAGAATCCGGCAGTTTCTGGAAGAACACAGGGAGTTTACGCCTCTTGACTTCACCCTGGGAAACGGGAAACAGTCGGAGCAGGGCATGATGACCATCTGGCCCTTCGACTTTTCCAGTGACGGATTCTTTATTGCTAAATTGAAAAAGGAGTAGCTATGCCTTTTAACGTATGGGGACACACCCTTCCGGAAATGGAAGAATGGATCGTATCGAAGGGATTTCCGAAATTCCGGGCCAAGCAGCTGCAGGACTATCTGTACCGGCGGTATGTATATGACTTTGCGGAAATGAAGCAGCTTCCCGGCACCATGAGGGATTTCCTTCAGAAGGAAGCGGTTCTGACCAAGCCGACCATCATGAGCTCAATAAAGTCCAATGACCAGGATACCACCAAAATCCTCCTGAAGCTTTCAGATGGTTCTTTGATTGAAACCGTATGCATGCACCATGTGTATGGAAATTCCATCTGCATATCCACCCAGGTAGGCTGTGCCATGGGATGCATATTCTGCGCTTCTACCCGGAACGGGCTGGAACGGAATCTGACTGCCGCTGAAATGCTGGCGGAAGTCTATGCATTCAAGGAGTCTCTGGATGCACCCATTCATTCTATCGTTCTGATGGGCTCCGGCGAGCCGCTCACCAATTATGAAGAAGTGCTCCGTTTTATCCGACTGGCCAATGACCCTGGACTTCTGAACATCAGCTTTCGCAATATTACCCTTTCCACCTGCGGCATCGTACCGCAGATGTACCGCCTTGCTGATGAACATCTTCCCATTACGCTGGCCATCTCCCTTCATGCCCCCAATGATGAAATCAGACACCGGATCCTTCCGGTGAGCAGGCAGTTTAAAATTGAGGACGTGGTAAAGGCGGCCCGTTATTACTTTAAAACCACGGGACGCCGTGTCACTTTTGAATATATCCTTATCAAAGGCGTGAATGCTTCTGTAGAAAATGCAGAAGAACTGTGCCGCCTCACCGGCAGGATGAACTGCCATTTCAATCTCATTCCTATTAATGGCACGGAGCATATCAAACTCTATCCGCCGGATATGAATGAAATCAGAAAATTCGTGTCGGTACTGGAAAAACAGGGGAAAAGCGTTACCGTCCGGCGGCAGATGGGCGATGAAATACAGGCGGCCTGCGGCCAGCTGAAAAGACGTTATCTGGAAGAGCAGTAATATGACTCTAAGGGACTCCGGATTTCAAGCGAATGCGGCACTGCTGCCTGCAGGGCGGTTTCCTTTTTTCCATGATTTTCCTGCCGGTTTTGGGGAAGGCTTATAAAAACACAGGCCTTTTTGCAGTCAATTTCCCACTTTTTCATAGAAAACAGGCCCTTTAAGGGAACAGAAAATTGACTATCTTTCCGGTTGATGTTAGTATTAAATTAATTGGATAAGTTATGATTTATCAATGTACCTGAAATTTTCAGGGTATGCGGTTGCTTCTTGATAAGGGAAAACGTGGATGATACTAACTTATGGAGAATCGGAAAAAGGCCTTGTAAGAAAGGTCAATGAAGACGCTGTCAACCTGGGGGTCAGGAACGTCTTCCTTCTGGCAGACGGAATGGGCGGCTATGATGGCGGGCAGATTGCCAGTTCTCTGGCAGTGCGGAATGCCGGCCGCTTTTTGAGTTCCTGCAGTGAGGCGTCCTTTTCGGAGACAATGCTGGAGCGCTCTTTTTATGCTGCCAACCAGGCTATACTGAATGAAAAGAAGGACCATCCGGAGCTCAAGTCCATGGGAACCACCATGGTAGCGGCAGCCATTACAGACAACTGCCTTTACTGGGCCCATGTGGGAGACAGCCGTTTATACCGCTATGAGGATGGAACGCTGGAGCAGGTGACTACCGATCATTCCTTTGTCATGGAACTGGTAACGGAAGGGAAGCTTTCCCGGGAGGAAATGAGAGTTCATCCCCGGAAAAACGAGATTACCCGGGCGGTAGGCATTGATGAAACACTGAAAGTGGATACCGGATCCCTTACACTGAAAGACGGTACCTGCATTCTCATCTGTTCCGACGGAGTTTCCGGCATGGTAGAAGACCGGGATTTATGCAGCCTTATTGCTTCAAATCCAAGGAAAACGGAAGAAGACCTGAAAGAACTGGGCCGTCAGATCATGGAAAAAGTCTATGAGTCCGGCGCCAGAGATAATGCCTCTTTTATATTGATTCAATTTTGGAGCTGAGTGGAGTGAAATATGACTGGTAAAATTCTAGACGAACGTTATGAACTGATTGAAAAAATCGGTTCAGGCGGCATGGCCGATGTATATAAGGCTAAAGATATCCTTCTTGACAGGATTGTGGCAGTCAAAATTCTACATAGTAATTTCGCAGAAGACAATGATTTCATCGTGCGGTTCCGGCATGAAGCCCAGGCAGCGGGCAAACTGTCCCATCCGAATATCGTAGGGATTTACGATGTAGGCTGTGACGGCGATGTTCATTATATTGTCATGGAATACGTGGAAGGGGAGACTCTGAAGCAGTATATCCAGAACCATCCCAATATTCCGATTGATACGGCTGTCCGGATTGCGATAGAAATCGGCTATGCGCTGGAAGAAGCTCATGCCAACGGTATTATTCACTGCGATATCAAGCCTCACAATGTGCTTCTTACCAGGACAGGCAAAGTCAAAGTCACTGATTTCGGCATTGCCAGAGCCATCAACTCGTCTACTGTCATTGATAAACAGTCTATTCTCGGTTCCGTCCACTATCTGTCGCCGGAACAGGCAGCGGGGGATAAAATTACCGCCAAGACAGATATTTACTCTCTGGGCATTGTGCTCTATGAAATGCTTACCCATCATCTTCCTTTTGAAGGAGAGACGGCAGTCAGCATTGCCCTGCAGCACATGCAGGGAGATATTCCAAGACCTACGAAATACAATCCGGCCATTTCTCCCATGCTGGAAGAATGCCTTCTCACTGCTCTGCAGAAGGATCCCGATAAACGGTATGATACTGTATCCGATTTCATTTCCGAACTGAAGATCGCCCAAGGATTTACTACCACCATTTATAAACCGGCTTCCCATGACTTCACCGCCATGACACGCCCCATTCCACAGAAGGCTGTCCGTGCCCATAAAGTACAGAAGGAAACTAAACTCGCACGGCTTATTACAAATCTGCCTCAAAAATACATATGGATCGGCATGGCCGTTCTTTTTATCATCTGCTTTACCTGGGCATTCTTCAGCTTCGGCAATTTCTGGAGTTCAGAAAATATTACCGTACCGGATGTGGTCGGTAAGCCGGTGGAAGTCGCTGAAACGACTTTAAAGAAACTGGACCTCAAGGTATCGGTTGATGAAATTGCCAGCGACGATGTACCGGCAGGCCAGGTCATTTCCCAGACCCCTACAGCAGGTACCAATGTTAAAGCAAGGCGCATTATCCATCTCACTGTCAGCAAAGGCGGATCCGCTATGCTGATTCCTGACCTGAAAGGATTGACACTGGAACAGGCCAAGGAAAGACTGGACAAGATGGGACTGACTCTGGGCGCTGTGGAAAACGGTAATGATCCGGATAAACCATCGGATGTGATTATTTCCCAGAGCCCTGAATCCGGTGCCAAGGCCACCAAGGGCACACGGGTGAATATTGTGATTAACATGAAGCAGAAGGTCAGTGTCCCCAATGTGGTAGGCATGTCCCTGGCTGATGCCAGAAATACCCTTCTCTCCATGAAGCTTTCTGTCGGTACTATTAATGCATCTGATGGCACATCTACAGATGACAGCAGTGCAGTCGTCATTTCTCAGGATCCCGCCGGAGGAGAATCTACCTCTTCCAATGTGGTCAATCTGACCATCGGCGGTAAGAAGAAAGCCCAGACCAAGACGGGCACTGTCAACATTTCTATTCCGAAAGGCGGCAATGCAAGACAGGTGGAAATCTATGTCACCGATGACACGGGCAAACATACAGCCTACAGCGGTAAAGCCGCTCCGGGGAGCACCGTAAGCAAGGATGTTTCCGGTACAGGCAGTGTCCATGTACAGGTGGTGATTGACGGTTCCGTAGTCCAGGATCGGGAGCTGTAAGATGGCAAAGGGAATGATTCTGAAGAACCAGAATGGCTACTTTACCATCTACAATGAGGAAGGATCCCTTTCTCTCTGCCGTTCCCGGGGCAGGCTGAAAAGAAAGACCGACGTTCTGGTGGGGGATGTGGTGGAATTCGATACAGGAAAGGGCAGTGAAGCTGTCATTACCCATGTGTATCCCAGAAAAAATGCTCTTTATCGTCCGCCGTCCGCCAACATAGACCAGCTGGTTCTTGTGTCTGCTGTCCGCACACCGGATCTTAATTTCTTCCTTCTGGATAAAATGATTGTTCTGGCGGAAGAAGCGGGCGTAGAACCACTGATTGTGATTAACAAGTCTGATCTTGCTGAAGAGGCAGCCAGGGAAGCTGCTTACTTCTATAAAAAAGCAGGATATCCTTCCTTTGCCGTCTCTCTCAGACAGAATGAAGGACTGGAAGAGCTGAAGGCAGCCTTTCAGGGACCGGTTATTGCCTTTTCAGGTCCTTCCGGTGTAGGCAAATCCAGCCTTCTGAACTGGATCCTTGGAAAGTCTCATTTCCAGTCCGGCGAAGTAAGCCGACATACGGGTCGGGGGAAAAATACCACCCGTCACGCAGAACTGATCCAGTGGAAACCGGGATGCTTTCTCATGGATACGCCCGGATATACCTATCTGGATATCAATACCATTGAATTGACCCGTCTTTCCTATCTTTTTCGTGATTTCCGTCCCTTTCTGGGACAATGCCGTTTCAATAACTGCCTCCATGCCGGAGAGCCGGACTGTGCAGTAAAAAAGGCTGTGGAAGAAGGAAAAATCCAGCGGGAAAGGTATGAATCCTACCTGCATATACTGGATGAATTGAAGACAAAGGACTTCAGGAGGTAAATCATGAAAATAGCTCCTTCTATACTGGCTGCTGATTTTTCCCGTCTGGCGGATGAACTGAAGGATATTGAGCAGGGCGGTGCAGACTATGTCCATCTGGATGTGATGGACGGTCATTTTGTGCCCAATCTTTCTTTCGGCGTACCGGTGATTAAAGCGTTGAGACCATGCACGGAACTTCCCTTTGATGTTCACCTGATGACGGAACATCCGGAAGATTATCTGGATGGACTGGAATCGTGCCATGCCCACATGGTTTCCTTTCATGTAGAGGCGGTTCCTCATCTGGACCGCATGATCCACAACATTAAGGACCGGGGCATCAAGGCCGGCATTGCCCTGAATCCCGGCACCTCTCTCACAGCCATTGACCAGGTGCTTCCTCTTCTTGACTTTGTCCTGATAATGTCTGTGAATCCGGGCTTTGGCGGACAGAAATTCATTTCCTATTCACTGGATAAAATTGCAGCTCTATCAGCCATGATTAAAGAAAGGGGACTCACCATTCCTATCGAAGTGGATGGCGGCGTGAATAAGGAGAATGCACCGCTTCTCAAAAAGGCGGGTGCGGATATTCTGGTAGCCGGTTCTTCTGTCTTTGGGAAAAAGGACAGGGCTGAAGCTATCAGAAACCTAAAAGTATAATTGCAGGAAAAGCGGCATGACAGCCGCTTTTTTAGTGGAGAGGCATGTTCTGCTTCGCCAAAGACTTTTCAGACTTCTCCCAGGGCGGCAGATACAGCGCAGCTAAAGAAGAAAAGAGGGCATTTTCTATGAAAAGATTGGTTCCCTTTTAAAGATTGTCAAGCATCAACCTCTTTGAAGTGTTACAATAATAGAGTAATACATTATCTTATTTTGACAGGAGATACCTATGAGTGAAATGAACCGGATTGACCATTACCTCAGCACTGACGGCATACGCATTACGGTAGCAGATATTACGGATGCTGCCCGCGAGGCTCAGGAAATTCATCATCTTCCTTCCCTTTCTGCAGTTATATTGGGAAAAGTATTGAATGCAGCTGCCATCCTGGCCATGGATTTCAAAAATCATGAAGGAGTATCCTTAAAGTGGGAAACCAATTCCCCTCTGGGCACCATTCATGCCGACGCCTATGAAGGCAGGTATGTCCGTGGGTTTCTGGAACATCCCGATGATGGGTGCGTTCCCTATGCACCGGATCGGGAAGCAGATTGGATCAGTCGGAAGGGGAAACTTTTTGTAACCCGCTATTCTCTTCTGAAAATGCCGTATGTATCTGCTGTCGATCTTTCCAACAGCGATGCAGCCGCCTGTGTTTCCGATTATATTAATTCCTCCGACCAGACCCTTTCCCACGTAGAACTGGAAGCCCTGATTGACGGGGAAGGAAAAATCATGCGCATGGCCGGCTTTATTGCCCAGCTTATGCCGGAGGGGGACAGGAAGCTTTTTGAAGAACTTTTCAGCAGAGACAGGAAATGGGATCTCTTTGATGAATCAGGAAAAGAAAATGCTCTTTCCACTCTTCTGCACAAGGAGAACTATGTCCTGATCGGCTCAGCTCCCATATCATTCCGCTGCACCTGCGGCGAAGATCGGATCAAGCATTCTCTCCAGGGCCTTCCGCAGAATGAACAGAACAGCCTTCTGGAGGATGATCATATTGAAATTGAATGTCACTACTGCGGGAAAAAATATGAAATTTCCCGAGAAACTCTTATGAAGTGGTTTAATGAAAAGGGAGGAAATGTACAATGAGCAAATTAGCTTTCATCGGTGGTACAGGTGTCTATGATCCCGGTATCCTCACAGATCTTCACTCTGAAATCATTGATACCCCTTACGGTCAGGCAAGCTATGAATCCGGAAAATTTGGAAATAAGGAAATTATTTTCCTGGCCCGGCATGGCGTCCATCATACCATTCCGCCGCATAAAATCAATTACAGAGCCAATATTTACGCCCTGAAAATGCTGGATGTAAAGGCTGTTGTTTCCACAACAGCAGTAGGTTCCCTGAATCCGGACTATAAAGCAGGGGAACTTGTACTGGTGGATCAGTTCATTGATATGACAAAGTCCCGGGAAGGTACTTTCTATGACGGAACCCATTACGGGGTAGCCCATCTGGATATGACCCATCCCTATTGTGAAACACTCCGTCAGGCTATTATAGAAGCTGCCAAACAGGAACATATCACCCTTCATCCCCATGGCACCTATATCTGCACTGAAGGGCCCCGTTTTGAAACTCCTGCGGAAATCAAAGCTTACAGGCAGTGGGGAGCAGACGTAGTGGGTATGACCAACCTGCCTGAATGCGTCCTGGCCAGAGAAGCTGAAATCTGCTATTCCACCATTTCCATGGTGACCAATTTTGCGGCAGGCATTTCCGATACGCCGCTTTCCCATAAAGAAGTAGTAGACTGTATGAATCATAACCTGGAAAGCTTCAAAAAGATTATTACCATCCTTTCCAAAACTTATGATCCTGATACAGACTGCAGCTGCCATCATGCAGCCGCAGATTTTGGAGGATTTCATCTGTTATGAGCAAAGCGCTTTGGTCACTTGCATGGGAAAAGGGCACGCTGGTCCTGCTTGACCAGACGAAACTTCCCGATGAAATCACCTATATCCGATGTAAAGATTATAGAGAGGTAGGAAAGGCCATTTACCGCCTGGCTGTTCGTGGTGCACCGGCCATCGGTGTGGCGGCAGCCTATGCCATGGTGCTGGCCCTTCAGGAAATTACAGCAAAAGGCCTTCACGGTGAAGAAAGATCTGCTGCCTTTCAAAAGGCAGGGAGCGAACTGATAGATGCCCGTCCTACTGCAGTCAATCT
This sequence comes from Dialister sp., assembly GCF_051885895.1. Classification (GTDB taxonomy): domain Bacteria; phylum Bacillota; class Negativicutes; order Veillonellales; family Dialisteraceae; genus Dialister. The sequence continues at coordinate 4,187 of NZ_JBJEXP010000072.1, read as the reverse complement.
GTCGTGGGCCGTTTCCAGAATGCTGAAAGCTTTTGAAGGTCTTCCCGAAGAAACAGCTCTGGAAAAACTCACTTCTCTGGCTCAAGCTATAGAAGAAGAGGATAAAAGCACCTGTGATGCCATAGCCGATCATGGGGCTGATCTGTTCAAGGGAAAAGATCATCTCCGCATCCTGACCCATTGTAATACCGGTGCCCTGGCTACAGCCGGCATAGGCACTGCTTTTGGCGTGATTTACCGTCTTCATGAACGGGGACAGCTGGAAAGAGTGTATGCCGATGAAACAAGGCCTCTTCTCCAGGGAGCCAGACTGACGGGCACTGAGCTCATGCAGAACGGCATCCCCTGCAGCCTGATTACAGATAATATGGCCGGATGGGTCATGAAAGAAAAGAAGATTGACGCAGTCATTGTGGGGGCTGACCGCATTGCGGCCAATGGTGATGCAGCCAACAAGGTTGGCACCTACAGCCTTTCCATTCTCTGCGCCTTCCACCATATTCCCTTTTATATAGCTGCTCCTTTTTCCACTTTCGATTTCTCCATTTCAAGCGGTGAAGAAATCCGTATTGAAGAAAGAAATCCGGAAGAAGTAAGGCAGATCAAGGGATTCTATACGGCACCGAAGGATATGCCTGTTTTCAATCCTGCTTTCGATGTGGCGCCGCATTCGCTGATTACCGGTATCATCACAGAAAAAGGAGTCCTTAAGCCTCCCTATGATGTTGCGATAAAGAACTATGAAAGGAGTTTACAATGATGAGTGATTCTATGATTCGTGATATTTCGTTAGCAGACAACGGGGAGCAGCGTATCCGCTGGGTTGCCAAATTCATGCCGGCTTTAAATGCATTGCGGGAAGAATTTATTAAAGACCAGACCTTTAAGGGCAAGACCATTGTCATGTCCATTCACCTGGAAGCCAAAACCGCATACCTGGCCCTGACATTGAAAGAAGCAGGGGCCAATGTTGTCTGCACCGGAAGCAATCCTCTTTCCACCCAGGATCCGATTGCCGCCGCTCTTGTGAAAAACGGAATTACCGTATATGCGTGGCATGGCTGCACCGATGAAGAATACACCATGTTCCTGAATAAAGCACTGGATCATATGCCTGATATTATTATTGATGACGGGGGAGATCTGGTTCATCTTCTCCATACAACAAGAGTGGATGCCCGTAAAAACCTGATCGGCGGCTCTGAAGAAACAACCACCGGCGTTTACCGTCTGAAGATTCTGGAAAAGAATCATGAACTCAAGTTCCCAATGATTGCCGTGAATGACTCCTACTGCAAATATCTCTTTGATAACCGCTACGGTACCGGCCAGTCCGCCTGGGATGGAATTATCCGCAGCACAAACCTGACAGTCACAGGAAAAACCGTGGTTATTGCAGGCTACGGCTGGTGCGGCAAAGGGGTATCCATGAGGGCTAAAGGACTGGGCGCCCATGTCATTGTGACAGAAGTGGATCCTATCAAAGCCATCGAAGCTGTTATGGACGGCTTTGAAGTGATGCCTATGGATGAAGCTGCCAAACTGGGTGACTATTTCCTTACTGTGACCGGTGATATTGATATCATTACAGAACGGCACTTCATGGAAATGAAGGATGGTGCCATTTGTGCCAATGCCGGTCATTTCGACTGCGAAGTCAACCGCAAGGATCTGGAAAGAATCTGCACAAAGAAATTTGAAGCCCGTAAAAATATTGAAGGATATGTTCTTCCCAACGGAAAAACCGTATTCCTCATGGCAGAAGGCCGTCTTGTGAACCTGGCAGCCGGCGATGGACATCCGGCTGAAATCATGGATCTGTCCTTTGCCATGCAGACCCTGGCAGCCCGCTACCTTCTCCAGCACGGCAGTGAGATGACAGCTAAGGTATATACCCTGCCTCATGAACTGGACACCAAAGTGGCATCCATTAAACTGGCTTCCATGGGCTATAAGATTGATACCCTTACCGAAGCACAGAGAAAATACCTGGGTCTTGACTAAGGGAGGCTGCTATGAAAATCCTCATTAAAAATATCGGCCTTATGCAGGACGGAAAAGTTACAGAGCATAAGAATATTGCCATCGAAGGGAAAACCATCAAAGCATTTCCTGAACACCCGAAGGCAGAAGAATATGATGAAATCATTGAAGGCCATGATATGCTGGCCATGCCGGGCCTTGTGAACACCCATACCCATGTAGCCATGACTCTCTTCCGGAGCTACGCTGATGATATGGCCCTCATGGACTGGCTGCAGAATAAAATCTGGCCGGCAGAAGACCATCTGGATGATGATATCGTCTACTGGGGCAGCACCCTGGCTTTCGCAGAAATGATCCGCGGCGGGACCACCTCCTTCTGCGACATGTACATGTTCATGGATGCCTGTGCAAAAGCAGCCGACAAAGCCGGAATCCGCGGCAACCTGGCCAGAGGCCTGGCCGGCATCGGCCCCAACGGACAGAAGGGCATTGATGAAAATGTAGAACTCTATAAAAACTGGAATGGAGCAGGGGACGGCCGCTTCAAAGTCATGATGGGACCGCATGCTCCCTATACCTGCCCTCCCGACTATATCAAAAAAGTACGGGATATAGCAGAAAAATATGATATGCCTATCCATATCCACCTGTCCGAAACAAAAGGGGAAGTGGAAAACTGTGAAAAAGAATATCATATGACTCCGATTGCCCTCATGAACTCTCTGGGCCTCTTTGACAGACCGACTCTGGCAGCACACTGCGTACACGTCACTGATGATGATATTCGTATCATGAAGGAAAAGCACGTATGTGTAGCCCATAATCCTGCCTCCAACCTGAAACTGGCCAGCGGTATTGCTCCGGTTCCTAAAATGAGAAAAGCAGGCATTACCGTAGGCATCGGTACCGACGGCGCCTCCTCCAACAACAAGCTGGATATGTTCGCTGAAATGCGCCTCGCCGCTCTTATCCATAAAGCAGCCAACTACGATCCCTTTGCCATCACCGCCAAAGAAGCCATAGACATGGCTACCAGAGACGGAGCCAAATGCCTGGGCTACGATAATCTGGGTGAATTAAAGGAAGGATACCTGGCTGATATCATTCTGGTAGACAGAACCGGCTTCCACTGGAAACCAAGATTTGACAGCGTATCCCTGGCCGTCTATGCAGGAAACTCCATGGATGTAGATACAGTCATCATCAATGGTAAACCTGTCATGGAACACAAAGAACTTCTCACCATTGATACAGAAAAAATGGACGCAGAAGTGAGCCGTGTCACAGAAAAGCTGTATGCCTTCACAAAGAAGTAATATTTTATATGATATGTAAATAGAAAAACTGTGAATACAGGGTTTATCATAGAACTCTGCATTCACAGTTTTTTTGTATAGCTGTTGCAATTTTTTTCAACAAAAAATCCGCCTAAGACTCCGCTCTCATCCTATCCAAAATGGCAGAGAACTTTCATAAGTCTACGGCCTTCCTCTCCAGATCGCGCAGATCGTATCGGCACGGACTGCATCAGGAGACGCAACACAGGTTTATGGGGAAATGTTCGATGTGAGCCGCGCTAAAAATCCGGCAACCTCGCTGAAGGATTTTTACGACCGGATTAAAGACAGAAAGAAAGCAAAACTTCCCGAAAACAAAATCAAATATACAGGTAAATACGGCGTAACCTATGCAGAAGAACGGGTAGTTCATTTAATGAAGGATCACCCCGAAATAACGCCGGACGTCCTGAACGATATCGAAGACCACATCAATGAACTGGAAAATCCCGAACCTAGTAAATGGAAAAACGGGGAATACATAGGACCTTATCACGGGAAGGTGTACACAGCCCAGATTCATGGGGAAACTGGAGACTATGGAGTCGTACTTGAATTTGTGCCGAACGGAGACGTGTACCTTGATACCGCTTATAAAAGCACGAAAAAAACAGAAGATGAAGGCGCCAAGAGGCTTTCGACTCACCAAGGTGAGGATGCAGTGTCGGATGGTCACCAGTCTTCTGTTTCTATTCAAAGCATACAGGATTCTTTAGGCATTGTCAAGAAAAACCATTACAACCAAATGGCCGGTGAAAAATGCTAAGACAGCAGACATGAATGCACTCAAGCAGGCAAAGAGAATGCTTCGATCCGGAAAGCACATGGAAGAAATTTCAAAGGAAATCGGATGGTCTAAGATCG
>NZ_JBJEXP010000071.1:0-1742 GCF_051885895.1 Dialister sp. | reverse complement strand
GGGATCGAGATCGGGATTGGGTAGCCCTGCCTGACACTGTCATTCTGGGTCGGTCAGCCGACAATAGGAGGGCCCTTTAATGGGCAGGCTAAGGGCCAACTTCGGCTGACTTGGAGGTCCTATGCAGGACCTCCACACAGTGAAGAATCTTGGTGCAGGAAGTAAGTGAGACAATCGCTGATAAATGCCAGTCGGCGGGGCGCCTGCGGCGCGACCGGGATTGGGATGCCTTCGGCAGGCTCGGGACTGAGACCGGGATCGGGATTGGGATCGGGACCAGGAACTTGCAGCTTGTAACTAGCTACCAGCCCATTAGCCCCTTATCTCCCCCATATCAATGGCAATGAACCCGCTGGAATAGGGGCCGATTTCATAGGGCGAAAAGACCAGGTAGAGATGACTGTCCTTGCCTATATAGAAGATATCCGGCAGTTTTCTTATGGTGTGGTATTTTTCAAAAAGGGGGATATTTCTTTCCCTGCACTGGATTTCAATCTGCCGGTTCACTTCTTCCACCGTGAGATTTTCCATTTTCTTTTTCATATCCCTCAGGGTGATTCGATGACCCAGACCGTCGAAATTCATGGCCACCGCATAGCTCATGGGATGAGCCGCCCGGTCGGGGTAGGAGGATTCTATGAGAAGGAAGCTGGTGACGGGGCTGTCCTTTCTGTCCATGGCGGACTGCCAGGAAATCCAGCCGGATGTTTTCCAGTCTTCATTTCTCTTTTCAATGGCTCTGGTAAAACGGGCGGTTTCCACTTCCACCGCCGCATTGATGCGGGCCCGTTTCAGCAGGTTCGGATCTTTGGAAACGGGAATATTCACATTCATGTTTCCCTCCTGCCAGCCCTTTGTAGAGAAAGCCCGGTCTGTGGGAAGGGGCGGTGCCAGTCCGGGCCCCAGGGTCCACTCCGCCCCGGCGCTGCCTGTGGAAAGGGCTGCCAGGAGAACCAGTGAGAGCGCCGCCATTTTCCATTTCATAGAAATTCCTCCTTTACGAAATGACTGTCTGCAGGTTTTTATACCTTTCCGATGGGAACGGAAAATACTCCTTCACTGAAAGGCGTGAGGTCGTCCTGCTGGTAAATCGCGTAGACTACGCGGTTTTTTCCTACATAGAAATTGGACGGAAGCTCCGTCACCTCATGATTGGGCAGAAGGGTAATATTCTTTTTCTTCGCCGTCAGCTCGATGCAGGCATTCACATCCTTCACCGTCAGATCCGGCAGTACCTGAGCCAGGTCAAACAGGTCGCCGGCGCTGTTGAAATTCAGCCCCTTGGCAAAGGTCTTCCCGTGCTCCTCTCCGGCCTGCAGCTTCTGCTCCACCAGTACAATGCTGGTAATGCCTTCACTGTTGCTGATGAAATTTCCCACCAGACCTTCATGCCATGCCATCCAGCCCTCGGTCCGCCGCTCTTTGTTATCCTCCGCCAGCTCCGCCGCAAACCGTTCCTTCTCCCTGGCAATAGCCGCATTCACCCGGCCGGCGAACTCTTCATTATTGAGATGGGTCACCAGATAGGGACTGCGGAAGGTCATGGTGCCCTGATGGAAATCATCCGTCCTGAAGGCTCCCGATTTCTCCGACACCTTCGCCGCCAGTCCCGGCCATAAAGACGCCTCCGCCACCGCTGCACCGCCTGCGGAAATCACCAGTGCCGCCAGCATCATGATCCCTGTTTTCTTAAAATTCATATGGTATACCTGCCCTCCTTCTCTTTTCTTTATTATACATGA
>NZ_JBJEXP010000070.1:3969-8223 GCF_051885895.1 Dialister sp. | reverse complement strand
CCCCCCTATCCGGCTTACTCCGGACTACCCCCTATTCAGGGGGTAGAATCCCTCTCTATGCTCCCCTATAGAGACATGTGGCACATTGTTCAGCGCCCATAGTCCCACTGTGCACATCCTGCATAGGATGTGCACGTCGGGCGAAGTAAGGCGCCTAGCCTGCCCATAAAGGCGCTTTCTTTTGGTCGCCCGACCGAACTTAGCGGGGGAGAGGAAAGGTGGTGCCGTAAGGCACCAAAGGGGCCCGCCGAAGAGGGCAGAATCCCTATCTATGCTCATCAGTTGTGGCATATGGTAATTTCCACAATTTAAAAAAAAGACCGGCTTTCGCCGGTCTTTTTTTGACTGCTTTATCTCAGTTCGTAGTTGTAATCTTCCTTCAGAATGTGGATAGCGCCTCCATCGCCTTTCATGGCGGCTTTGATGAGCCAGTTCATAGCAGCTTTTTCATCTTTTTCCACGCCTTCTCCATTAGAGAGAGCATAGCCGTAGTGAGCCATGCCGAAGGGATCTCCTTTTTCAGCCGCTTTTTTGTAAAGCTTCACGGCTTCCCTGATATCCTCTTCCACCCCGATTCCTGCTTCATAACAGAGTCCCAGAGCAGACCAGGCCGCAGGAATGCTGTTTCTGGCAGCCCGTTTATAGCATTCAAAGGCTTTCACGGCATGATCTTTCCGGCTGCTGTGCCGGAAAGCAAGGCCCAGCCGAAAAAAGGCTTCTTTGTCGCCCAGTGTTTCCGCTTCCTCAGCCATGCTCCAGGCTTTGCCCGCATCTACACTGCCGGCGGCGCCGGTAATATATTCTCCGCAGGCTACGGAAAGAAAGCCTCGAAGGGTCATATCGCCGTCAGGATCTCCGGCATCCCTGCCCTTTCGGATCCACATTTCAGCTGCCGACAGATCTTTCTGGGTGCTGGTGCCCTGGGCATAGAACATGCCGGTCATAAGCATGGCTCCGCTGTCGCCCCGTTCTGCAGCCAGCAGGTAGTACTGGAAGGCTTTGTTATGGTTGACTTTTCCCATGATGCCTTCATCGTAAATCTTGCCCAGAAGGGAGGCCGCTTCCGCGCTGCCCTGGTCAGAGGCATGCTCCAGCATTCTCCTGGCTTTCCGTGGATTGGGCTTGTTTCCGTTAATCCCGCGGAGATACAGTTTTCCCAGTTCCAGACTGGCATCGAGGATATCATAATCCACGCTGATCTTAAAACAGTTTTCCGCTTTTCCTTCATCTTTATCCACGCCGTCGCCTTTTTCCCATTGGCGGCCCAGGACATAGATTTCATAGGCTGCTTCCCGGGCACCCATATTGGCTGCCTTTCTGAAGTACGTGACTGCCCCGTCCATATCCCCCATATGAAGGCAGTCCTGCCCCATGGAGTAGTAATATTCCATCATTCTGTCAGATGCCATAATAGTCCTGCTCCTTTTTGGCGGGTGTCCCGCCGGTAAATTTTCTCCAGAAAGGCCATAGTCCTCCGGCTATGGGTCCGGATCGGATTATCTGAATTCCCTGCAGAGGTCGTCAAAGAGTGCTTCCGACGGTTTTTCTACATGGTCAATGAGCCGTACGTCTTTAGACGGTACAATATCACCGAAGGGCACGCCGTCTTTTTCTTCGTAAATGACGCCGGTAACCAGGCTGTCTGTTTCCGCCAGCAGATGGAAAGCTTCCGCCTTGCTGGAGGAGTCATAATTTTCCCGAAGGTCGGAAATCTTCTTCAGGTGTTCATTGTACCACTGCACAGTGTTCATATGATTGAAGGTGACGCAGGGAGTGAAAATGTTCACATAGGAAAATCCTTTGTGATCCACTGCCTTTTCAATGATGTCCACCAGATTTTTGCCGTCAATGGCGTAGGCCTGAGCCACAAAGGTGGCGCCGGCGGCAATGGCCATGGCCGGTACAGCCAGCGGTGTCAGCGGGTTTCCATCCGGGGTTGTTTTGGTGACAAAGCCTTTGGAAGAAGCCGGCGAAGTCTGGCCCTTGGTGAGTCCATAAACCTGGTTGTCGAAAACCAGGTAGGTAATGTCCATATTTCTCTTCATGGCATGCATGGCGTGGCCGAGACCGATGGCATAGGAGTCGCCGTCGCCGGAGCATACGATGAGATGGGTGTCTTTGTTGGCACATTTGATGCCCTGGGCAAAGGGAAGTGCTCTGCCATGGGTGGTATGGGCACCATAGCAGTACTGGTAGCCGCCGATACGGGAAGAACAGCCGATACCGGAAATCAGGGTGATTTCTTCATTGGCCCATCCTTTTTTCGCACAGACGGCAGAAATAGCGTTCTGGATGCCGTAGTCGCCGCAGCCGGGGCACCAGTTCGGTACGATAGTATTTTTATAGTCTCTCGGTGAAGCCATAATCAGAAGACCTCCTTGGCTTTGTTCACAATGGTAGAAGTGGTAAATGGTGTGCCGTCATACTGGAGAAGTGACAGCAGCTTGTCATGACAGTCAAAGTGAATGGCAAAGAGTTCACGAAGCTGAGCGGTCATATCTTCTTCTACAATGAGAACTTTCTTCGCACCTTCGATGTAGGGAGCCAGGGCTTCTTTCGGGAATGGGGAAAGCAGGCGGAGCTGGAGGTGGTTGACTTTCTTTCCTTCCGCTTCCAGTTCTTCCACTGCCTCTTCCAGAGCACCGTTAGTGGAGGTAATACCTACGAGGAGCAGGTCTGTATCTGTATCTTCATGAGTTACATAGAAGGGTTTCACAGCCGATGGAACGCCCGCAAATTTGCGGTGCCGTTTTTCCATTTCCATAACGCGGTCTGCAGGGCCTTCTGCCGGTTTGCCGAATACGTTGTGTTCCAGGCCGGTGGAAAGGAACATGCCGTTCTTCACGCCGGGAATGGTTCTCGGGGAAATCCCGTCTTCGCTGTCTTCAAAGCGGTGGAAATAAGCTTTCTTCTTCGTATCCAGTTCCGGAAGTCCTTCCGTCAGAAGCTTTCCGCGGTGAATGCCTACACGGTTCAGGTCAAAGGCCGGTACAGACTGCTTGCACATGCCGAACTGCAGATCCGAGAGAACAATAACCGGAGTCTGGAATTCTTCTGCCAGGTTGAAGGCTTCTTCCGTAATATAATAGCAGTCTTCGATGGAGGAAGCGGCGAGAACGATCTTTTCCGCATCCCCATGGCCGGAGGCAATGGCATAACGGATATCGCTCTGTTCCACCTTGGTAGCCATGCCGGTGGAAGGACCGGCGCGCATAACGTCAATAATAACCACAGGAATTTCTGCCATGGCAGCCATGGAAATGGATTCAGCCATGAGGGACAGCCCGGGGCCGGAGGTGGCGGTAAAAGCACGCACCCCTGCGTAGCCGGCGCCCATGGCCATCATGCAGGAGGACAGTTCGTCTTCCGTCTGCACCACGGTGCCGTGAATTTTATGAACTACTTTGATCATGTATTCCATGATTTCAGAAGCGGGAGTAATGGGGTAGGATGCCATGAACCGGGAACCGGCGGAAATCGCACCCAGAGCAGCGGCTTCATTGCCCAGAAGATAAAGCTGGTTCCTCTTCGGCGGGGTAGCCAGACGTCCCAGTTCTACGCCGTGCATGGCAGCAATGGCAGTATCATAGCCTTCCTTGAAAATTTCTTTGTTTTTGCTGATAATTTCTTCGCCCTTCTTGGCAAAGCGGTCTGCAATGAAACCGTAGAATGGATTTTCCGGAAATCCCAGAACACCGGCACTCATGCCGAGAGCTGCAATATTCTTCATCTGCAGGCTTCCGTATTTCTTTGCCAGTTCCGTAATGGGAAGGGCCAGCACGATACGTCCGCTGTGAGCCTCAAATTTCGGATGGAACGCATCATCCGCAATGATGACGCCTCCCTCGGGCACTTCCTTTCCATGGAGATCAATCGTCTCCTGGTCCAATGCTACCAGGCAGTCCACATGCTCCCCGATAGTAGCCACTTCCTTCGTAGCAATACGAAGGGCAATGGTTGTATGGCCGCCCTTAATGCGGGACGCAAAAAGACGCTGGCTGAAAAGAGAATAGCCTTCCTGTGCCAGCACACGGCCCAGGATTTCGCCGCAGGACTCGACGCCCTGTCCCTGCTGTCCGCCCATTTTCCAGATAAAATCACGTTTCGTTTCCACTCCATCTGCCTCCTTGGTGATGAATCACGGGAAATTAAAGTATAAAAATATATTATATAGGTGAATCGTTTTTACACATACTCACACATTTTTATTATACCACCTCAGAGCGATGAATATCTCTTTAAAATTTTAAAAAT
>NZ_JBJEXP010000070.1:2568-3869 GCF_051885895.1 Dialister sp. | reverse complement strand
TTTCTTTCATAACCTTTTCGCTGTATGGCTTCCCAACACAGGTATGCCACCAGCAGGAGGGAAAGCAAATCGGCGACGGGCTGGGCCCACAGGATGCCGTCCATGCCAAGCCTGTTGGAAAAGAGGAAAAGGGCCGGTATGAAAATGAGCCCCTGTCTGCTGACATTGGCAATGAGCGCTTCCGTTCCCTTTCCCATGGCCTGCAGAGTGCTGGTAAGTACGTAAAAGATACCGAATAAAAATCCTGTAGTCAGAAGGATTCTGGCAAAACGGAAGGCATAGCTGTAGGCATCTTTATCGCTTAGAAACTGATGAACCAGTTCTCCCGTAAAAATCCAGCAGACCAGAGTCATGCCCAGACTGAGGCAGGAAGAGGATATAAGGGAGAATCGGAGCACGCTTCGAAACCGTTTCCGATCCCCGCTTCCTGTGCAGTACCCCAGCACCGGCTGGATTCCCTGGCCGAAGCCGATGGACATCATGCCTGTCATCATGGTGATTTTGGAGGCTACACCATATCCTGCCACCGCCAGATCTCCATAGGCCGCCAGCTGACCGTTGGCTATGATCTGGGAAAAGCTCATGAGCATATCCCCCAGGGCTGCCGGAATGCCGATGGACAGTACCCCCTGTACCGTTTCCTGCCGAAGAGCCAGACTGCGGTAATGGATGGATAATCTTGTGTCCTCCCGAGACAAGTAGAGAGCATAGTATATAGCGCTGACTCCGTTGCTCACGGCTGTGGCCGCTGCCGCCCCGGCAGTGCCCCAGTCCAGTACCAGGATAAAGAAAGGATCCAGCGCCACATTGAGCAGGTTGCCGAGAAGCATGCCCATCATGGCCTTCACCGCTCGCCCCTCTGTACGGATAATGCTGCCAAAGCAGTTGGAAAAGGTCACCAGGGGCCCGGAAACGGTAACAATGGCAAGATAAATCCGGGCATAGGCAAAGGTGTCATCACTGGCCCCCATGGTATAGAGCAGAGGATCCATGAATGCAAGAAGGCCTGCCGTCATCAAAAGGCTCACCGCCAGGCAGCCCCAGAAACAGAATGCGCTGATTTCTGCAGCCTCTCTCCAGTTTCCTTTCCCAAAGGATCGGGAAATCATACTGGTACCGCCTGCACCGAATATGTTTCCCACTGCCATAAAAAGGAGATATACCGGCATGGCCAGGGACACTGCCGCCACCATGTAGGGATTCCCTGTTTTTCCAATAAAAAAAGTATCTGCCAGGTTATAGACCATGACCAGTATCATGGCGGCTATGGCAGGCACCGTGTTTTTCCACACCAGTACCGG
>NZ_JBJEXP010000070.1:0-2468 GCF_051885895.1 Dialister sp. | reverse complement strand
TTTTACAGAGAACCGGTCTCCCTGCCTTCCACTGCCCGGGCCACTTTTTTCAACAGAACCAGAAGCTCTGCCTGTTCCTCTTCATCCAGGCCTGACAGGATCAGCTCTTCCGCCGCTTCCATCTTTCCCTTGGCCATCCTGCATTTTTCCATACCCTTTTCCGTAAGAGATACCCGCCGGATACGGCCTTCTCCTTTATTGGTAAAGGATGTGACACACCCCTTCTTTTCAAGACGGTTCACAATGCCTGTCATGGTAGGCTGGGAAACGCCAAGATAAGAGACCAGCTCTCCCAGCATGGCATTATTATGAAAACGGTCTTCCACCGCCACCAGCACCCCCATCTGGGTGAGGGTCAGGTCATCGTTCCGAAGGTCATTATTCGCCTGCCGTTCCAAAGCATCATTGATTTTCTTGAAAAGCAGCCCGCATGATTCCTTATGAGCCATACTCTCTCCCATCCTTTAAAATCATCCTTCTGCAGACCTGTGCCGCGTTCTGAAAAGCGGGAGGTGTATCGCAGAATCAAATTTCCATGCAATGAGTTTCATGCCATATCATGCCTTCCCTGTCATGGTCCGAGGCATATTCCTCTTGGCCTGGAATTCGTCGGCATCCAGGCGGTATACCTCACATCCTTTCAGCATGCCGTCGGTGATGATCCAGTCCTTTCCTGAAATCTGCTTCATGAAATCGGTGAGAATTTCCTTCTTTTCCTCATTTCCTTCCACGATGGTCACACGGCCGCTGCCAATGATACTCATGTAGGCATTGGTGTAGAGTGCAGGATTGGATTTGTGGGGAATAACATTTTCCCCAGTATCCATTTCAAAGCCTGCTCTGCCGTCTTTTTCTATAAGTTCTTTCTTCAACCCCGCTGTAGCGCCATGAAAGAAGAGAGAAAGTTTTCCTTCCTCATAGGTATAGGAATAATTGACAGGCACCACATAAATCCGCCCTTCGTCATAGAGTCCCAGATGCAGGATGCCGCAGGCATCCAGAATATGACGGATCTCTGATTCTTCCGTCACCAGTCTGTCTTTCCGTCTCATTTTCCGAGTTCCTGTTTCCATAGAATGACCTCCTTCAGGAAAGCGCTGATCCAATCATTGCCTGCTTTTATTCTTGAAACTTTATGCAGTACAGGGAATGAGGCGGCGCAAACAGCGAGCTTTTTAAGGAGCCTCCTGACGCAGCAGTGCATAAAGTTTTTTATAAAAGCAGACTCTATGAATGAATCAGTGTTTCTTCAGATTTATTATAGCAAAAGTCCGCCGCTTCTGCGGGAAGCCTCATCATTTTTACTCTTTTCTCTCCTCTATTTGCCCATTTCCCTGATTTCTTTTACAATGAGAAACAGACAACTCCAATTTTCATTTCCATGGAAGGATTCTTTGTATGCCTGCTTCTTCCTTAAAAAATTCCTTTACTTCCGGCCCTATTGCTTCTCCGCTGTTTCGGTTTGCCCTGCCTGTGATGGGTGCTTTATTTCTCCAGGCACTTTATGGGGCGGTGGATCTTTTTATCGTGGGTCGTTTCGGAAGTGCCGCCGATCTGTCCGGCGTGTCTACCGGCACCCAGATTCTCCAGTCTTTTACCATGCTGACCGCCAGTTTTGCCATGGGCATCACCATCCTTCTGGGGCAGGCCATAGGCAGTGGACGGAGCCGGGAAGGCGGAACCATCGTAGGAAGCGGCATCTGTCTCTGTCTTCTCATCGGCTTTGTCTTTACTTTCCTTTTGACCGCCGGAGCCCCCCTGTGGGCCCGCCTTATGCAGGCGCCGCCGGAAGCCTTTGAAAAGACCGTTTCCTATATCCGTATCTGCGGAAGCGGAATGACCGCTATCATCTGCTACAACCTTATGGGCAGTATTTTCCGGGGCATGGGAAATTCCAAAACACCGCTGTATACGGTGGCTATTGCCTCCGTATGCAACGGGGCCGGTGATTTTCTTCTGGTGGCTGTATTTCATCTGGGTGCTTCCGGTGCGGCACTGGCCACAGTGTTTTCCCAGGCCCTTTCCGTTATCATTTCCTACCGTATGATCCAGTCCAGACCACTGCCTTTTCCGTTCTCCCTTTCCATGGTTCGCTTCCATCTGTCCTGCATCCACCGTATCACGGCGCTGGGTCTTCCCATCGCCCTGCAGGACCTTCTGGTGAGCCTGTCCTTCCTGATCATCATGGCCATTGTAAACAGCATAGGACTGACCGCTTCCGCTTCCATCGGCGTATCAGAAAAAATCTGCGGATTCATCATGCTCGTTCCTGCTTCCTTTATGCAGTCCATGTCCGCCTTCGTAGCACAGAATGCCGGCGCCCGCCGTTATGACAGGGCAAGGAAGGCCCTCCTTTACGGTATCCTTTCCGCTTTTTCCATAGGCCTTGTCATGGCCTATGCCGCCTTTTTCCGGGGAACAAGCCTTACCGCCTTCTTCACCGGGGATCCTGCCGTCATTGCCGGGGC
>NZ_JBJEXP010000069.1:0-37856 GCF_051885895.1 Dialister sp. | reverse complement strand
ACGGCAAATCGCTTCAGCTCCTGGCCTGTCTGCTTCATAAGATCTTCCACTGAAGGAAGGGCGGTTTCCTCCAAGGCTTTTCTGACAATGTATTCGCAGGCTCTGGCATCATCCAGGGCCTGGTGATGATGGAAGTCAAAGCCCAGGATGCCAGCTACGGTATTCAGTTTATGGTTGGGCATGTCTTTCCAGAGCTTTCTGGAAAGTACGACTGTATCACCGTAACGGAAGTGGATGTCCGGCAGGTGGTAGGTGTCCAGGGCGGAGGCAAGGACACCCATGTCAAAGCGTGCATTGTGGGCAAAGACAATAGAGCCTTCCAGCCGGCGGGCGATTTCATCCCAGAAATAGGGGAACTTTTCTTCCTCTGCCACGTCTTCGGGATGGATGCCGTTGACACGCATGCAGCCTGTATCGAATTTCAATGTGAGAGGCTGAATCAGATGATACCATTCATCAATGATTTCTTTTCCATCGCTGATGACGATGCCCAGAGAGCAGGCATTGGCCGGCCCCCAGTAGGCGGTTTCAAAGTCTAGTGCTGCGTATTTCATGGAAAACCTTTCAGATGGAAGCGGTGAATTCATGGATGCCGGCTTCCAGCCAGCCTACTTCTACGGAGCGGTCAAAGGCGGATTTCATACGGCGGGCCAGTTCATTCCTGGCAGCGGCTACTTTTTTGCGGTTCGGGGCAAAGCCGGTGATGAGGATGAGGATGTTTTCGGAGTCCGGTCCTACCTTGGCAGCGGTACCGTCTTCGCAGTACCAGTTATGAACAGCGGTACTGCCTCCCAGGGTGACGGCCCATTCGCCATTATTTTTTTTGATTTCCAGCGGTGTTTTCCTGTCGCCCATGTCGAAGGCGTGGATGTCTACATGAAATTTCAGCATGCCGCCCCGGACCATGTCCATCACCGGATTCATACGGGGGAGTACGTCGGAACCGGCCAGTTCATCCAGGCTGGCGGCCTTGGGCTGGGAGAGAATTTCATAGTCATCTCCTGCTTTTGCTTCTTCTTCCTCTTCGATGCCCAGTTCTTTCTTGTATTCCCTGAAGAGGGCGGAAAGGGTCGTGCGGGCGCCCTGTACGCCCAGATGGGTCAGGGCATCGTCATAGCGCTTGATTTCTGCGTCTGCCATGGAGGGATTCATTTTGAGGAGCAGGTTTGTTTCCGTGCAGCAGCGGCGGCGGAAGGCTTCTGCTTCCAGATTTACGCCCCGGTTGTCCACGGCGCGGATGGCAAGGACTCCTATACAGAGCCCGGGAATCGTATCAAATAAACTGTCGTCATAGATTACTTTCATTCTGTAAAACCTCCGTTTCTTACAATTTTTATTATACCATATAAGTCTTTGGAGAAAGGAAAGGGAGCTTTTGGGGAAGGAAGAAGGGCAATTCTCAATTAAATAAAGACCTGCCGTTTCTTTGATAATCAAGGTTGACAGGGCTTTCCCTTTTCACTACTCTATATGTGAATCAAGAAATTTGGCATATCTAAAAATGAGTATTTGCATGCTTATTTTAAATTTATAAAGGATAAAACTATGGAAGAATATATGGACTCGGGACGTGCCATGGGTACGTTCCTTGAAATATCTTCTTCCGTTGAAGGAAAGAGCCAGCCCAATGAACGGGGCGACTGTACAGTGCTTTCTATTACGGTGAAAGATCATAAAATCACTGCGGCCGCTTATGAAGGCTACAAGAAAGACGGTACGCTGAAGGATGAGTCCTACGGAAGAACAAAGGGGGAGGAAAATAAGGCTTATTACAATAGGGCCCAGCTGGCGGTAGCGGCTAATCATACATATGCCCAGGCTCTGGTGCAGATGCAGGAAGTCAACAAGGTGGACGGTATTTCCGGCGCCACCGTATCCTATAAGCAGTTCTTTGATGCGGCTGCGGCCGCTCTGGCGGAAGCGGACCGGTGAGGTGGTGTCATGACGCTGGAGTGTTCTGTGTGCGCCGCCTTTCACCGCTGGCTTGAGGAGAAAGAAGGGACAGCAGAAAGACTGGGCCTTTTGGTAGAACTGTCTTTCCTGGACGGATATGTGAAGGAAAAGGGATTTGACGGGATCTTTTCCCTTGATTTCACAAGGAATCCAAGGCGCATGGAACGGATGCTGGGAACTCTGGAGTTCAGAAAGTATCTGGATCAATGGGTTTCCGGGCAGAATCTGGAGGATCATATTGCTGAAGAGCTGCGATGGAAAAAATGGGAGCAGCTGATGCAGGCCTCCGCTTTTTATGTCCGGTTCCTGAAAAGCTACAGGAAGCACAGCATGATGGCTTGGCAGAAGAAGGGGAGAAGGCCGGTCTCCGTAGACAGAGAACCGGAAGCCGTGGACAGGGAAATCATCAGGTCCCTTGCTTCCTGGCTGCACATTCCCCTTTCTTCCATGAAAAAACTGGCCCTTTCCCTTCCTTCTGACAGGGAAAAGGGAGGCGGGCTGGATGAACTCTGGGAATTTCTTCCTTTCCGGCGGCTGGTACAGCTGAAAATCTTTGACATTATGGATATGAAGGGAAAAATGACCTTTGCCGATATGGAAAAGGAATGGAAAAACGCCCTCCTCCCTCGAAACAGGCTGGAGGAAGTTATTTCCTTCCTTCGAGAAAAGGGGCTGGTAGAATGCGGGAAGCAGGGGTATGTGCGAACCTGTTTTGACCAGACTGACAGCTGCCCTACAGCCCGGTGCTTCCTGGAAAGTATGATCAATGAACGATACCGCATGATTCTTTCCATGCGTCTGGATGGATGCTCCCTGAAAACCATAGGGGAAAGGCTCTATATTACCCGGGAACGGGTCAGATAGATTGCGGTCCGTATTTTTTGAAAAGAGGCCTCATCTGGCTGAAGACGAGCTGGCACCGGAATGGTAGAAATACCGCGCCCTGGGGCCGCTTTATTTCCGGTTTCTTTTCAATGTGCCTCAATGTACGGTGAACTATCTTTCTGCCGTATATGGAAGAGACGTACTGCTGTCTCCCAGGGAACGGCAGATTCTCCTGAAACAAATCGAGGACGGAAAGGCTTTCGCACCTCTGGTCAGGGAAAGAGCCCGGTCCCTTATACTGTAATAAACGAAAACCGCAGTCAGATGGATGCCGACTGCGGTTTTTGCGTGGGCAGGAGAAAAAATCGCAGATTCATGTTCTCCTTCCCTCTACATTATCATATATATGTATAATATAAAGGCACCAATAAAAAGACGCTGAAGGGAACGTTTTTATAACAGACAGGCAGTCTGCTGTCTCTGAAAAGGGGAAATTTGAAAATTTTATCAAAATTTCATGTAATAAGGTACACACCAGGTGGCGTGTTTATGTTAAAATAAGGCGAGCCTAAATACGAAATGATCAGAATTTATCGTGCATAGGAGATTTATCGATAAAAATATTAAATTTTGATGAAATACTTGCATTCGTACAAGGAAAATAGTATGATTTAAAGGCTGAACGTTTTCGGGCTTTCGTACGAGGGCGAAAGCGGAAAAGGGAGTCAGTCAAAACTATGAAGTGGAAGGTGGCCTGCACTGCAGGGGAATTTCCACGGAGCAGTTCATTCAGGAAATGAACGTAGGAGGTTTATGTAATGTCGAAACAGGAAAAAATCAGAATTCGGCTGAAAGGCTATGATCACAAAGCCGTTGATCAGAGCGCAGCGAAGATCGCGGAGACTGCCAAGAGAACAGGCTCCCGTGTCTCCGGTCCGATTCCGCTTCCAACGGAACGGAACGTGTATACCATTCTCCGTTCACCACATGTCAACAAAGACAGCCGTGAACAGTTTGAAATGCGTATTCACAAGAGACTTATTGACATCCTCGATCCGTCCAAGAAGACCGCGGATGCGCTGATGAGACTGGAACTGCCAGCCGGCGTCAGCATTGATATTAAACTGTAAGGAGGTGCAAAGATGTCTAAGGCTATTTTGGGAACAAAATTAGGAATGTCCCAGGTGTTCGCTGAAAACGGCGACCTGGTTCCGGTAAGTGTTATTGAAGTTCTGCCAAACGTTGTAGCAGCTGTTAAAACCGTTGAAAGCGATGGATACAATGCTGTTCAGCTCGGTTATGGCGCTGTCAAAGAAAAACATTTGACAAAACCTGTAAAAGGTCAGTTTGAAAAGGCTGGTATTGAACCGGTTAAATATCTGCGTGAATACAGACTCGCTGAAAAGCCGTCTTACACAGTAGGCCAAACTCTGGCTGCTGATATCTTCGCAGAAGGCGAAATTGTAGACGTAATCGGCACCAGCCGCGGCAAAGGTTTCGCCGGCACCATTAAACGTTGGAATCACCAGCGCGGCCCTGAAAGCCACGGTTCCAAAAACCATCGTCAGACAGCATCCCTCGGTGCTCGTATGTCCGGCGGCGGCGGAAAGGTATTCAAAGGCAAGAAGATGCCGGGACAGCTGGGCGGCGATAGAGTCACTGTTCAGCATCTTCAGGTAGTAAGAGTTGATACTGCCCGTAATCTTATGCTTGTCAAAGGCGGGATCCCCGGCGCTAAGGGAAGCCTCGTCATGGTACAGGAAACTGTAAAGCCTGTAAAATAATATTGTCTGGAACAACAGAAAATTGTTCTGATTAAGGGAGGAACATCTCAATGCCGAAAGTAAAGCTGTATAATGTAGCCGGCCAGGAAACCGGTGAAATAGAGCTGAATGACAGCGTCTTTGGCGTAGACTATAACGAAGCTGTTATTCATCAGGCAGTGGTTCGCCAGATGGCTAATGAACGCCTTGGCACCCATGCCACAAAGACCAGAGGCCTTGTCCGCGGCGGCGGCAAGAAGCCCTGGAAACAGAAGGGCACCGGCCGTGCCAGAGTCGGATCCATCCGCTCCCCACTGTGGGTTGGCGGCGGCACCGTATTCGGACCGACCCCCAGAAGCCATGCAAAGGCTATGCCGAGAAAGGCACGCCAGCTGGCTGTTAAATCTGCTCTTTCCGAAAAGCTTCGCGCTAATGAACTGGTAGTTATTGATGCCATTCATTTCGACGCACCGAAGACAAAGGAAGTTGTAAAAATGCTTTCTGCATTCAATGCAGCAGGCAAGGCTCTCATCGTTGATGGCGGCGATGCAGCTGAAAACACCGTTCTCTCCGCAAGAAACATCCCGGGCGTTAAAGCTTACGTTCCCAGCGGAATCAACGTGTATGATATTGTAAATTATGACAAGCTGTTCCTGACTCAGGAAGCAGTTAAGAAGATTGAGGAGGTACTCGCATAATGGAAGCACGTGACATCCTCATTAAACCGATCGTTACAGAAAAAACTACAGCCCTCATGGAAGAACGCAAGTATACGTTCCGTGTGCCCCTTTCCGCTACCAAGGTTGAAATCCGCCAGGCTGTGGAACAGATTTTCAAAGTCAAAGTTCAGGCTGTGAACACCATGCGTTATGAAGGCAAGATGAAACGTCTGGGCCGTACCCAGGGTCGTCGCAGTGATTGGAAGAAAGCAATTGTTACACTCAAACCGGGCGAAACAATTGAACTCTTCGAAGCGTAAGGAGGAGTAAATCAATGGCTTATAAATCTTTTAAACCGTACACTCCCGGACGCCGTCAGATGACCGTTTCCACTTTTGATGAAATTACAGCAGATAAGCCGGAAAAATCTCTTCTGGCTCCTGTTCATAATCATGGCGGTCGCAATGGCTCCGGTAAAATGACAGTTCGCCATCAGGGCGGCGGTCATAAACGTCAGTACAGAATCATCGATTTCAAGAGAAACAAGGATAACATTCCGGCTAAAGTTGCAACGATCGAATACGATCCGAACCGTACCTGCCGCATCGCTCTTCTGCAGTATGCAGACGGTGAAAAGCGTTACATCCTTGCTCCGAAGGGACTTAAAGTTGGCGATGTAGTTACCAGCGGTCCTGAATCTGATATTAAAGTAGGCAACTGCCTGCCTTTCACCAATATTCCTCTTGGTACTGTTGTTCACAATGTGGAACTGAAAATCGGCAAAGGCGGCCAGATGGTTCGTTCTGCCGGTGCCAGCGCTCAGCTGATGGCTAAAGAAGGAGATTATGCTCTTCTCCGTCTTCCTTCCGGTGAACTGCGCAGAGTACACATTCGCTGCCGCGCAACAATCGGTGTTGTGGGCAATGATGACCATGAAAACATCACCCTGGGCAAAGCAGGAAGAAACCGCTGGCTCGGCGTTCGTCCGACCACCCGCGGCGTTGTAATGAACCCGAATGACCATCCGCATGGCGGCGGCGAAGGCAAGGCTCCTGTCGGACGTAAGCGTCCTGTTACCCCGTGGGGCAAGCCTGCTTACGGCGTGAAGACCCGCGACAACAGAAAAGCGTCTACCAAGCTGATTGTTAAGAGACGCAAGTAAGATAAGGAGGAGTAAAAGTGTCCAGATCCGTAAAAAAAGGCCCGTTCGTCGCTTTCTCTCTGGTAAAGAAGATTGACGCACTGAACGCAGCTAACGATAAGAAAATTGTAAAAACCTGGTCCCGTGCTTCTACTATCCTTCCGAGCTTCGTAGGTCACACCATTGCGATTCACGACGGAAGAAAGCATGTACCGGTTTACATTACTGAAGATATGGTTGGCCATAAGCTTGGCGAATTCGCTCCGACCCGTACATTCAAGGGCCACAACAAGAGTGATAAGGCCGCTGCAGGTAAATAACAGGGAGGAATAAAATGGAAGTTCAGGCAATTTCAAGAAATGTCCGCATTTCTCCCCGCAAGGTCCGCATCGTAGCTAACCTTGTCCGCGGCAAGAAAGCGGGAGAAGCTATCTCCATTCTGCGCAATACCCATAAAGCTGCTTCCATCGTGGTTGAAAAGACCCTGAGAAGCGCTATGGCAAATGCAGAAAACAACAACGACATGAACATTGACAATCTCTACATCTCCACAATTTATGTAGATGCAGGCCCGATTATGAAGCGTGTACATCCACGTTCCCGTGGACAGGCTTTCGGGATTATGAAACGTACCAGCACACTGACGGTAAAAGTTTCTGAAAAAGAGTAATCGAAGGAGGGAAACGTTTTGGGTCAGAAAGTTAATCCGCATGGAATGCGTGTAGGCGTGATCGATGACTGGGATTCCAAATGGTTTGCAGAAAAAGATTATGCTGCACTGCTTGTGGAAGATGCCAAAATCCGCCAGTTTTTAAAGAAGCACCTGTTTGTCGCAGGCATTTCCAAGATTGGCATTAAACGTGTAGGCAATAGAGTAAAACTTGCCATTTATACTGCTAAACCAGGCATGGTTATCGGCCGCGGCGGCACAGGCATTGAAGATATTAAAAAGGCTCTGGCTGCTGTAACGGATAAAGAAGTGGACATTGATATCCTTGAAATCAAATCCACCGACATGAGCGCTATCCTGGTTGCTGAAAACATTGCTTCCCAGCTGGAAAGACGTATCGGCTTCCGCCGCGCTGTTAAACAGGCAGTTGGCAGAACCATGCGCGCAGGCGCTAAAGGTATTAAGGTAACCGTTTCCGGTCGTCTCGGCGGCGCAGAAATTGCCCGCAGTGAAAGCTACCGTGAAGGTTCCATTCCTCTTCAGACTCTTCGCGCCAACATTGACTACGGTGTAACCGCAGCTCATACCACCTATGGTGCTATCGGCGTTAAGGTCTGGATTTATAAAGGCGAACTCGCACCGGGACAGGTTGTGGATGAAAACGAAAACACCCGCACCAATAAAGACAGAGGCAACCGCCATGATGGCAACAGAAGAGGCGGCCGCCGCGGTGATCGCAGAGAACGCAGACCGAAAAACTCTGAAAGGAGTGATTCCTGATGTTAATTCCAAAGCGTACAAAATATCGTAAACAGTTCCGCGGCCGTATGAAAGGCAAGGAACATCGCGGAAACACCGTTACTTATGGTGAATTTGGCCTGGTTGCCCTGGAACCGTCCTGGATTACCAGCCGTCAGATCGAAGCAGCCCGTATTGCTATGACCCGTTATACCAAGCGCGGCGGCAAGGTCTGGATTAAGATTTTCCCGGACAAACCGGTTTCCGCAAAACCGATTGGCACCCGTCAGGGCTCCGGCAAAGGCGCAGTTGAATACTGGGTAGCCGTTGTAAGACCTGGCCGTGTTATGTTCGAAATGGGCGGCATCCCCATCGAAGCTGCAAAGGAAGCTATGCGCCTTGCAGGTCACAAGCTGCCGATCAAGACTAAATTTGTAGTTAAAGGACAAGAAGTGGCAGGTGAATAAAATGAAGGTCAATGAAATTCGTAACCTGAGCACTGCCGAATTAGATGAAAAGGTTGCCGGCTTAAAGGAAGAACTGTTTAACCTCCGTTTTCAGCTCGCTACAGGACAGCTTGAAAATCCGATGCGTATTCGTGAAGTAAAGAAGACCATCGCAAGAATCAAAACTGTTCAGCGTGAAGAAGAATTGAAGGCTGCCAAGAAGGCATAACGGTTAATCCAAAGGAGGATCTCAACGTGGCAGAAGAAAGAAAGTTGCGCAAGGTGCGCCAGGGAATTGTTGTCAGCGATAAAATGGACAAAACCGTTGTTGTTGCTGTAGAACGTAAAGTTCCCCACAAGCTGTACAAAAAATCAATTAATACCACAACCAAGTTCAAAGCGCATGACGAAAACAACGAATGCCGTGTCGGTGATACGGTACGCATCGTCGAAACCCGCCCGCTGTCTCATGACAAGCGTTGGAGAGTTGAGAAAATCGTTGCCCGTCAGAACTGATATAGAAAGATAATTATAGGAGGATAGGCACGATGATTCAGCAGGAAAGCAGACTCAACGTTGCGGATAATACCGGTGCTAAGAACGTCCTGGTTATTAAAGTTCTGGGTGGTTCCTTCCGTAAGAGCGGCAATATCGGTGATATTGTGGTTTGCACGGTCAAAGATGCAACCCCCGGCGGCGTTGTTAAGAAGGGCCAGGTTGTCAAGGCTGTTGTAGTCCGTACCGTAAATGGCGTAAGCCGCAGCGACGGATCTCACATCCGCTTTGATGAAAACGCAGTTGTTATTATTAAAGACGACAAGAGCCCGGTAGGAACACGTATTTTTGGACCGGTAGCAAGAGAACTCCGTGAAAGAGATTTCATGAAGATTATTTCCCTGGCTCCGGAAGTGCTCTAATAGGGAGGCAAATGATGAGTCAGAAACTGCATGTAAAGACCGGAGACACAGTTGTCGTTATTTCCGGCAAAGATAAGGGCAAGCAGGGCAAAATCAAGGCTGCTATGCCGAAAGAAGGCCGTGTAGTCGTTGAAGGCGTCAACATGGTCAAGAAACACACAAAACCGAGCCAGGCAAATCCAAAGGGTGGCATTATCGAGAAAGAAGCTCCGATTTATGCTTCCAAAGTGATGATCCTGGATCCGGAATCCAAGAAACCGACCCGCGTAAAGAAAGTCCAGCAGAAGGACGGCTCTTATGTAAGAGCAGCTGTTAAGAGCGGCGCTATTATTGACAAGGCTTAAGCGGGAAGGAGGATAACAAGTGTCCAGATTAAACGATTTGTACAAAGCGCAGATTAAAAATACCATGCGCGAAAAGTTCGGCTACAAAAATGACATGGAAATTCCGAAGCTGGAAAAAATTGTCATCAATATCGGTGTAGGCGAAGCTACTGAAAACTCTAAAGCAGTGGATGCAGCAGCATCTGATCTGGCAGCTATCACCGGTCAGCAGCCGATGATCTGCAAGGCTCATAAATCCCTGGCTGCATGGCACATTCGTGAAGGAATGCCCCTGGGCTGCAAAGTTACCCTTCGTGGTGACAGAATGTACGAATTCCTCGATCGTCTCATCAACATCGCTCTTCCGCGCGTACGTGACTTCCGTGGTATCAGCGACCAGAGTTTCGACGGCCGCGGAAATTATGCGTTCGGCGTTAAAGAACAGCTGATTTTCCCGGAAGTTGATTATGAAAAGATCGACAGAATCCGTGGCATGGATATCATTGTTGTAACTACGGCTAAGACTGATGAAGAAGCTCGTGAACTTCTGAGACAGTTCGGCATGCCGTTCAAGAAATAAGCGGAGGACAATATGGCAAAGAAGTCTATGTTGGAACGCGAGAAGAAGAGAGAACTCGCTGTTCAGAAATATGCAGCCAAACGTCAGGCTCTGAAGGAAGCAGGCGACTGGGAAGCTCTTTCCAAGCTGCCGCGCAACGCTTCTCCGACACGTCTGCATAATCGTTGCAAACTGACCGGCCGTCCCCACGGCTATATGCGTAAATTCGGAATTTGCCGCAACCAGTTCCGTGATCTGGCTTACAACGGCGAAATTCCGGGAATTAAAAAAGCCAGCTGGTAATTCGGGAGGAGGATTAAATAATGGTAACAACCGATCCAATTGCGGATATGCTTACCCGTATTCGTAATGCGAACGATGCATATCATGATAAGGTAGATATGCCTGCTTCTAAAATTAAGGCAGCTGTGCTTACGATTTTAAAAGATGAAGGCTTTATCAAAAACGTAGAACAGATCGAAGTAGAAGGCCATCAGGTTCTTCGTGTTTCCCTGAAATACGGCGCTAACCGTGAAAAGGTCATCAAAGGTCTGAAGAGAATTTCCAAACCGGGTCTCAGAGTCTATGCAGGCAAAGAAGAACTGCCGAAGGTTCTGGGCGGTCTCGGTATTGCAGTTATTTCCACATCCAAGGGCATCATGACTGACAAGGCAGCTCGCAAAGAAGGCCTTGGCGGTGAAGTTCTTGCGTTTGTCTGGTAATCCGTTGGAGGTATAGAATGTCAAGAATTGGCAAGAAACCTATTACGGTCCCGGCTGGTGTGGAAGTCAAGATTGACGGCCATACAGTGACAGTTAAGGGTCCGAAAGGCACACTGTCCCGTACACTGAATGAAGAAATGGACATTAAACTGGAAAACAATGAAGTTCTTGTTTCCCGTCCGAATGATGAAATTAAAAACCGTTCCCTGCACGGACTGACCCGTACCCTGATCAACAACATGGTTGTTGGTGTAACACAGGGCTTTGAAAAGAAACTGGAAATCCAGGGCGTTGGCTACAATGCACAGATGCAGGGCAAAAACCTGAAGCTGTCCCTCGGTTTCTCCCATCCGGTTATCATTACTCCGCCGGAAGGAATTACAATTACAACCCCGTCTTCTGTTGTCATCCTCGTATCCGGAGCTGATAAGGAAATGGTTGGCCAGGTCGCAGCTGAAATCCGCGGCTGGAGAGAACCGGAACCTTACAAAGGCAAGGGTATCCGTTATTCCGGTGAATACGTACGCCGTAAGGCTGGTAAGACCGGCGCAACAAAGTAAGACAGGAGGTAGAACAATATGCGTAAAAATGCAAGCAGAAATGCGGTTATCCGCCGTCATCTGCGTCTTCGTAAGAAAATCTCCGGTACTGCCGCTTGCCCGCGTCTCAATGTTTTCAGATCTCTGGCTAACATCTACGCTCAGGTCATCGATGATGAAGCTGGCGTAACCCTGGTATCGGCTAATACCTTAGATAAAGAAATCAAAGCTCAGTTCCCCTATGGCGGTAACGCTGAAGCTGCTAAGGCTGTAGGTGCTCTCGTTGCAAAGAGAGCCCTTGAAAAGGGAATTGAAACAGTTGTGTTCGATCGCGGCGGTTATATCTATCATGGCAGAGTACAGGCTCTGGCTGAAGGTGCCCGCGAAGCCGGCTTGAAATTTTAAGGTAAAGGAGAAAGCACATGCCAAGATTTGAAAAACAGGAATCCGACTTACAGGAAAACGTCGTTTTCATTAACCGCGTTGCTAAAGTCGTAAAAGGCGGCCGTCGTTTTTCCTTTGCTGCAGTTGTAGTAGTCGGTGATGGCAAGGGCAAAGTAGGCGCAGGCCTGGGCAAGGCAGCTGAAGTTCCTGAAGCTATCCGCAAGGGCGTTGAAGACGCTAAGAAAAACATGATTACCGTGGCTCTGAAAAACGGAACCATTCCTCATCCTATGCTGGGCATCTATGGTGCCGGCAAGGTTATTATGAAACCTGCTGCTGAAGGTACCGGTATCAAAGCCGGCGGCCCGGTTCGTGCCGTGCTCGCTCTGGCAGGTATCCGTAATATTCTGACCAAGTCCCTTGGTTCTTCTAACCCCATCAACATGGTTAGAGCTACTATGGACGGTCTTTCCAAGCTTGAAAATGCAGAAACTGTTGCAGCACTCCGTGGAAAGAGCCTGGACGAAATTTACAACTAAGGGGGCCCCTCATGAAAGTTATTATTACACTGAAAAAAAGCGTGATTGGCTCCAGACCGGAACATATCGCTACTATTAAGGCACTTGGCCTTCATAAGACCAATTCCTCTGTAGAAAAAGAACTTACCCCCCAGATTAAAGGCATGATTCACTCTGTCCAGCATCTGGTTGAATGCAAAGAAGCAGAATAATTAAGAAGGAGGTGCACTGATGAAACTGCATGAACTGAAACCGGCTGAAGGCTCCACAAGAGCACGCCGCCGTGTAGGCAGAGGCCTTGGAAGCGGTATGGGCAAACAGGCTACCCGCGGTGCAAAAGGCCAGAACGCTAGAACAGGCGGCGGTGTCCGTCCGGGATTTGAAGGCGGCCAGATGCCTCTGTACCGTCGTCTTCCAAAGCGCGGTTTTAAAAATGTATTAGCTAAGGAATACGCTGTAATCAATGTTGAACAGCTGAATCGTTTCGATGACAACGCTGTCGTTGATCCGGCTGCACTGATTGAAGCAGGTGTTCTGAAGAACGTTCTCGATGGTGTACGTGTACTGGGAAACGGTGAACTGTCCAAGGCTCTGACCGTAAGAGCTCAGGGATTCACTAAGACCGCTCAGCAGA
Organism: Dialister sp.; assembly: GCF_051885895.1. Classification (GTDB taxonomy): domain Bacteria; phylum Bacillota; class Negativicutes; order Veillonellales; family Dialisteraceae; genus Dialister. The sequence continues at coordinate 25,065 of NZ_JBJEXP010000069.1, read as the reverse complement.
AAATCGAAGCAGCAGGTGGAAAAGTAGAGGTGATCTGATATGGGATCTACTTTAGCAAACTTTTTTGCAAATAAAGAACTCAAAGATCGCATTCTTTTCACTTTCCTGATGTTTGTCATCTTCCGTCTCGGGGTTCATATCCCCGTGCCGGGGGTTGATTCATCGGTGATTGAAAGCCTTTTTACATCCGGCAACCTCTTTGGTTTCCTGGATCTCTTCGCCGGCGGAGCACTCAGCAAATTTTCTATTTTTGCCATGAGTATCACTCCCTACATCAACTCATCCATTATTATGCAGCTTCTGACAGCCGTCATTCCTACTCTGGAAGAATGGAGAAAAGACGGGGCTGAAGGATACAAGAAGATTCAGAAAGTTACAAGATACTTTACAATTTTCCTGGCAGCTGTGCAGGCATTCGGCATGACCTATGCTCTGCGTATCAACAATGCCCTTGTTGATAACAGCTGGCTGTATTTCTTTTTCGTTATCGTCGTCCTGACTGCAGGCACCTGCCTTCTTATGTGGATTGGCGATAAAATTACGGAACATGGTATTGGCAACGGGATTTCCCTTATCATCTTCTGCGGCATCGTAGCCCGCTTCCCGCAGGCTATTTCCACAGTTGTTGATTATCTCAAGGTCGGCACCATTTCCCCCTTCCAGCTTCTTCTGTTCCTGGTCATTGCACTGGCTATGATCCTTATGGTTATCGAAGTCAATGAAGGACAGAGAAGAATCCCTATCCAGTATGCTAAGCGCGTGATTGGACGGAGAATGTATGGCGGTCATTCCACCTACCTGCCTCTCAAAGTGAACCAGGCCGGTGTTATTCCCATCATCTTTGCTTCTTCCATCCTTATGCTGCCCATTACGCTGGCTCAGTTTATTCATGTAAGCTGGGTACAGTCCATTGGGAATTTCTTCGGATGGGGCACCTGGCCAAACACCATCTGCTACGGTTTCCTCATTTTTATCTTTACCTATTTCTATACGGCCATTTCCGTGAATATCAAGGATCTGGCAGATAATATGAAGAAATATGGCGGCTTCATTCCAGGCATCCGCCCGGGCCAGCCCACCATGATGTATGTAGATAAGGTATTGTCCAGAATTACTCTGACCGGTGCCGTTTTCCTGGCTTTCATTGCAATCCTTCCGAACTTCATCGGAAACATTACCGGCATTCAGGGCGTGTACTTCGGTGGTACATCCCTCCTCATTATTGTCGGCGTTGCACTGGACACCATGAGACAGGCACAGTCTTATATGGTTACAAGAAACTATCAGGGCTTTATCAAATAAGGCTTTTATAAAATAAGGAGCAGGATATGTATATCTTATTAATGGGACCTCCCGGCGCCGGCAAAGGCACCCAGGCAGAAAAGCTCATTCGTGATTACGGCATCCCCCAGATTGCTACAGGCGACATGTTCCGTGCGGCTGTGAAATCAGGAACTGCTCTTGGCAAGGAAGCTAAAAGCTACATGGACAAGGGAGCCCTTGTTCCGGATAGTGTAACTGTGGGCATTGTCAAGGAAAGACTGGCCCAGGACGACTGCAAAAAGGGATGGATCCTTGACGGATTCCCCCGCACCACCGCCCAGGCCTCTGCCCTGGATGCTATTCTCCACGAACTGGGCATCCAGCTTACTGCTGTCATCGGTATCAAAGCAAACCGTGATGACATCATCAAGAGAGTAAGCGGCAGACTTGTATGCCGTAAATGTGGAGCTTCCTTCCACAAAGAATTCCGTCCGCCGAAGAAAGCAGGCATCTGCGACAACTGCGGCGGTGAACTGTACCAGCGGGCTGATGATAATGAAAAAACCATCTCCCAGCGTCTGGATGTGTACGAAACATCCACAAAGCCGCTCATCGATTATTACAAGGTAAGCGGCCGGTACTACGAAATCGACGGAGACCAGTCCATGGACAAGGTTTATGCTGATATTCAGGATGCTTTGAAGAAGGCTTCTAAATGATTATCATCCATACACCGGAAGAGATAGAGAAGATTGCCGCAGCCAGCCGTCTGACTGCGGACACGCTCTCTATGCTGGAAAAAGCAGTAAAGCCAGGAATGAGTACTCTTGATCTTGATCATCTGGCAGAAAAATTTATCAGAGACAGGGGCGGCACACCTGCTGAAAAGGGATATGAAGGTTATCCCGGATCCATCTGCGCATCGGTAAATGACACTGTAGTTCATGGAATTCCTTCAGCAAGAAAAATTTTAAAAAAAGGTGATATCATTTCTATCGATCTTGTGGTAGAATTAAATGGTTACATGGGTGATTCCTGTATCACAGTTCCGGTGGGACATACCAATAAGAAGAACCTCCAGCTGATCAAAGCGACAGAAGGAGCTCTTTTTGCCGGCATCCGGCAGGCAGTCCCGGGCAACACAGTAGGCGACATCGGTCATGCGGTGGAAAGCTATGTGAAGCCTTATGGCTACGGAGTCCTTCGGGAATATGTAGGCCATGGTATCGGAACAGACATGCACGAAGATCCGGAAATTCCGAATTACGGAACGCCAGGTCATGGGCCGCGTCTGGAAGAAGGCATGGTTATCTGCATTGAACCTATGATTACCATGGGAAGTGCTGATATCATTACTCTTCGTGATGGCTGGGGTGTAGTGACTGCTGACGGCAAACCGTCGGCTCATGTGGAACACACAATTGCCATTACTAAAGATGGTCCTAAAATTCTGACGCTGCGCGACTGATTCTATCGTTACCAGCGGACAGTATATGTAAGCCAAAGGAGGCTCTCATGAGCAAGGCAGACGTTATTGAAGTGGAAGGCAAAGTAGTAGAAAAGCTTCCAAACGCCATGTTCCGTGTCAAACTGGAAAACGGCGGCCATATTGTGCTGGCTACTATTTCCGGCAAAATGAGGATGAATTTCATCCGTATACTGCCTGGAGATAAGGTAACAGTAGAATTGACGCCCTACGATTTAGAGCACGGCAGGATTACCTATCGTTACAAGTAAGTAAGGAGGAACCAAGATGAAGGTCAGACCGTCCGTTAAAAAGATGTGTGACAAGTGCAAGATCATCAAACGCAAAGGCCGTGTTATGGTCATTTGTGAAAATCCGAAGCATAAGCAGAGACAAGGTTAATTAAAAGGAGGTTAAAGAGTAGATGGCACGTATAGCTGGTGTAGACTTACCAAGAGATAAGCGCGTTGAGATCGGCTTAACTTATATTTATGGAATTGGCCCCACTCTTTCCAAAGAAATCTTAAGCAAAGCAGGAATTAATCCTGATATCCGAGTGAGAGATCTGACAGAAGATGACGTTGCAAAAATCCGCAACGCTCTGGCTGACTACAAAGTCGAAGGTGATCTCCGTAGAGAAGAATCCCTCAACATTAAGCGTCTGGTAGAAATCGGCTCCTACAGAGGCAGACGTCATCGTGAAGGCCTGCCGGTACGCGGACAGAGAACAAAGACCAATGCCCGTACACGGAAGGGTCCGAAGAAGACAATTGCAGGTAAGAAGACTGCAACAAAGAAGTAATGTTGAAGGAGGGATATAATGGCTACGGTAAAAAGTAAAGCAAAAAGAAAAGAAAGAAAACATGTAGAATCCGGTGCAGCTCATATTCGTTCTACTTTCAACAACACGATTGTAACGATTACTGACTCCAACGGCAATACCATTGCATGGGCATCCGCCGGCGGACTCGGATTCAAGGGCTCTCGTAAGAGCACACCATTCGCAGCACAGATGGCAGCAGAACAGGCTGCCAAAGTGGCTATTGATCAGGGCATGCGTTCCGCTGATGTCTTTGTAAAAGGACCGGGCGCAGGCCGTGAAGCAGCTATCCGTGCACTGCAGGCAGCAGGCATCGAAGTCAGCAGCATTAAGGACGTCACCCCGATTCCTCATAACGGCTGCCGTCCTCCGAAACGCAGAAGAGTATAATTAAGGTATATCCTTTCTGTTTCATTTTGGCGCCGCCAGGCGCAGAAGGAGGACTTTCGGATGATCGAAAATACAAGCTTCACAATAAAGACTGTGGAACTCAGCGATGACAAACGGCATGGCAAATTCGAATGCGAACCGCTCGAAAGAGGCTATGGCATCACCCTGGGAAACAGTTTAAGACGCGTGTTGCTTTCATCTTTAGACGGTGTGGCTATTACGTCTATCAAAATCGACGGCGTGCTTCATGAATTTTCTACTATTAACGGCGTCAGAGAAGATGTAACAGATATGATTCTGAATCTGAAGAAGATCCGCTTCATCGCTCATGACGAAGCGACCTTCCCCATCACTGTCAGAATCGATATCACTAAAGAGGGTATTTTCCATGCCGGCGATATGGTACTGCCGGCAGAAATAGATGTTCTCAACAAAGATCTGGCCATCTGCACGTTGGATTCCGATGCCCATCTGGGCATGGAAATGACCATCAACCGCGGTCATGGCTATGTACCTTTTACAAAGAACAAACGGGATGATGACGTAATCGGCGTTATCCCGATCGACTCCATTTATTCTCCTGTTGTAAAATGCAATTATGAAGTCAGCGATACCCGTGTGGGCAACGAAATGGATTTCGACAAACTGACTCTGGAAGTGGATACTGACGGCTCTGTCAATGCAGATGATGCAGTGGCAACAGCTGCCAATATTCTGATCAGCTGCTTTGAAAACTTCCGTAAAATCGGTATCAGCCAGCCTGGCAGTGAACCGGTGGAAGGCGAAGAAGCAGAAGAAAGTCCCGCTCCTTCCCAGGATAAAGTCAATGAAGACGCTGTCCGCGATCTTCCTATTGACGAATTGGAACTTTCCGTTCGTGCATTTAACTGCCTGAAGAGAGCTGAGATCAATACTATCGGCGAACTGACAGACAAAACAGAAGATGAATTGACCCGTGTACGCAACCTTGGTAAAAAATCTGTAGATGAAATCAAAGAAAAACTGGCTAATTTCCGGGATTACGGACTTCATCTCAAAGATTCCAAGGATTGATATAGTTATAGGAGGAAAGAAATGGCTCGTAGTAGATTGAGAAGAGTCAGCGGTGCCCGTAAGGCCCTGCTGCGCAGTCTCGTAACCGCCCTTTTCCAGCATGGCCAGATTAAGACCACTGAATCCAAGGCCAAGGAACTCCGCCATGTAGCTGACAAGATGATCTCCCTTGCTAAGAGAGGCGATCTTCATGCCCGCCGTCAGGCTGAAAGTTTCATTATGGACAAGGCTGTTACCAAGAAACTGTTTGACGAAATTGCAAAGAAATATACAGACCGCAATGGCGGCTATACCCGCATTGTGAAACTGGACGGCCGTCTCGGCGATAATGCTCCTGAAGTCATCATCGCCCTGGTTGACTGATTTCCTGTCTGATCTGAAAGAACCGGTGAATGCTCACCGGTTCTTTTTTATTCATGCCATAAGGAGCTCATCAGCTTTTATCTGCAGGTCAGTCATGTTACAATAAAGCAGACAGTTTAAAGGGGCAGGAGCCTCTTGATAAAGGAGATTTGACATCAATGAGTATGGATTTTGATATTCCTGACATTACAGAAAACGCAGGAAAAGCAGCAGGCGGCGGAAAGCACAGAAAACCGAGAAGAGCCGGTAAAATTCGTCTGGGAGATACGCTGCGTAGTATTTCCAGAGAATATACGGCAACTCGGGAGAAAATGGATGAGGATAAGCACATTGAATTTTACTCTCTTTCTGAAGGACAGGAGAAGTTTCCTTTCTATGGAATAGAGGTTTCTATCGTAGGCGTGTGCATACGGAATAAGAAAACCGCAGCCATTTATATGGAGCTTCCTGCAGGGGACAGAGAATCCTTCATTCAGAAGCTGTCTGAATCGGAAGGACAGGGAGAAGAAGCAACGGGCATGACCATCTTTTCCGATACGGTGACTTCCATTTTTGTAACAAAGCCGGATAAGGGCGAAAAGGCAGTAACCATTGCGCTCATGGACAGTGAGGAAGCGAAGGTGCTTTCGGATAATGAAGCGATTGCTCGGGAAGAGGAAGAAAAGACAAAAGGCCTGGGGCACAAAATTTTCAAGACCTATTTTAATCCGGTAGGCCGCATGAGCAGACGGTCCTATATTCCCAAGATGCTGGGAGCTGCTGTTCCTGCTTCTGTTCTTTTTGGATTCACCTGTCTGAAGCCGGAACTTTTTGAAGGGGATCTGAATCTGTATATTTTTACTTTCCTGGTGGTAGGCACCCTGTGCTTTATTTCACTGATCAGTCTGGCTATGCGCCGTCTTTCTGACATAGGGCTGTCTCATCTGTATTACTGGCTTTTCTTCCTGATTCTGTTTGCCATTAATCAGCTGGGCGGACAGTTCCTTGGCAGCCAGCTGATGGCTACCAGAGTGGTAGCAGTGATCTTTATGGCGGCCGTTGTGCTTCTTGCCTTCTTCCCTGGAGAGAATAAGAAAAACAAGTACGGTCCTGTGCCGAAAGAATGACGGACCAGAGAATTTCCGAAATGCAGAGAATTTAAGTGCCGGCACATCCCTGCGTCAGGCACACGGGTTCTTTGGCGGTATTCCCAATCACGGTAAAGGAGGGAAAATCATTTCCCTGGCACCTGCCGTTCCCGGCGGCCGTATTTTATGCATCAAAAAAAGCTCCTGTATTACAGGAGCTTTTCAATTGCTTTGGAGGCGGTGCCCGGAGTTGAACACGGGGATAAGGGCCTTGCAGGGCCCACGCCTTAGCGCTTGGCTACACCGCCATAGAATCGACTATTACAGTATATCGCTTTCTTTCGAAAAAGTAAAGGCAATTGTGGATGCATCCATTGCCGTTTGCAGAGGCATGAATGAAAAACAGGCATATCCTTCGAAAAGGAATGCCTGTTTTTCAGTTTCTGCAGAAATGGAATGATCAGCGCAGCCAGAGGCTGTATTCACCGGATACGTTGATGCGATAGGAGGCATCAGCTTCGTTATAGGCAATCAGGAAGGGAGAACGGTTATCGTCCTTGGTAATCAGCAGTACGTCCGGATTATCCATAAGATCTTCTTCCGCAATGAAGGGCATCACATTTTTAGCGTTCCAGGAAAGGGTACCCGGTTCCATGGAGGCGATTTTATCGCCCGGTTCGGCACGGTAGATGGTTTTCCCGCTGTAGAATACAGCAGAGGTTCGATAATCGTCAAGAAAAGCGATGGTCTTGCCGCTGGTATCCAGATGGGCCAGGGCCTCTCCGATTTCCTTGCCGGAATGGTTCAGCATAATGGAAGGAGCGACGGCAATGGCCAGGACTGTATATACGGCGCCTGCGGCCAGGGCAGCTTTTTCAATGCGGAATTCATAGTTCTTGTAAAGAACAGCAGTGAGAATGGACAGGGAGAAAAGGGCCGGGAAAGTATAGGTGGTGTACTTGGTAGCAACCAGCTGGAAGAAAATCAAAACCACAAAGGCGTATATCAGGAGCAGCTGGGTAGAGTCCCGTGCACTCCGAAGATCCAGCTCTTTCCGTTTCCAGCGGTGGAAAAGGGAGACGGGAACAAAGAAACTCCAGGGAGCAAATCCAGCAAAATAGATAATAATATAGAAATACCATTTATTATGAGAAGGATGTTCAGATACAGTTGCGCGGAGAACATTATGAACACCTATGAAATTCAGCAGGAAATCATTTCCATGCAGATAGCACATGGTGCCGTACCAGGCTCCTGCAATGAGAGTAAACAGGAGGAGGCCGCTGAAGAGGTGAACGTGGGCCATTTCCCTGATATCCTTTTTATAGATAAGGAAAAGGAGGCAGGCAAGTCCGGGGAGAAGAATCCCGATAGGACCTTTAGTAAGAGTAGCCAGGGCTGCAAAGATGTAGCAGAGGAAATAGTATTTCCTGTTTTCTGAATAGCCCAGATAAAAGAAAGCGATGGAGGCACTCATGAAAAGGAAGAGTGTGGAATCGGTAATGACGGCTTTGGAAAGAATCCAGCATTCCACAGAGGTGCCTAAAATAAGAGCAGAGAGCCAGCCGGCTTTTTCACCGTAGCAGCGGCGTGCAAACCAGTAGGTAAAGAGGACGGAAGCAGAGCCCAGAACAGCGGCCGGAAGGCGGGCGGCCATTTCATTAAAACCGAAGAGGGCAAAGGAAAGGGCAAGCTCCCAGTAATAGAAGATAGGCTTATCATACCAGTACCTTCCGTAAATCTGCGGGGAAATCCAGTCCCCGGACAGTACCATTTCCTTGGCGGTAAGGGCGTAGTTGGATTCGGCTGTGTCAGTTATCGCCAGCAGCTGGTTGCCTGCCAGGTAGATAAGCATGGTAAAAATAAAAAGGGTAATGTAAGGATGGCTGCGAAGTGTTTTCATCATTTTCCTCCAGAATCATGGAATTGAAACAGTGTTTCTTTACCTTGTACTCTACAGGAATGATGTAAATGATTTTATATGTAAGATTAAATAAAAAATAAACTGAAAAATTACAGGTTGCAGGTTCCGCTGGCGATTTGTATGATAAGGGAAAAGAGAACGGGCAGGACATCATAAAAAACTGTGGAGAATCTGCAGTTTTCAATGAGTCACTGTTGACAGGTATTTCTTTGCAGAGCGGCTGCCAAAGATGCGAAAGGTCCGTGGCGCTTTTGGCTGGCAGGCCGGAGTTCCTGCTGCAGCAGCCTTTCTCGTTCAACCTTTATATTTTTTTCAGGGTGATGTTATGACAATCCGTAAAAGTCTGATTTTAAGTCATATTGTGGTATGCATTCTGCCTTTCCTTATGACATTCTTCGTACTGGCCTCTGCTTTTGCAGGCCTGCTTCTCTATGCGTCCGGCGGAAATCACGTCATAGCGGAAAGCGGGTTCCAGTTCAACGTCATTTCCCAGGTGATCAGGGCATCCGTATTTCACAGCCTGCGGCATGGAGATTCGGTGTCCCGGTATGCCTGGGTCATGGAAATTACTGATCCTGTAGCTACCTATGTGGCACTGGAAAAAGACGGTGCTGTTCTGTACAGCTATGGCAATGAAAAATATGGGAAGGAAGATGTTAAGGATCTGCAGGAAGCCGGTATTCAGGAAAGGCTGGACCGGAGAGAAGGAAACAGCACCTACAGTATGACCGACGGCAATGAATACCGTTTCCTGGATAAGGAAATCATCAGGAATGAAACCTATCATCTGTACATCATGGCCCATCATCCCCAGTTCCGTAATGATACGGCCATTGAAAAAGCAGTACGGGGCGTCAGCCGGTTCATTCTGGCGGCGCTGCTTATATTCATCGTCGGCACCAGCTATTTCCTGTCCCGGTTTATTATCGGCCGTATTCTTTCGCCCCTGAAGGAACTGGAAAGAGGGGCAGAGGAAATCCGCAAGGGCAATCTGTCCGTTCACCTGGAGCATCACAGGAAGGATGAATTCAGCCCGGCAGTGGAAGCGTTCAATGTGATGAGCTGGAAGCTGAAACAATCGCTGGAAGAAAGAGAGGAAGACGAAGAAAAGAGAAAGGAACTGATTGCATCTATTTCCCATGATATCAGGACACCTTTGACATCCATCAAGGCTTATGTGGAAGGACTGCTGGATCATGTGGCCTCTACGCCGGCCATGCAGGAGCATTATCTGCAGGTCATCCGGAAAAAGGCGGATGTGCTGGACCGGCTGGTAGAGCAGCTGCTTCTGCTGACTAAAATGGATATCGGTGAGAAAGCACTGCCTGCGGAATCTCTGGATCTGGGAGAGCTTGTAGGGCAGTTCATTGAAGAAAACAGGCTGAACTGGCAGAAAAACGGCGCAGCCTTTGATGTCAGGGTCGAGAAATCTGTCAGAATCCAGGGAAGCCTGCTGCTTCTGGAAAGAGTGGTGGAAAACCTGGTTTCCAACAGTATCCGGTATAAAACGGAAAAACAGGTGCACATCGGGATTGATGTTTTGAGTGAAAAAGGAAAAGCAGTGCTTCGCATTGCTGATGACGGGCCCGGAGTGCCGGAGGAGTCCCTGGGCCGTCTCCAGGAAGCCTTTTACAGGACAGATAAAGCCCGAAGCCGTACAGATCGGGGCAGCGGGCTGGGCCTTTCCATTGTGGCCCGGGCTGTCCATCTGATGAAGGGGACTGTCCGTTTCCAAAACAGAAAGCCCCATGGACTGGAAGTAGAGATTACGTTACCATTGGAGGGAAAAGATGAAAAAACGCATACTGATAGTGGAAGATGATGACGATATTGCATCCATTGAGCGGGATTATCTGGAAGTCGGCGGATATGATGTGAAAGTGGAAGAAAATGGGACCGCAGGACTGACGGAAGCACTGACGGGAGACTATGATCTGATTCTTCTGGATATCATGCTGCCGGGCATGGACGGTTTCCAGATTGTAAGAAAGCTCAGAGATAAAATTGATATTCCCATTATGATGGTGACAGCCAGAAGAAGCGATATTGATAAAATCCGGGGACTGGGCTTTGGTGCTGATGATTATATTGAAAAGCCCTTTTCTCCCGGTGTGCTGGTGGCCAAGGTCAAATCCCAGCTGGCTCAGTATGAACGGCTGAAGGGGACGGCTGAAGACAGGAAAAAGATTACCATCAGTGGGATTACCCTGGAGCCTGATACCCACCGTATTTTTGTGAAGGGCGTGGAAAAGGTGCTGCCCAATAAGGAGTTCCAGCTGCTGGAGTTCCTTATGGTTCATGCGGATGTGGTTTACAGCAGGGAATCTCTGTATACCAGAATCTGGGGCATGGATTCTCTGGGAAATACGTCCACCGTGCCGGTGCATATCAACCGGCTCCGGGAGGCTGTAGAGGAGGATCCTTCCAATCCCAAACATATTCTGACCATCTGGGGTGTAGGATATAAGTTCAAGCCCTGAATGGAATCGTGGAGCAGCGGACCCGTACTTTGGAAACGGTTCTTTCTTTGTCCGGCAAATCGTTGTATACTGAATAATACAGCGATTTGCTTTTTATTTGGTATAAAGGGGAACCTGCACGAGGGTACTATGATTCTATTTTCCATTATATGGAACGATATACTGCCTCTTTTTGTATTTATCGGGGCAGGATGGTTTCTGGACAGTAAATTCAAGATTGACATTTCAACCTACAGCAAGCTGACCATTATGGTGGTGCTTCCCTGCTTTATTTTTTACAGCTGTTATCAGTACCGGGGCAGCGGGGCGGAACTGGCGGTCATTCCCGCAGCCCTTCTTCTCCTGGTGCTGCAGTATGCTGCGGCCGGCGGAATAGGGAAGATACTTCATTTGGGCAAAGAGGAAAATGATGAATTCAAGGCAGTTTCCGCTTTTTCCAATTCCGGACATATCGGGGCGGCTCTTATTATCCTGATTTACACCCATCCTCCTTTTGCAGAAGGAAGCAGTCATCCCTACCTGGCAGAAGCCATGGGAGCCATGGCTATCCTGATGATTGTCATGAATATGGCCGTCAATGTATTTGGCGCAGCACTCATCAGAAATCATGGCGCTTCAGCAGCGGACTACATCAGGTACCTCCTGAAAATGCCTGCGCTCTATGCGGCTCTTCTGGCGGTTCTGGTACGCCTGTCCGGCATTTCTCTGGAACACACCTTTGTGTGGCCGGTACTGCAGCATTTTAATGGCGCCTTCATGGTGCTGATTACCATTACCATCGGGCTCCAGCTGCATAGAAGCAGGCTGAAAAAGCCGGATCTGCCAGGCCTTGCGGCAGGAGCACTGAAACTGGTGCTGGCTCCTTTTCTGGCCTGGTGCATTATGGAAGGCCTGTCCTTTATCCATCTGCCTGTCAGTCCGCTGGTGAAGCAGGTATTTTTCCTGTACGCCGCTGTTCCGTCTTCCATGGCTCTTATTATTTACAGCGTAGAATACAAGAACCATCCGGATTTTGTGACCCGGTCGGTCCTGTTTAATACAGTGGCCGGCGTACTGACCGTGACGGGAGCAATCTATCTGGCCAGGATTCTGTTTCCTGTGGCACTGTGAGGAGGGATATGATGGCATTTTTACAGATTATTTCCGATAATATCCTGCCCCTCCTGATTTTTGTGGCTATCGGGTATTTCATGGACCGCCGGTATAAAATGGAAGTCTCTTCTCTTACGAAGCTTACCTTTTATGTTGTTCTGCCCTGTTTTATCTTTTACAGCATATATGTAGCCAAAATCGACATGTCCATGCTTCATGTGTTCCTGCTGTCCTTTGTCCTTATGGCGGTTCTGGGAGTCATAGGCGTGATCATCGGACATATCAGGGGATTTTCTGTTTCTAAGACGGAAGCTTTTAAAAACGGAACCATGTTTTCCAATAACGGAAATATCGGTATTGCCCTTATAGCGCTTGTATTTTCCAATGCACCTTATGTGGTGGATGGGAAAACGCCTTATCTGACGGTAGCCAGTGCGGCGGCTACCATGATGCTGGTGCAGATGAACATGTGCCTGAATACCTTGGGGCTTTACCAGGCAGGCAAAGGGAAACTGACGCCCCGGGATGCATTGTCCGTAGTGTTTCATATGCCGGTTATTTATACACTGGCAGCGGTATTTTCCATTAAATATTCCGGGTTTGATATGACTTCCACCTTCCTCTGGCCCATATTCCAGAACTGTGCTTCCGCTCTGGTGGCTATTGTCATGATTGCGCTGGGAATGCAGATCCACAGAAGTAAAATTTCCTTCGGCGATATGGATGCATGGCTGGGCTGCTTTGTGCGGCTGGTGGTGGCTCCGCTGGTGGCCTTTCTTCTGATCTATCTGTGGAAGCTGCTGGGAATCTCCTTTGAGCCGGCAGTGTGTCAGACGATTCTTATCATGTCTTCTGTTCCGGCGGCGGTGAACTCCGTGCTTTATGCCGTGGAATTTCACAACTGCGAGGACTTTGCCACGGAACTGGTGATGATGAGTACATTCCTGTCCTGCATTACCATGACCGGAACCATTTATCTGGCACGAATTCTCTTTCCCATTGTGTAAGAATGCGAAAGATACACACCTGTAGTTCATGCAAAACCCCTCTCAATTTTTGAGAGGGGTTTTTCCTAATAGGGTTTTATTTTTTTCGTTCAATTCTGATAGGGATACTTTGAGGCGGGAATCGGCAGGCCGGAGTCTGCCGGGATTCTTTACTGTACAGGCTGGGTCATACATCGGCGTTTTACAAAAAAAGGAAATAAAAATAACAGGGCCATGGGCCCTGTTGTCTGAAACAGTCAGTATTTCTGAAAAAAGGAATGGGATGGAAGCAGGCCTGTGATTAATATTTCCCGTTGATCAATTTTTTAATCTTTTCATCCAGTTTCATGCGCCATACCAGGAAAGGCCCGCAGATGACGCCGAAAAGGGCCTGCAGGATTTCATAGGGCAGCTTGATCCAGGCATAGGCAGGGGTACTGTACACATAGGCCCGCCCCAGGGAATATCCTACTACCATAATGACAGCGCCTGTCAGTACGGCAGTGATTACGGCGGTAGCACGGTTCCCTCTGAAGCAGTGATGGACGATGTAGGAAATGGCCATTGCCTGCAGTCCGTGGGTGACCAGGGAAACAAACATGGGAAGAGGATAAAAGAAAAAATCTCCCAGAAAGGCACCTACGCCGCCTACCAGAAAGGCACCGGCGGGGTCAAGGACAAGGGCTGCTGTGACGATGATGATATCGTTAAGATACAGATGTCCGCCGGGTACAGGCAGGCCGAAGGAAGAGAGCGCAATATTCATTGCCATAAAAAGGCCGCATATAGTGAGCCACCTTGTATTGTGGCGGGTATGGATCACCGGCAGAGGATCCGCTGTCGTTTCATGAGTCATAGGAAAGTCTCCTTTGCACTTTATTATGGTTTGAATTATAATATGAAACTGAACTTATTAAAATTACCAGAACTGAACAAAAAAATATAACCAGAAGGGAACAGGTAAAAGGCAAAGTCCGCATTCTGCCTGCCTGATGGGAGGAGTTCTTCCCCGTTCGGCCGTTTGGGGAAGATTATGATGCGGAACTGTTTTGTGCATTAGCCGCTTTTGGCCATGTGCCCCAATAACCCTGTACCGGGTTAATTTTTTGATTCCTTACATCCCATTTCACAGAAAAGGAGACGTCTATGACCGGCTATATGAAGCTGTATACAGCGATTCGGGAAAAAATTACCGGCGGAGTTTACCGGGCAGGAGAACGGCTGCCTTCCAAGAGACAGCTGGCAGATGAATCGGGATACAGTGTGATTACTGTGGAACATGCCTATGATCTGCTGACGGAGGAAGGATATGTGGAGCCTCGGGAAAGAAGCGGTTATTACGTTATATACAAGGAATATGAGGCCTATCCGGTAGGAGACAGCAGAAAAGCAGCTGCCCGGAGTGAACCGGAAACGGTTCCTGTAGAAAGCAGGGAAGAAGGGGAAAGAGAAATGTTTCCTTTTTCTGCCTTTGCCAGGACGATGAGAAATGTTCTTTCCTCCTATGGGAAACGGATTCTGGATCCCTCTCCTCATCAGGGGTGCAGGGAACTTCGGGAGGCCCTGTCTTCCTATCTGGCCAGAAGCCGTAATATGATTGTATCTCCTGATGATATACTTATCGGTTCCGGCGCCGAGTACCTCTATGGGCTGAATGTACAGGTACTGGGGCGGGACCGGATCTATGCACTGGAAAAGCCGTCCTATGAAAAAATCCAAAAGGTGTATGAAGCCAGTCAGGTGCAGGTGGAACTGCTGAAAATGGGAAAGGAAGGCATCGAGACGGAAGAACTGGAGAGAAGCAGGGCTTCTGTCCTTCATGTGACGCCGTTCAACAGTTATCCTTCCGGCATAACGGCCAGTGCGTCCAAAAGGGCGGAATATATACGATGGGCGAAGGAACGGCACGGCTACATCATAGAAGATGATTTTGATTCGGAATTTACACTTCTCTCCAAGCCGGAAGATACTCTTTTTTCACTGGCTCCCGACGGGCCGGTGATTTACATGAACAGCTTCTCTAAAACTATTGCCCCGTCTATCCGTGTGGGATATCTGGTACTGCCGGATATTCTTCTGCCATCCTATGAGGAAAAAATAGGATTCTATTCCTGTACCGTTCCGGTTTTTGATCAGCTGGTGCTGGCGGAATTTATTGCCAGCGGACAGTTTGAACGTCATATCAATCGGGTAAGAAGAAAGCGCAGAAAGATTGAAAATGCCGGAAAACATCTGCAGTCATAACCGGCTAGGCCGGATATGATGATATCCCATCAAAGTGCAGGATAGTTCTGCCGTATAAAAAAGCATTCCGCCTGGAGACGGAATGCTTTTTATGTGAGGAGTTTATATATTTCCTATTCTTCCTTCAGCGCCTTGTCCAGTGCGCGGGACAGCTGATCTGCACAGGAGGTGCCTTTTCCTGCGCAGTCATTGCCCCGAAGGATGTCGGCCGCTTCTTTGGCGTCTTTTCCTTCCAGAAGCCGGCCTATGGCAGACAGGTTGCCCGGGCAGCCGCCCTGAAATTTCAGATGGTGAATTTTCTTTTCATCATCCAGATCGAAGGTAATGGATCTTGAACATACACCTTCAGGGGTAAATTGATAGCTTTTCATGAATATCATCCTTTCCGGAAAACCCGCTCTATTTATGCTGCCGGGTTTTCCGGCGGCTCGGTTTTCATTTCCATAAATTCCTTCAAATGATGGCGGTAGAGGTGAAAGATACCGTAGACATACTGCTGCTTTCTTACCAGATTATCGTTGGCGTACCAGTCCCGAATCAGCTTGCCTCCTACCAGTACGCTTCCAAAAGGTACCAGAAGGGCTACGCAGAGCATGCCTACCAGCTGCAGAGCATCCAGACGTTTCGGACTCTGTATCACATCTTCCAGGGTGCAGAGTTCTTTCAGCTCTTCCAGAAAATGGCCATAGGCGCTGTGATCCTTCAATATGTTTTCCTGTACGGTAAGAAAGGCATGACAGCCGGTCCATCCGTAATGAATACCGTACTTATTGAATTTGAGCGTCATTTTTTCAGGAAGCCATGCGCCCTGCTCCGGCAGTCCGATAAAAAGGACGTGGGATTTGGGCATAATGGCATTCTTATGAAGGCGCCACTGATCTTCATTCATCATGACGATGCGGAGATTGTTTTCGCTGAAATCTTCGCTGTACTGTCTTGCATCTTCCCGGATGAGGTGAAGTATTTCATTGGAAAGGCCGGCATCCGGTTTGGAAGATACAACGAATAATGTTTTTTTCATAGGAAGCCGCTCCTTTCCTGCAGGACAATAGAGGGAGAATTGAAGATACCGGGGAATATGGTATCCTGCCTGTTTCATAGCTCTGAATTTTTCCTTAAAATGACGGGCTGCTTCACGAAATTCTTCAGCCCCTTGGATATGCCTGCGCTGCAGCAGGGGATCCTTTTCTCCCTTTTATCATATCACGGATAAATGATAGAGGAAATATGAATTTATGCAGGGAACTGATTCAGCAGACGCCGGGAAACGAGTCTACGAACTGGATGCGTATATCAGGAAAACTGTCTACAAACTGGATGGTAAAGTCTTCCCCGTAGTCCACAAACTGCCACTCGCCTATTTCATCAGGGAAGGAGGAAACGGATTTCACATTTAAATCCGGAAAAGAGGAGACCACCTGGACCCTGATATCAGGAAAGGAGTCTACGACCCGTACCCGCCCGGCAAGGCGGATATTTTTGAAATATCCATCCTGGTTGATGGGACCTGCTGCGCTGACGGTGAGGCTTCCCAAAAGCAGAAGAATGAAAGATGCAAAAATACAGAAGATTTTTTTCATAGCAGACAGCCTCCTAACTTAATAAGAAACTAATAGAGATTCTATTTATTAGTATAAACCATGATTGTGACAAATTTTGTCTTTCTAAAAATATTTTAAAATTTTATTTGCAAAATGAGAAGGGGTGTGGTAGAGTATTCCTAAATTCACAAAAGCGTTGACAGGAAGCATTAGAAATCCCCACTTGCTTGCAGAGAGTCATTGGATGGTGAAAAATGACAGAAGCGGATTTTGAACTCGTCCTCGAGCTGCACTGCTGAACAGGTAGGCGGTGCCGGAATCTGACCGTTATCAGCATGAGTGCATGCCTTTGGCATGAATAAGAGTGGTACCGCGAATCTTTCGTCTCTTGGAGACGGAAGATTTTTTATTTTGCAGCATGGGAGGTATTTGTATGGGAATGACAATGACACAGAAAATCCTGGCAAAACATGCAGGATTGGATTCTGTGAAAGCGGGAGATTTGATTTACTGCAGTCTGGATCTGGTAATGGCTAATGATATTACAGCACCGCCATCCATTGCGGAATTCAAAAAGGTAGGAAGGCCGGTATTTGACAGAGAAAAAATCGTTCTTGTTCCGGATCATTTCCAGCCGGCCAAGGATATCAAATCGGCAGGACTGGCTAAAATTGTAAGAGATTTCGCCAGGGAAAACGGCATTGTCAATTATTTTGAACAGGGCCGCGTAGGCATTGAGCATGCACTGCTTCCTGAAAAAGGACTGGTAGGACCGGGTATGGTGACCATCGGCGCAGATTCTCATACCTGCACCTATGGCGCCCTGGGCGGATTTTCCACCGGCGTAGGTTCCACAGATCTGGGAGTGGCTATGGCTACCGGGGAAGCATGGTTCAAGGTGCCGGATGCCATTAAGGTGATCATTACGGGAACCAAACCGGCAGATATTACAGGGAAGGATGTCATCCTTAAGCTCATCGGCATGATCGGTGTAGACGGAGCTTTGTACAAATCCCTGGAATTTACGGGACCGGGGATTGCTTCCCTGTCCATGGCGGATCGTTTCACCATTGCCAACATGGCGATTGAAGCAGGCGGGAAAAACGGCATTTTCCCGGTAGATGAAAAAACAAAGACCTATATTGAAGGCCGGTTCCGCAGGCCTTACGAAGTGGTTGAGCCCGATGAGGACGCCCATTACTGCCGGGAAGTCCATATTGATCTGTCTTCCATGAAACCGGTGGTGGCATTTCCTCATCTGCCTGAAAATACCAGGGAAGTAGGAACTTTTGGAGAAATCAGGATTGACCAGGTCGTTATCGGCTCCTGCACCAACGGCCGTCTGGAAGATCTGGCCATTGCAGCCCGTATTTTTGAAGGACATAAGGTGCATCCACGGGTACGCTGCATTGTCATTCCTGCTACACCGGCCATTTATCTGCAGGCTGTACACGCAGGCTATATTGATACGTTTATCCAGGCCGGCTGTGCCGTGTCCACTCCTACCTGCGGCCCCTGCCTGGGCGGGTATATGGGCATACTGGCCAGCGGTGAAAGGTGCGTTTCTACCACAAACAGAAACTTTATAGGCCGTATGGGGCCCACAGATTCTGAAATTTACCTGGCCGGTCCGCAGGTAGCGGCCGCCAGTGCAGTTATGGGAAGAATTGCTGCTCCCAGGGAGGTTGAATGATGGCTGTTATAGAAGGAAAAGTATGGCGCTATGGCGACAATATTGATACGGATGTAATTATTCCTGCCCGTTACCTGAATACCTTTGATCCCAAAGAACTGGCAAAGCACTGCATGGTAGACATTGATCCGGAATTTTCCCAAAAGGTAATCCCCGGCGATATTATGGTAGGCGGGAAAAATTTTGGATGCGGCTCTTCCAGAGAACATGCGCCGGTAGCTATCAAGGCATCAGGAGTACCGGTCATCATTGCCGCTTCCTTTGCCCGGATTTTTTATAGAAATGGAATCAATGTGGGACTTCCGCTTCTGGAAATCGGCGAAGATGTAGAAAAAATTCACGCCGGAGACAGGCTTTCCGTGGATCTTTCCACCGGGAAGATTACTGACATGACGACCGGGGAAACATTCCAGGCGCCGCCTCTTCCCGGGTTTATACAGGATATTGCCAAAGCCGGCGGTTTGATTCAGTATGTAAAGGAGCACAGGTAATATGGCAAAGCACATTGTAGTGATTCCGGGAGACGGCATCGGCGGGGAAGTTACAGATGCGGCAGTAGAAGTATTGAAAAAGGCAGCGGATATATATCATCTGGATCTGACTTATGAATGGAAAGATGCAGGCGGTACAGCCTATGATAAATACGGCGTACCGCTTCCGGACGAAACCGTAGAGGCCTGCCGGAAGGCAGACGCTGTTTTGTTCGGCGCTGTGGGAGGCGATCAGTGGGATCATCTGGAACCGGCACTGCGGCCGGAAAAAGCAATTCTGGGGCTTCGTAAATCACTGGGGCTCTATGTCAATCTTCGACCTGTCAAAATACAGGATTCCATGATTGAATATTCGCCATTGAAACCCGAAATTGCCAGAGGCACGGATATTATGATTGTCCGGGAACTGATCGGAGGCATTTATTTCGGCAGGCGCTGCGAATCGGAAATTAATGACGGCGTAGAAAGAGCCTGGGACGTGGAAAGCTATTCTGTGCCGGAAGTAGAGCGTATTACCCGCTTTGCCATGGAAGCTGCCCGAAAGAGAAGGGGACACGTAACCAGCGTGGACAAGTCCAACGTGCTGGCATCTTCCCGCCTGTGGAGACGGACGGTTATTCATGTGCATGACGAGGACTATCAGGATGTGCAGCTGGATCACATGTATGTGGATAACTGTGCACAGCAGTTTGCTATTCATCCCTCCTTCTTCGATGTGGTAGTGACCAGCAATATGTTTGGCGATATCCTTTCGGATGAAGCGGCAGTGCTCTCCGGTTCGGTAGGCATGCTGCCCTCTGCATCCATCGGGAAAGAAACAAGCCTGTATGAACCGATTCACGGGTCCGCTCCGGACATTGCAGGAAAGGGCATAGCCAATCCTATCGCGACTATCCTCTCCGCTGCCATGATGCTCCGTTATTCCCTGGACGAAGATAGAGCGGCCGACGCTATGGAAAAGGCAGTGAATGATACCCTGGAAGACGGATACCGTACCGGCGACATTTACCGGGAAGGCATGAAAAAAGTAGATGGCGAAGGCATGACCGAAGCCATTCTGGCCCATTTGAAAGACTGATTTGCGTGCTCAATAAAAAAGACCTGGATTCTCCAGGTCTTTTTTTGTTGTAAATTCGCTGAAGTTGCATACTTTCAGATAGTATGATAGCATGGAATTAGTCAATAAATTGACTGTATTGCGATCAACTACAGGTGATGAAATGGACAGCGAAGTTAAGAAAAATGCTTATCTTTATTGCAAATTCAGGGATGAACAGTTTGCTCTCTATGATGATTTTGCAAAGCGGCATGGCATGATGATGAAAACCCTCCTGGTGGTCAATGCCTTGTATTATGCAGAAGATGGGATGACCCAGCGGGATATCTGCCGGCGGACGCTTGAGTCTAAACAGACAGTGAACCTGATTATCAAAAACCTTTTGAAGGACAGGTATGTGACGGTTACGGAAATGAAGGAAAACAAAAGGATGAAGCGGGTCCGTATGACAAAGGAAGGACGGTCCAGCTGTGAAAAGGTGGTGCGTCACATTACCTGGGCAGAGGACACGGCCATGTCCATGTTCTCGCCGGAAGAACAAAAAACACTGATTGATTTATCCCGTATATTCACCAAAAATCTGACAATGCTGATTCATGAAGAAATGGAGGAAACGTAAGATGGAATTTTATGATGCCGTTCATAGAAGAAGGACTGTCAGAAAATTTCTGGCAAGGGAAGTGGATTTCAAAACACTGAAAAGGATACTGGAGGCGGGAAACCAGGCGCCCACATGGAATCACAGCCGCAGCTGGAGTTTTATCATCCTGAGGACAGAGGAAGAAAAAGAATACGCCTTTTCTCATGCGAAAAAGATAGCGGACAGGTTTGATGCAGATAAGTATCTTCATACGCCAAGACCCTACCCCACTACCCTGGCCCAGAAAATGTATGCCTATGCTATGCCAAGACAGTATACCATGCTTAGGGATGCACCGGTTGTAGTTATTCCTGTGTTCAAGGGCAGGGGCTTAAACAGTCGATATGTATCCGGCTTGAATCCTTTTGCTACCATCTGGTGCGTCATAGAAAACATCTTCCTGGCGTCTGCTGCAGAGGGGCTGGGCTGCTCCATGCGGATACCGCTCAATGAAGAACAGGACGAAGTAAAGGCAAAGCTGAAAGTGCCGCCTACCTATATGATTCCTGCCTTTATCGGAATCGGTTATGCGGATCCTGATGAAAAAATTCCGGAACAGAACAGGGCCAGTCTGGATAAGCAGCTCCATTTTGGAAGATGGAAATAAATCATCGGTTATGGGAAACAGAATGCGTTGCATTTCTCAGAATGTCTGAATTGATGAAAGAAGAATGGATATGGAATTATATGTAAAGAGTTTTCACGAATTAACCCTTGATGAATTGTATGATATACTCAAGCTTCGTATTCAGGTATTTGTGGTGGAACAGAACTGTCCATACCCGGATGCGGATGACAGGGACCAAAGCGCCCTTCATGTATTTCTGAAGGATAAAGAAGGGATACAGGCGTATCTGCGCATCATGGACCGCGGGGTGGAAAGTGAATATGTTTCCATAGGCCGCGTTATTGCAGTGAAACGGAGATGCGGGCTTGGGACAAAAATTCTGGCTGCAGGGATGGAAGCGGCAGTCAGACGGTTTCATGCAGAAGCCATTTATCTGGAAGCCCAGACCTATGCCTGCGGACTGTATGAAAAAGCCGGTTTTCGCAGATGTTCGCCGGAATTTCTTCTTGACGGGATTCCCCATGTCAGGATGATTAAAAACGTTTCTCCAGACTATGCAGCCAAAGAATGACCCCTGTTTTCTGATCGCTTCATGAGGCGCTTATCACGCTGAAGGATTTTCTCTTTTATGATAAAATAAGCAGAGACAGATTATTATTTCTGTTATGTAAAGGGGCAGTGACAGGAGGAAAAAAATGGACGCAATTCAATGTCTCATTTCACGCAGAAGCATCAGGGAGTACACCGATGAACCCATTTCGGCCCAGGAAATCGAAAATGTGGTAGAAATATCGCAGATGGCTTCCTGCTGGGAAAACACCCAGCCCATCCGGTATGTGGCCGTACTGGACAAAGAGCTGAAGAATAAGATTGCTGATGAATGCACGAAGAATTTTCCGTGGAATACGGAAAATATCCATGCGGCACCGGCACTGATGGTACTCTGTGCCATTAAAGGCCTTTCCGGCTATGAGCCCGACGGCAGGCCCTCCACATCCAAGGGCACCCACTGGCAGTCCTTTGACACCGGCGTGGCAGCTGCCCATTTCTGCCTGGCAGCCAATGCGCTGGAACTGGGAACACTGATTATGGGAAGATATGATGAAGGGAAAATCAAAGAAATTCTGGACCTTCCTGAAAACTATGATGTTTCGGCCATTATTGCCATCGGACATCCTGCTGTGATTCCGGCGGCCAATGAGAGAAAGCCGCTGAAGGAAGTCCTTTCTTTCCGGTAATGCGGGTATGGGATAAGGATGGGAGGAACAGAAGCCCGGAAAGATGACTGCTATGGTGTGCTTTTCCGGTTTTCCTTCCGATATCCGCCGAAAAAGAGCGGATTTACTCATGCCTGCTGCATAACCTGTTTTTCATGGAGAGCAGGAGAGCTGTAAAATGATTCCCCGGGAATGGTTTTACAGCTCTTTTTTATGAGAAGGGAAGCCGGATGAATCTTTGCAGAAGGAAACAGGGATTCATCCCATAAGGTTTTGATGGGCACTTTCTTCAAACAGGAGGAATCTGATATAATTATTAGAAATAGATTTGTGGGTTTTCTGTGCGAAAGGCGGAGGGTCTTATGATAAAAAAGGGAACAGAGCGGGAGGACCGTAAAACAGAGAAGGTGCTTTTTCTTTGGGACCGGTTGATCCGCGGCGGCGCCGTCACACGAAAGGAACTGACAGAAGCATTCGGAGTCAATATAAGAACTGCCAGCCGTTATTTGGCTGAAATCAGGAAATACCTGGATATGAGGGCGGAACAGGACGGCATCCGCCGTGAGCTTTACTATGACCGATCTCGGAAAGTATACCGCATTAAAGAGCTGGAAAATGAAATGATTTCACCGGACGAACTTTTTGCCATCGGTAAAATTCTTCTGGCCAGCCGGGCCTTTCATAAAAAGGAACTGGAGTCCCTGCTGGACCGCCTGACGCAGTCTGCTGTTCTGGGCACGGATAAGAAAGAAGTGCAGCAATATATACGAAGTGAACTCTTTGACTACCGGGATCCGGCACATGAAGAGCCGGATGTTCATATGCTCTGGACGATTGCAGGTGCAGTCCGCAGCCACCATGTCCTTTCCTTTGACTATCGGAGACAGGGCGAAAAATGCACCAGGCCGCACAGGGTCTGCCCGGAAGGGGTCCTCTTTTCTGAATATTATTTTTATATGCTGGGAATTCCTGAAAACAAAGAAAAAATTTCCAAGGAGAATACCCGTGTCTACCGACTGGATCGGATGAGCCGACTTTCTGATACGGGGGAAAGCTTTACGGTAAATTACGGGGGCCGTCTCCGGGAGGGAGTCTTTAAAAACAGTATTCAGTACATGTATGGAGGAAAGCCGGAACATATCCGCTTCCTGTATCGGGGACCTTCCGTGGAAGCGGTGCTGGACCGTCTCCCTACGGCAAAAGCAGAAGCACAGGAAAATGGAAGTTTCCTTATTACTGATGAAATCAGGGGAGACGGCATACTTATGTGGCTTTTGAGTCAGGGAAGCCGGGTCAAGGTACTTGCTCCGGCAGAATTGAGAGAAAAATGGCTGAAGGAAGCGGAAGCCATCTGCCGGGAAAATAAAAGCGGCAGATAAAATGGGGTATCGTCGGAAAGCAGGGCAGTTTCATGATTATTAATACAGGACAGAGGACAGATATTCCCGGCTTTTACAGTACCTGGTTTCTGAATCGGCTGAAGGCAGGCTTTGTTCTGGTCAGAAATCCTTTCAATCACTCCCAGGTGACCCGCTATCGACTGGATCCGGATGTGGTGGACCTCATCTGTTTCTGTACCAAGAATCCGGCACCCATGATTTCCCGAATGAAAGAATTATCCGATTACCATCAGCTCTGGCATGTGACCATCACTCCTTACGGCAGGGATGTGGAACCCCGCGTACCGGACGTACAGGAAGTCATCCGGGCTTTCCGCATTCTTTCCCGTATCCTGGGTCCATCCCATGTATGCTGGCGCTATGATCCCGTGCTGCTGTGGGGAAAGTATACTCTTTCCTTCCATATCCGGGCCTTCTCTTATCTGGCGGAGGCGCTGGAGGGGTATACCCATGCCTGCATTTTCAGCTTTATTGACCTGTATGGAAAGACCATACACAAATTTCCTGAAGTCTGCCGTGTCAGTCACGAGAACCAGCTGTATCTGGCAGATGAAATGGTGAAAATTGCGGGGAAAAGGGGGATGAAGCTTATATCATGCCTTGAAAATCCTGCTTTTGCTTCACTGGGAATAGATACGACCGGATGTCTGACAAAGGAAAAGGCGGAAGCGGTTTTGGGCTGTACTCTGAAAATTCCTTCCTACGAAAACATGCATGCCAGGAAAGGATGTGCCTGCCTTTTGGGGCATGATATAGGCGCCTATAGTACCTGTGCCCACTTCTGCCGCTACTGCTATGCCAACGGGAGCAGGGGAGAAGTACTGGACCGGATAAAAAGACATAATCCTCTATCTCCTCTTATTACAGGGGACATAGAAGAGGGCGATCAAATCAGGCAGGCTCGGCAGGAAAGCTGGCTGGACAGGACGGAAAGTCTTTTCTGATGCATTGAAACAGGAAAACCTGATTTTTGTAATATCGTTCCGGCGGCGTGAATATTCAGGGTCTCCGGCAGAGAGATGGACGGGCTTGTTTCAAAGGAAAGGTCAATTTCTTTGGAAAATCATGTTTTTTGACCTTGACACCCAAAGGCTGAATTGCTATAATCAATTACGCTGAATCTTGAAACGGAAAGCAAAAAAGCTTACGGTTGACAGAGAAAAGCAAATATGATATTATCATGAAGCTGTTACACAGCGGTCACGAAAAAAGAGTTTGAAAAAACCTTTGAAAAAAGATTTGACAAAACGAAAAGATCGTGGTATGATAATCAAGTCGCTTGAAGAGCGATGATTCTTTGAAAACTGAACA
>NZ_JBJEXP010000068.1:0-8348 GCF_051885895.1 Dialister sp. | reverse complement strand
GGCAGTTACAGGGAAAGGATTTCTCGATGAAGAGAAGTAAGGAAGCGGTGGTTCTTCCATGGGGAAAAGACATGGCCCGAGAGTCACGGGGCATGATATTTTACAGTACAGCAGGGAGGTATTTATGAAATTTATCCATACAGCAGACTGGCATCTGGGAAAGCTCCTGAAGGAGCACAGCATGACCGGGGATCAGGAATGGCTTTTGCTCCATCAGTTTTTACCTCTGGTGGATAAGGAAAAGCCTGATGTGATTCTTCTGTCCGGGGATGTGTATGATCGATCCTATCCGCCGGAGGAAGCAGTGGAGCTTTTTGACCGCATGACCCAAGAAATTGTGGGAAAACGGAAGATTCCCTTTATCATCATCAGCGGAAACCATGACAGTGCGGAACGTCTGGCGGTAGCCAGCCGTCTGCTGGAGGGCCAGGGGCTTTATATTTTCGGGCCTCTGACCCGGATCAGGCCGGTGATTCTGGAAGATGATGAGGGAAAAGTGGCCTTCTGCCCCATGCCCTATGCGGAACCGGCCCGGGTGCGGGTGATGCTGAATGTGCTTTCCCTGGACGGGGCGGAAAATGTCCATTCTTATGAAGAAGCGGAGAAAGCCCTGTCTGATTACCTGCTTTCTCTTCTGCCGAAGGGAGAGCCCATAAGGAAAGTGGCTCTGGCCCATGCCTTTGCTGCCGGCGGGACGCCGTCGGAATCGGAACGGCCGCTTTCCATCGGAGGCTATGACCGTATCAGCGACGCTGTCTTTGCACCCTATGATTACACGGCCCTGGGCCACCTGCACCGGCCCCAGCGGACGCAGCAGAATTCCGAAAGAATCCAGTACAGCGGCAGCCTTATGCGCTACTCCTTCGATGAAGTGGACCAGAAGAAAGGGGTCATTGTCGGGGAGCTGGACGGCAGGGGAAATGTGCATACGGAATTTCACAGCCTGGTTCCCCGCTATGAAGTACGGGATATGGAAGGCTCCTTTGACCGGCTGATGGGAGAGGAGACGCCGCCTTCCGAAGATTACCTTGAAATACGGCTTACCGATGAGGAACCGGTGATTGATGCCATGCCCAAGCTTCGGGCGAAATTCCCCAATGCCCTGGGCGTGGAGCAGGATATGGGATACAAGGACGACGAAGGGAGCCGGAATATCCATCTGGAGAAGATGAGCGATGAAGACATTCTGAAACGGTTCGTCCACCAGTTCCGGGACCGGGACCTGTCAGAGGATGAGGAAAAACTGGCCCTTGCCACCTGGGAAAAGGTTTACAGAAAGGAGAATGAAGAATGAGACCGTTGAAACTGACCATGCGGGCCTTCGGCCCCTATGCGGGAGAAACCGTTATTGATTTTGAAAAGCTGGACGGCCGCCACCTCTTCCTCATCTGCGGCCCAACAGGCGCAGGAAAGACTACCATTCTCGATGCCATGTGCTATGCCCTTTACGGCAAAACAAGCGGTGACCGGACAGGGAGCCACATGCGGAGCGACTATGCCACCAGCGCCCAGAAGACGGAAGTCATTTTTGATTTCATGATTGGCGGGAAAACCTACCGAGCCATCAGAAGCCCGGAACAGCTCATCGACAAGAAGCGGGGCAAAGGCCAGACAAAGGCCGCCATGCAGGCATCCCTGTCGGAACTGGAGAACGGAAAGGAAGTCCGCACCATCCGCACCGGCGTAGAAGAGGCGGCAGGAAAGCTCATCGGATTAAATGCCAGCCAGTTCTGCCAGGTTATCCTTCTGCCCCAGGGAGATTTCCGCAAGCTCCTGGTAGCCAAGGCGGATGAAAGGGAAGCCATTCTGAAGCAGCTCTTCAAAACCCAGCGGTTTTCCGATTTCCAGAATGAACTGCGCCTTTCCCTGAATGACCTTCTGAAAAAGAAGGCCGCAGAAGATACGGAGCTTACCGCCACCCTGGCTATGGCCGCCGTGTCCGGAGAAGAAGAACTCCGAAAGGAAACAGAAGAAACAGCCCGTTTCCTGGCCGGCATTAAAAAGAAGAGAGAAGAAGAGGACCGGAAATACGCCGATTTCCAAAAGGACTACCAGAAGGCGGCGATTCTTACCACCCATTTTGAAACCCTGGCGAAAGCAGAGACCCAGCTGAAAGCCCTTCTGGGAAAAGAAGAGGAAATGAAGCAGGCAGAGGAAAGCCTCAAATATATCCGCTCCGCCCGGGAGCTGGCTCCCTATTTTGAAAATCTTTCCAAAATCATGAGTGACGGCAGACTGGTAAGAAAGGACCGGGACCGGTGCGAAGCAGAAAGGGATAAGGCGGCTGCTGAAAAGGATAAGCTGGCAAAGAAATCGGAAGAACTGGAATCCCGGAAGGAGGAAGTAGAAGGATACCGCAGGAAATCAGCGGAAATGGTGCAGTGGATGCCCAAAGCCAAGGCCTACGGTGCCACCCTGCGGGAAGTAAACCGGCTTACGGAAAAGGTGATGGAAGCACAGGCGGAACTGCAGAAACTCAATGACAAAGCGGAAGCGGACAGAAAAATGAAGGAAAAGGCAGAAGCAGAAGCGGAAGCTCTCCGCCGGGATTATATCTTCGGTCAGGCTGCCATTCTGGCCAGTCAGCTGAAGGATGGCGAGCCCTGCCCGGTGTGCGGCTCCATCCACCATCCCCGCCCTGCCTTTTCAGATAAAAAGCTTCCCACAGAGGAGGAAGTGAAAAGAGCCCAGGAAAGAGCATCCAAAGCGGCGGAAGCATGGAGCGACAGCACCCAGCTGGCCCAGCAGTATCAGGTTTCCGCCTACGTATCCGCCATTTCCGAACAGGGCTATGCCCAGGCCAAGATGAGGACCCTGGAAGACGTGCCGGAGGAATTCAGAAAGCCTATCGCTCTCCGGGATGCCATCCATAAGCTGAACGAAGAAATCCAGCGCTGGGAAAAGGAAACGGCAGACACCGCCAAAGCAAGGGAGCAGGCGGCATCTGCCTTTGCGGCTGCCGATGCAGGATACAAGGCATCCGAAGCCCAGCGGATAAAGCTTTTGAATGACTATGACCAGTGGAAAAAGGCACTGGAGGAAAAATCCAGAGAAGCTGGCTTTGAAAGCCTTGATGCCTGCCGCGGATGGTACGAAAGGAGGGACCAGGAAAAAGCCCTGACCGATGCGCTGGAAACGTACCGCCGGGAGCGCCAGGGCGCTGAAAAGGTCAAGGCCGACGAAACGGATTTCCTCAAAGGCAGTGAAAAGCCGGATATGACCCGCCTGAGCGAGGAAGACAGGAATCACCAGAGCGCTATCCGCAGCATGGTGAAAATGATTTCCGACGGGGAAAACAGGAAGAAACTGCTGGAAGACACGGCGGCCAAAGTGAAGGACATTGCAGAACGCCACGAAAAGACGCTGAAGGACACCAGTCTGGTGTCGGGGCTCTATAACCTTACCAGAGGCGAAAAATCCCGCATTACCCTGGAAAGATACGTCCTTGGCGCTCTTCTGGATGAAGTGGCCAAAGCGGCCAACCTGCGCCTTCTGGACATGAGCCGCCGCCGCTACAGCCTCCACCGCATGGCCGGCGACAGCACCGACGGCAAAGGCGGTCTCACTCTGGAAGTGTCGGACAGCTATACCGGACGCTCCCGTCCCGCCAATACCCTTTCCGGCGGTGAAACATTCCTGGCCTCCCTCTCCCTGGCACTGGGCCTGGCAGACGTGGTGCAGGCCAAACAGGGAGGCGTCCGCCTGGACACCATGTTCATCGACGAAGGCTTCGGCACTCTGGATCCGGATGCACTGAACAGCGCCATGAATACATTAATCGACCTGCAGAGCACAGGAAGGCTGGTGGGCATTATTTCCCACGTGCCGGAACTGGAGGAACGGATTGACGCAAGGCTCAGGGTGACGCCGGCAGAAAAAGGAAGCAGGGCAGAATTTGAGATTCTGGAATGAGGCAATAACGTCACTGAGCTGTATTCCCAAAGGTTGACACGCCCTGCGGGCGTGAAGGTTGATGGCGCCGACGGGCCTTCGGCCCTGGCCGCCAAGGGTTCGGCCCGGGATCGGCTTCGCCTTCCGGGCTGGTTCTGAGGGCTCCGCCCTCGGGAGTTATAAAGTACTGTGGAGGTCCTGCATAGGACCTCCAAGTCAGCCAAAGTTGGCCCTTAGCCTGCCCATAAAAGGGCCTGCCTGTTGGTTGGCTGACCGTACCACTGGCGAAGTACGGCGCCCTTCGGGCGCATGATAAAATGGCGGCACCGGTGCACCCTGCCTCTACGGAGTGGGCTTTATAACTTCCTTTGGACCAGCCCGCTCTGTGGGTGGAACCGGAGGCCTCCAGGGGCGCAGCCCCGGCGAGGCCTTGAACCCGGGCGCCGAAGGCGCCTGAACCCCCTGCTGTCGGGAATACTGTCCAGTAGACAACAGCAGAAGATAGAAGACAGCAGTCTTCACTTTCCCACTGTTTCACTGTCCCCCTATCCACCAATATGCTAAAATATAAAGTGCAAATATCATTTCATGAAAGGAGGCATTTTTTTGGCTGATACTTATCAGGGTAAGGATTTCCGTCCGAAGAAGGACTGGAAAAAGAATTCAGATACAGACACCATGATCGTATCCCGGGTGCCTCCGCAGAATATTGATGCGGAGAAGTCCGTTCTGGGCGCCATGCTGCTGGACAAGGATGCCATCCTTACAGCTGAGGATATGCTCACGCCGTCTGATTTCTATAGAGAAGCCAATGCCATTATTTTTCAGGCCATTCTGAACCTGTCCCACCGGGGCGAACCGGCGGATATTCTCACGGTGACGGAAGAACTGAAACGCATGGGACGGCTGGACGATGTGGGAGGCGTGCTCTATGTGAACGAACTTCCCGCCAACGTGGTGACTACCAAATCGGTGGACCGTCATGCGGAAATTGTGGCAGGCAAGGCAAAGCTCCGTCGGCTCATTGACGCTGCCGGCACCATAGCCGATGAAGCCTATTCCGAAAGGCAGGATGTGGCGGACATTACGGACGATGCGGAAAAGTCCATACTGGAAGTGACCCGGGATGAAAGACACTCCGATTTTACGCCCATTGGAGAGGCTGTACAGTCGGAACTGCAGGAAATTACAAGAAAATTCCGCAATAAGGAATCCATCACCGGCCTGGCCAGCGGATTTCCTTCTCTGGATGCACTGACCAGCGGCTTCCAGAAGGGGGATTTCATCATCGTGGCAGCCCGCCCGTCCATGGGTAAAACTGCATTTGTGCTGAATATTGCCAAAAACATGAGCATTTCTTCCGCCCACAGGAGCGTGGCCTTTTTCTCCCTGGAAATGTCCCGGGAACAGCTGGTACAGCGTCTTCTCTGCTCCACGGCCCTGGTGGACAGTTCCCGCCTGCGCACCGGACGGATTTCCACCCAGAAGGAATGGGATCAGCTGGCCAATGCGGCCAGCGTGCTTATGGATGCGCCGCTCTATATCGATGATACGCCGGGCATTTCCGTTTCGGAAATTCGTTCCAAGTGCCGCCGCCTGAAAGCGGAACACGGGCTGGATATTATTATGATCGACTACCTCCAGCTCATGCAGGCCAAGAATGCATCCAGAAACGGGGACAACCGGCAGCAGGAAATTTCCGAGATTTCCCGCTCTCTGAAAAGTCTGGCCAGAGAATTGAATGTGCCGGTCATCGCCCTGTCCCAGCTTTCCCGAAGCGTAGAGTCCCGCCAGGATCACCGGCCCTTCCTTTCCGACCTCCGCGAATCGGGCTCTCTGGAACAGGATGCGGATATGGTGAGCTTCCTGTACCGCGAAGCTTACTATAACCGGGAAATTGAAGATGATGATCCGCGGAAAAATGAAACCGAAATCATTCTGGCTAAAAACAGAAACGGCCCCGTAGATACGGTGAAACTTCATTTTGCCGGCCAGTTCACTCTTTTCTATGAAATTACCAACCAGGAACCGCCGCCGGATATGCAGTAGGCTTGAGACAATGGTGCCGGCTGGATGTATTCCCGAACGCAAAAGGGTTGACGCCCGCTTGTGCGGGCGAGGGTTCCATCGTTCGTGCGCTGCTGCGCCGAACGATGGGTTTAGACCGCAGAGCGGGCCGGTTCAAAGGGGAGTTTTAAATGCCGCCGTAGGCGGCACTATATAAAACTCATCGCCGTCAGGCGATACCACCCCCCCCGCTGAACCCGCCCGCTGAAAGCGGGCAGAACCTTGTGAACTTTGTGAACCCGGCCGCCAAAGGCGGCCCATGTATAAGAACAGGTGATATCATTGGATTTATTTGGACATGAAGATCCCGAAGAGTACGCAGCCCGCCGGCGTCGGGAGATGTATGGAGAAGGGGAGCGGGAAACATACCCCACCCATGAAGCGCTGGCTATGGCCATTCGCAGCTGCAGCCGGTGTCCTTTGCGGCGGGAAGGGGGACTGGGGCCTGTCCTTTCTTCCGGGCCTTCCGATGCGCCTCTCATGATCGTAGGGGAGGGCCCCGGCGGGGTCGAGGATGATTACGGAGGACCCCTGGTGGGCCCCTCCGGACAGCTTCTGGACAAGGCGCTCTTTTCCGTAGGCATTACAAGAGATCATGTATATGTGACGAATATTGTCAAATGCCGGCCTCGGGGCAACAGGACACCTACCATGGAGGAAGGCAGCTTCTGCGGCTCCATCTGGCTGGCTGCGGAAATTGCCCTGGTTAAGCCAAAGGTCATTGTAGGTCTCGGGAAGGTGGCGCTTCGTTTCTTCCTGGGCCATGAGGCAGGTATTATCCGGTCCCGGGGACACTGGATTGACTACCATGGCATACCGGTTATGCCCACCTTCCATCCGGCCTACCTGCTTCGCCAGTCCGGACGGAGCCTGGTGGATTCCAAATGGCAGGTTTACTATGATCTTCTGGCAGCCAAGGAAAAGGCATCCGCTCTGGCACCGGACTGGGTATGGAAGAGCGAAGCCATGCCGAACCTTTTGGAAGGTCTGGCGGAAGAACGAAAACGGAGACACGGGGAAAATCCATAATCTATACATATAATCATTTCTAATACAGAAGGGGACATATATTGATGAAACACATCATCCTGGCAGCCGTTCTCTGCGCTGCCCTGGGAACCTGCGGAATTCTGGAAGCGGGCGCTGCAGAAGAACCGATTTCTGAAAGCGGGGAAGTTACAGTCATTAAAGGAAAAGTCCTGAAAACCGAAAAGGTGAAAAAGACGGACAGAAGCCATGCAAAACAGAAAGCCGGAGAGAATACAAAAAAGAAAAGCTCCGGCAGACAGGACGTGCAGCAGCCTGCTGCTCTCTCGGTGGAAAAAGCCGACGCAGCGGCAGTGAAACAGGACGCCGCTCCGGCGGAAGAAAAGCAGGATGCGGAAGAAGTGAAAAAAGCGCCGGAAAAACCGAGGTTTGAGGACAAGCGCATTGAAATCAATCTTGCCAGCCGCCTTCTGACCCTCTACCAGGGCGACGTGGGCATCCGCATGTACCCCATCGCTCCGGGGAAACCATCCTCTCCAACCCCGGTAGGCAGGAGAACCGTGGTGGATATGGAAATCAATCCCACCTGGATAGATCCGGACACCGGCACCACCATTCCGTCCGGACCTGACTGCCCCATCGGCTACCGCTGGATCGGCATAGGCGGCAATTACGGCATCCATGGCACCAACGTACCATCCGCCATCGGCACCTATGCCTCCCATGGCTGTGTCAGACTGAATGAAAAAGATGTAGAAGATCTCTACGCGCATATCGTCAAGGGCATTCCCGTAGACATCCTTTACGAACGGGTTGTCGTGCAGCAGGAACAGGATCACACTGTCGTCTACTACATCTATCCCGACGGCTACGGACGGGAACCGCTGGACGTAAGCAAAGTACGGCAGAAACTGGCTCCCTTCGGTGCAGCGGCTTTTGTGTCCGATGAAGACATTCAGCAGGCCATCACCGCCTCTGATGGAAATCCAAGATATGTGGCAAAGGTCTATGATATTTACCTGAATGGAAAGAAACTGGAACCGAAAGCCCTGGGCAAGGACGGCCACATCTATCTACCCATCATTCCTCTGGCCAGAGCAGCCGGTATCAAAGCCGAATGGTCTGCCAACTGGAATGAAATCCGCACTCCCTACGGAAGCGCCAAGGCAGTCATGAGAAACCGGGCTCTTCTCATAGATGCCGCCGATGCACCAGCCCTCCTTCATCTCACCGGAACGCTGGATAAGGACTATAATTACGATTTACAGTAAATCATAAACATGAAAAAGGACTGTGAAAAATGTTCAATGAGCTGACCCCCAATTGTTAGACCAAAAATCTAACAATTTTGGGGGTCAGTTTTTTATGGCAAAACACAGTTATGAATTTAAGAAAAAAATAGT
>NZ_JBJEXP010000067.1:14167-38820 GCF_051885895.1 Dialister sp. | reverse complement strand
GGGAAAAGTCTTATGAAATGCTGAAGGACATTGTTCTCCATTTGGAAGATGTAAAGAACATAGACGAAGCATTTGGGGAAGTATTTTAACAAATAAAAAATTGAGATATGGAATTTGAAGATAGAGGAATCAGCCGTTTTGCATTGAAGTCCTTCTGTTCTCTTTTTCCAATCTCAATTTTTTATCGTCTCTGCAGCAGTTTCTGCCCGTAATAGGAGACAGCGGCATAAAGACCAATAATCATAAGGTGACCGTAGAGGAACCAGCCCGGACCGCTGAACAGGGAGCGGGTGCCTCTGGCAGAAAGCATGAGCAGATGGCTGGCTACATGGTAGTCGAAGGAAAAGTAAATGCCCGATGAAACAATGATGAGGAGGAGCATCCGGTTTCCCCAGGTCAGAACCTTTGATTTTTTAAGGGAAAGGCTTCTCTGCAGCCGGGGCAGGATGGCGTTCCAGTGAAGGCCCAAATGAAGACCTACGGAAAGCAGCATGAAGAAGCCGGCTGCCTGGTGAAGACCGTTTATCCGGAAAGACATGTGGGGATGGAAGGGGAAGACGGTCATGGAAATGGAAAGCCCGGTGACCATTACTGTGAGAAAGGAAACAATCAGCACCAGGTTAACCAGAAATGAAAACAGCCGCTGCTTTGTCCACTTTCCCCGCAGGAGGGATCGATACCAGGAAAGATTCCATCTGTTGTGGATCAGGGCCAGCACCAGAAAAAGAATCCCCAGAATTTCGTGTCCTTTATTATGAACAAATCGATAGTCCAGCAGCAGGAGAAAGGTGAGCAGCATGGCTGTATCAATCAGCATTCTTTTTTTCATAAGAAACCTCCGGTACACAGAAAAGACTGCATGGGCGTTCCCCTGCAGGAGCGCCCGTGTATGTCAGGATTTTACAGGGATTTGAATCCCGGGGGCCGGTACGGGTCTTTTTCAGGAAATGCCGGTTTGATTCTGCAGATGAATCTGTGATTTTTCTGCTTAGAACCCTGCTTTGGTCAGCCAGTCATCAATGGCAGGGTGTTCGTCCGTATCCTTATCCAGTGTGAGGCCTGTAAAAATCCTGGCATCCGGCGCTGCTGCGTGAAGGGCAGGAAGGGTCACTTCAAAGGGGCTGGAGAAGGAACACATATAGGGAACAATCAGCTTGTCCTTCAGATTTTGTCCCTGCAGGAAAGAGGTGACAATGAGGGGTTCCGTGAACCACCAGCAGGGATAGCCCAGAATCAGCACATCATAGGAAGATGCATCCGGCGGCGTGCCGGCTACTTTCGGCATCACGCCTTCATCCAGTTCACGAGCCGATTCCCTGATTACATCATTGTAGCCGGAAGGATAGTCGGGGTCTCTTTTGATTTCATAGATATCACCGCCGGTTTTCTGCTGGATATAGTGAGCCATTTCGCCGCTTCTGCCACCCCAGGTGAAGTAGGCAATCAGCACTTTCTTGCCTTTATTGCTGCCTGCAGGGAGCTCCTTAATGGTAGGAATGGAAGCCGCTTCCTTTTTATGAAGACTTTCCAATTCATCTTTTATATCTTCAGACATGGGTTTTCCTGTAGGATTGGGAACGTAGGCACCGCTGGAGGAGGAACGGGCTGCAGGAACAGGGGTGGAAGCGGCGGCGCCGGTACTGCTGCTGTCATTTCCGCAGGCGGAGACAGTGAGTACGGTCAGGCCGAGCAGCATGGGTTTCAAAACGCTGGAAATTTTCATCATGATCACCTTGGCTTTACAAAAATCATAGAAACGGCTCCGGCAGGAGCTGAAGTCATTTCCCATATTTTCTTCAGTATAGGCATTTTCAGGACTGTGTTCCAATACCTTGTTATTCTTGCACTTCATGCCTGAAAGGCATGAAATCAAAGTATTATATTTCCGAAAGCAGGACGGCTCCTGTTCCCCATTTCATAAAAAACCTGTATCCCGGCGGAACGGGATACAGGTTTGGAGAAAGGCCTGCATTTGTTATTCAGCTAACAGGTCCTTCATGATGGATACAGCTTTTTTCAGATCGTCCCAGGGAATATTCAGGGCCGGCAGGAGACGGATCTTTTCTTTGGCAGTGAGCACCACGACTCCTTTCTGCAGAAGCTGAGGCACCAGTTCCTTTACATCCTTTTCCGGTTCAATGCCCCACATGAGGCCCATGCCGGCAGTGGACTTTACCCCTTTGGCACCGGTGAAGGCATCTTTGATGTAAGCTCCCTTTTCCTGAACTTCCTGCAGAAGGGCATCATCAATTCTGGAAAGAATGGAAAGAGCACCGGCACAGGCAATAGGATTGCCGCCGAAGGTGGAGCCGTGGGTGCCGGGAGTATACACATCTGCCGTCTTTTCATTGAACATGGTGGCACCCAGCGGAAGACCGCCGCCGATGCCTTTGGCGGTGGAGACGATGTCCG
Source organism: Dialister sp. (assembly GCF_051885895.1). Classification (GTDB taxonomy): domain Bacteria; phylum Bacillota; class Negativicutes; order Veillonellales; family Dialisteraceae; genus Dialister. Next base: position 36,408 of record NZ_JBJEXP010000067.1, on the reverse strand, counting down.
GCGTTACATCATAGTTCATATAGCCGTAGAGCTTTCCTGTGCGTCCGTTGCCTGTCTGCACCTCATCTACAATGAGGAGAATATCATGGTCTTTGGCATAGCTTCCGATTCCCTCAAAAAATTCTTTGGACAGGGGATGAACACCGCCTTCTCCCTGGATAGGTTCTACCATGACAGCGCAGATATGGGGATGTTCTTCGCAGAGCTTGATGAAAGCGGGAAGGTCGTTGGCAGGGGTATAGAGGAATCCCGGAGTAAAGGGGAAGAAATCCTTGTGAAAAATATCCTGCCCTGTGGCAGCCAGAGTGGTAATGGTACGGCCATGGAATCCATTGATGAGGGTGACGATTTCATTTCTTTCTTTTCCGTACTTGTCAATGGAGTATTTTCTGGCTCCTTTGATGGCGCATTCATTGGCTTCAGCACCGGAATTGGAGAAGAAGACTTTTTTCATTCCTGTCTTCCGGCAGAGCATCTCGGCCAGATTGGCCATGGGCTTTGTATAGAAAAGGTTGGAAACATGGTTCAGCTCATGGAGCTGGGCGGTAACGGCATCCATCCATTTTTCATCGGCTACGCCGAAAATATCGACGCCGATACCGCTTCCCAGGTCAATGTACTCCTTTCCGTTTTCATCTATGAGATGGGATCCTTTTCCTTTTACAAAGCATACGGGATACCTGGAATAGGTATGGGCAATATAGGCAGCATCTTTTTCTTCTGTATTCATAGTGAATCTCCTTGTATTAGTGAACTGATGGGTGGTAAGTATTCCCGAAAGCAAAGGGCTTCAAAGGGTTCAAGACCCTACCGGGACTGCGTTCCGATAGGGCAGGTTTGGTCCGGAATCGGCTTTGCCTTCCGGGCTGGTTCATAGAGAAATGTAGAATTACTTCGCTGGCAAAGTGAGCGCCCTGCTCTCCTTGAACTGTCTGAACCCGGGGCGGCAAAACCGCCTTTTTAATGAGTAAACATGGTTCCCAGGCCTTCGTCTGTGAGCAGTTCAATGAGAATGGCATGGGGGATTTCTCCATTGATGATGAAGACTTTTTCGACGCCTTCTTTCACTGCATTGGTGCAGCAGTCCACTTTGGGAATCATGCCGCCGGCAATGACGCCGCTGCTTTTCAGTTCTTCTGCTTCAGAGAGGGAAATCTGTTTAATGAGAGAGCTTTCATCGTCTTTGTCTTTGAGCACTCCATTGATATTGCTCATGACTACCATGGATTCCGCATGGAGTGCAGCGGCAATTTTGGCGGCGGCGGTGTCGGCGTTGATATTGTAGGGGTTGCCTTCATTATCGATACCGATGGAGGAGATAACGGGGATGAAGCCTCCATCCAGGAGATCATCCAGGATTTTGGTATTGATTTCATCGATCTCGCCTACATTCCCCAGCTTTGCGTCTTTTTGGTGGACTTTGATGAGACCGCCGTCAATGCCGCAGAGGCCTACGGCTTTACCGCCCAGGGCGGAAAGGTCGGCAGCCAGGCTTTTATTGACTTTGCCTGCCAGGACCATCTGCACTACCTCCATGGTAGCATCGTCGGTGACACGAAGCCCGTTTTCAAAATGAGATTCAATGGACAGCTTTTTCAGCATGGCACTGATTTCCGGTCCTCCGCCATGGACGAGGATGACTTTGACGCCTACCAGCTGAAGAAGAAGGATATCCTGCATAACGGATTTTTTCAGCTCCGGATCAGTCATGGCGTTTCCGCCGTACTTGGCGACTACATATTTACCGGTATATTCTTTGATGTAAGGTACGGCCTGGGTTAATATTTCCGCCCGTACTGCGTTGGATGTATTCATAGTTGGCTCCTTATATTAGTGAACTGGTATGCTGGGAGAGTGTCGGGCTCCAAGTTGTAAGAATCTTCATGCGGGTCTGCGAACTCTCTGAATTTGGGAAGCGGCAGAAACGTCTTTCCTCTACACAACCAGTCCTGTTTCTTCCGGCATGCCCAGCATGATATTCATGCATTCGATGGCGGCTCCGGAGGCGCCCTTACCCAGGTTGTCAAAAGAAGAAATAACCAGTACCCTGTCGTCATTGCCGGCAATGTGGATGGTCAGGCTGTCTTTTCCTGCATTTTCATTGGCTGAGAGGAAAAGCCCGTTGGTTTCTTCCAGGGAAAGAGGAGACAGGTGGATCAGTTTGGATCCCTGGTAGTGCTTTTCATAAATCATGTGGAAATCATCGGTGTCAATGTCGCCCGGCAGTCCGCAGGGAAGCTGGAGGAAGTGGGTGTGGAAGCCGATGGTCACTTCCATGCCTTCAAAAAAGTCGTCCACCACCGGGGAAAAGAGGGGTGCTTCGCAGAGATGGCACACTTTCATGATTTCCGGCAGATGCTTATGGTTTTGGGAAAGTCCGTACTGACGGGGAGCCTTGAAGTCTGCACCCGGTTCTTCATCATACTGGGCAATCATCTTTTTCCCGCCGCCGCTGTATCCGGTGAGGGAGAAGCAGTGGAGAGGATAATTGATAGGAAGAATGCCTGCATGGATTAATGGATAAAGGATGGCGATGACGCCGCTGGCATGACAGCCGGGAACGGCCACTTTATCTGCTTCGGCAATGGCATTTTTCTGTTCTTTGGAAAGTTCCGGGAATCCGTACACCCAGTCATCGGAGGTGCGGTGAGCCGTAGAGGTGTCAAGAATACGGATGGGAATGTCCTTAACTGCGTCTACCACTTCTTTGGAAGCTGCATCGGGGAGGCAGAGGAACATGAGGTCTGCTTCTTTGGCATAGGCCCGGATGGTGGGAAGGTCCTTCCGTTTATCTTCCGGAAGATGGAGAAGCTCCAGATCTGTCCGCTGAGCCAGACGATCCTGGAGACGGAGTCCTGTGGTTCCCGATTCGCCTACGATGAATACTTTTGGCAGTGCCTGTTTCATGATTAATTCCTCCTTTCAGCAGCCCATGGGATATTCGCCAAAGGTGGCGACCATGACCGCTTTAATGGTGGGAAGCCGGTTGGCGGCTTCCTGAAAGGCCAGGGAGAAGGGTGCTTCAAAGACATCATCGGTGACTTCGATGCCGTCCAGGCCGAACCGTTCATAAATATCTTTTCCTACTTTTGTTTCCGTATTATGGAAGGAAGGCAGGCAGTGGCAGAAAACGGTATCCGGGTTGCCTGTATTTTTTATCATGTCCATGGTAATGCGGTAAGGCATGAACAGCTTGATTCTTTCTCCCCACAGTTCGTAGGGATCTCCCATGGTTACCCAAACGCCGGTGTAAATGACATCCAGCCCTTTGACTCCTTCTACGGGATCATCGGTGAAGGTAAAGGAAGCGCCGGTTTTTTCCGCAATCTTTTTGCATTTGGCGGTGAAATCATCTTCCGGGAAGAACTGGCTGGGGCCGATGATTCTGAAATCCATGCCTGCAAGGGCAGCACCTGCCATGAGGGCATGGGCCATATTGGACTGGCCATGGCCTACATAGGCATAGGAAAGCTGATTCAACGGTTTTTTGAAGTGTTCCTTCAGGGTCAGGAAATTGGCAAGCGTCTGGGTGGGATGGTCATAGTCCGTAAGGCCGTTCCAGACGGGGACGCCGGCCTTGGCGGACAGTTCTTCCACAGCACTCTGTGCAAAGCCCCGGAATTCGATGGCGTCAAACATGCTTCCCAGCACTCTGGCGGTATCGGCAATGGATTCCTTTTTGCCGATCTGGGTGCCGGTAGGACCCAGGTAGGTGGTGTAGGCTCCCTGGTCATGGGCGGCTACTTCGAAAGCGCAGCGGGTGCGGGTGGAATCTTTTTCAAAAATGAGCGCAAAATTTTTGCCGCTGAGCGTTTTGATTTCTTTTCCGGCAGCCTTATCCTGCTTCAGCTTTTCTGCCAGATCCAGGTAGTAGGCAAACTCTTCCGGTGTGTAGTCAAGCATGGTGAGAAAGGAATGGTTCAGTAAGCTTTTCATGATATACCTCGTTGTATGTTTTTAACTTTTTGGGAATCTCAAATTCATAGACGGAACCATATCCTCATCGGGACAGTGCCTCCAGAGCGGCAGCGGCTTCCATGGTGACGCCAAGAGGAAGAATGGCTTCATTGATGGCAAAGGATGCATTGTGCAGAGCCGGTGTACTGCCGTCTCCCGTACCCAGCCAGAAGAAGGCACCGGGGAATTTTTCAAGGTAGGAAGAAAAGTCTTCCGCACACATGGAAGGAAATTCCGGCTGCAGGATATGCTCTTCTCCCAGGTAGGCTATGCCAACTTTTTTCAGGAAGTCAATCTTTTCCGGGGTGTTGATGGTAGCGCTGTGCCCTCTTACGTAATTCAGCTCGGAATGGGTATGGAACATGACATCCAGCCCCTTCAGGATTTCACCCAGACGGATTTCCATTTTGTCACGGAGCTCCGGGCGGTAGGTCCGGCAGGTGCCTTCCAGATAAGCGTCTTCCACGCCTACGTTGTAGCGGGTGCCTGCATTCATAAGTCCTATGGTGCAGACCACATTGTCCATGGGATTCATTTCCCTGGAAATGAGGGACTGTACATCAATGATAAAATGGGCTGCCGCCACCAGGGCATCGGTACCGTTGTGAGGCTGGGCAGCGTGAGTGGATTTGCCTTTGATGTGGACATAGAAACGGTCGGATGCGGCCATCAGGGCGCCGGGCTTCAGTCCTACAGTGCCGGTGGGAAGCTCCGGCCATACATGGAGACCGTAGATTTCGGAAACATCATCCAGCTTTCCGCTGGCGGCAATATGCCGGCCCCCTCCGATGGCTGCTTCTTCTTCGGCAGGCTGGAATACAATTTTGACGGTGCCGTGAATCTTATCCTTCATTTCATTTAATACGGCAGCAGCGCCTAAAAGAATGGACATATGGCCGTCATGGCCGCAGGCATGCATGACGCCTTTGTTTTTGGAAGCGAAAGGAAGCCCTGTGAGTTCCGTTACCGGAAGGGCATCCATATCTGCCCGGAGAGCCACTGTTTTTCCGGGATGGTTTCCCTTGATGATGCCCAGTACAGCATTTTGGAAAAATCCTGTTTCATAAGGAATGCCCAGGCTTTTGAAAACGTCCTGGATATATTCCGATGTTTTGACTTCCTGTCCGGAAAGTTCGGGATATTCATGGAAATGTCGTCTCCAGGTCACCACCTGTGGCAGAATGTGTGTGACTTTTTCTTTGACTTCCTTTTCGTACATCATTGAGACGACCTCTTTTCTTCATGAATGTTCTCTGCTTTCTGTATATGTATGAATATTTATTCAAAACTGTATAATGAGAATTAGATAATTTCCACAAAAATTTCAATAATATTTGAAATGCTGAAAAGCAGATGCAATTTGGATTGCTATAATAATACAACTTTTTGAATATATATGCAATAGGGAAATGAAATATTTTTTGAAATAAAAGCTCTGCTCCAACTGCGGCAGTCATTCTGCCCCGGATACCGTTTATAAAAAAATCTTAAGAATTTCGAAAAAGTATGATATAATAACAATAATATGCAGGCATCCAGCGAGAACGGACAATCATAGATCTGAATCATGGGAGAGACGCATGGGGCGTTCTCTTTTTTAATGCCCCGGCGGGGAAGGTGCTGCTGTTCAGCCCATCTTCGAATACCGGGAAGATGCACAGGGTGCATAGGAAAATATCAAAGGCCTGCTTTTACTTATATTGGGCGAAGACGCCCGCGTACCCATGAACGCATACAGGAGGAAATATGTACGACACTTTTAAAGAATTGGGCATTGCGCCGGAAATCATGAAGGCAGTGGAGGATATGGGATTTGAAGAACCCACTCCTATCCAGAAGGCAGCCATTCCCACAGCCCTGACCGGAAAGGATCTCATCGGCCAGGCGCAGACCGGGACAGGGAAAACGGCAGCTTTTGGCATTCCTGTGCTGGAACGGATTGATGTATCCAAGCCGGGCCCTCAGGCTGTCATTCTTTCGCCGACCCGTGAACTGGCTATCCAGTCGGCGGAAGAAATCAACCATCTGGCCCAGTACCTTCCTATCCATGCCCTGCCGATCTATGGCGGACAGGATATTGAACGGCAGTTCAAGGCTCTCAGGAAGCATCCGAATGTGATTGTTGCTACGCCGGGCCGCCTCATGGATCATATGAAGAGAGGTACCATTGATCTGTCCCATGTCCAGATTCTTGTACTGGATGAAGGGGATGAGATGGTGGATATGGGATTCATTGACGATATCCGCACCATCCTGGCAGCCATTCCCGAGGAACGGCAGACCATGTTCTTCTCTGCCACCATGCCGGAACCGATCCGCCAGCTGGCAGAAACATTCCTGAAAGATCCGGAACTTATTAAAATCAAGGCTGCCACCGTTACTATCGATCTCATTGAACAGGAGTACATTGAACTGCCGGACCGGCAGAAATTTGATGCCCTCTGCCGTCTTCTGGACATGCAGGATCCGGAACTGGCCATCGTCTTTGTCCGCACCAAGAGAAGATGCGATGAAGTGACGGAAGCACTGAAGAAGAGAGGCTACATGGCAGAAGGCCTGCATGGAGATCTCTCCCAGCAGAAACGGGACACGGTGGTCCGTCAGTTCAAGGAAGGCACCATTGATATTCTGGTTGCTACAGATGTGGCAGCCAGAGGCCTTGATATTTCCGGCGTTACCCACGTGTATAATTTTGATATGCCCCAGGATCCCGAGATCTACGTACACCGTGTAGGACGTACCGGACGTGCGGGAAAGACAGGACTGGCCGTAACCTTTGTTATTTCCAGGGAAATGGGACAGCTCAGGGATATTGAAAGAGTCATCCGCCGCCGGATTAAAAGGCGCTCCGTTCCTACCCTTTCCGAAGTGATCGAAGGAAACCAGAAGGCAGCCATTGAAAGCCTTTCCGATACGGCGCAGGGCGGCGGACTGGAAGAATACCGGGAAAGTGCGGAAGATCTTCTGAATGATGTAGATTCCGTATCTCTGGTGGCTGCAGCCATTAAACTGCTGACGAAGCAGCCCGATGTGACCCCTGTAAAGATTACGGAAGAAATGCCGAATTTCCGCAGACGCAAGGGAGCTCCCCGCCGCCGCTTTGAAGGGGAAAGACCCCGGAGGAGACGGAGCAGCGAGGCAGGCCGCCGTACGGAAGGCAAAAAGCAGAGACGCTTTGAAAACAGGCCGGAAAGACAGCCCCGCGCTAACAGCGGACGCAATATCCATGAATCCAATTTCAAACCCTATTTCAGGGAAGACTGATAAAAAACAGCAGGAAGGGATATCCTTTCCTGCTGTTTTTGTCAGTGGAAGAGCGGGGAAAGCACTGCCTGCAGAATCACCATAAAATACTTGTGAAAAATCAGGATATCGTGTATTCTATATCTATAGAAATAAATATAGCAGAGCAAGGAGGCCATCCTATGAAAAAAATTATCATGATCAAGATTCCCGGCTGTCCCTACTGCGCCAATGCGCGCAGAGCCATTGCTGCTCTCAAACAGGAAGAGGCTTACAGGGATGTACAGGTTGAGGAAATTGATGAAACCACCCAGCCGGAGCTGGCAGCTCCCTATGGAAAGGACTATTATTATGTACCCAGCCTTTTCATTGAAGGAGAAAAGCAGTTTGAAGCCAAGCCGGGGATGGACTATGATACCATTTACGCCGCAGTGAAACAGGCTTTTGACCGGGCCAGGGCATAAAGAGAATCAGAAAAAGCTGTCATCATAAAAACACTATGATGGCAGCTTTTTTTAGTGCTATGCCTGTAAGGCATAGGGACTGTTTTTATCCCCCGTGGGGGCTTGGGACGAAGTTTTCTCTATGATACCATGAAAAACGATGACAGGAGAGATAAATGGATGAAGAACTATGTACTGCGAAAATTACTGCTGCTGATTCCCCTTCTTTTGGGAATCACCTTTCTCACCTTTGCCATGATGCACCTGGCCGGCGGAGATGCGGTGTCTTATTTTTATGAAAACGCGGGAACTGCCGTTTCTCAGGATGTGCTGGATGCGGCCCGTCATAAATACGGTCTGGACAGGCCCTTTGGGGAGCAGTATCTTTCCTGGCTTGAGGGCATGTTGACAGGTCATATGGGCATCAGCTACGTTTCTCAGAAGCCGGTATTTGATACTTTTATTTCCAAACTTCCCCATACGCTGTACCTGGCCTTTACGGCCATGGTCATGACTCTGGCGGTGTCGGTGCCTCTGGGAATTTATGCCGCCTCCCATCATGACAGGCCGGGGGATTATATTCTCCGTTTCCTGAGCTTTGGCGGGATTTCCGTGCCGGGATTTCTGATGGCCCTGATCCTGATTTACTTCCTCTCTGTGAAATTCCATCTGTTTCCCGCTGTTTCCGACAATACCCTGTCATCCGTATTTCTCCCTGCCCTGACACTGGCTCTGCCTATGAGCGCCAGGTATACAAGACAGGTGCGGTCCCGGGTGCTGGAGGAACTGGGAAAGGAATACGTCACCGGCGCCAGAGAAAGAGGGATTCCGGAAAAGGTGATTCTTTGGAAAAGTGTGCTGCCGTCCTCGTTTCTTTCCATCATGCCTCTGCTCTTTATGTCTCTGGGAAGTCTTCTGGGAGGTACGGCGGTGGTGGAAACCATTTTCATGTGGGATGGAGCAGGAAAACTGGCGGTGGATGCCATTATGATGAGAGACTATCCGCTGATTCAGGCCTATGTGGTATGGATGGCTGTCATTTATACGCTGGTGAACCTGTGCTGCGACTGTCTTTGTGAAAGGCTGGACCCCCGCATGGGGAAAGAGAGGAGGGGAGAATGATAGAAAAAACGGTAAGAAAAATAAAGAGGAGAAACCGCAGGACAGAAAGAAAAATGGCCCTTCTTCTTCTGGCGGCCTTTCTGGTGATTCTGCTTTTTCTTCTTTCTCCCTGGCTCTGCCCCTATGATCCCTATGCCCAGAATCTGGCCATAGCCCACATGGCGCCTGATCGTGTCCATATTCTGGGAACAGACCGATATGGCAGGGATCTTTTTTCCCGCATCCTGACAGGCGGCAGGACCACTGTGCTGGCTGCATTTTCCCTGGCTGCCTCGGTTACCCTGCTGGGAACGGTGATTGGCCTCTTTTCCGCCTGGAAGGGAGGAAAGATGGATGCGGCTCTTATGGGGATATCCGATTTGTTTCTTGCCTTCCCGGGACTGGTTTTTGCTCTGGCTGTAGCCGGCGTGACTGGCGGCGGCATCCAGAATGCAGTGCTTGCCCTGGCTGCCGTTTCCTGGCCTAAGTATGGAAGACTGTCAAGAAACCTGGCCCTGCAGCTCAAGGGCAGTCCCTTCATTGATGCATCCCGCATGGCCGGTACTTCTACAGCGGTCATAATCGGGCGCCACATGATTCCCCATATGGCAGGTACCCTGTTAGTGACGGCGGTTCTTGATTTGGGAACGATGATGATGGAAATTGCGGGCCTTTCTTTTCTGGGTTTGGGTGTCAAGCCGCCTGGTGCGGAATGGGGAGCCATGATCAGTGAAAGCAGAAGCTTTATTTCACTTTATCCCTGGATGGTTTTCGGTCCCGGTGCGGCCATCTTTATAACGGTTATGGTTTTTAATTTACTGGGTGATACGCTGAGGGATTACCTGGATCCCCATCAGCTGTGAGGAGGAAAGCAGATGAAAAAAAGATGGATAGCCCTGGCTTTGGTTTCCCTGGGACTGACAGCCGGTCTTGCAGGCTGCGGCAGCAGTTCGCCATCCGGAAAAGAAAAGCCCTTCGTTTATATGACCACCGGCTATGGCGTGGATATGGGAGATGCGGGACTGAATCCCCACAAAAATTATTCCGGCTGGTCAGCGGTGCGCTACGGTGTGGGAGAAACTCTTTTTAAGTTTTCTGATTCCATGGAACCGGAGCCCTGGCTGGCGGAGTCCTATCAATTTCTTGATCCGAATACAGTAGAAATCACTCTTCGCAGCGGCATTGCCTTTTCTAACGGCAATCCGGTAAACGGCGAAGCGGTGAAGGCCTGTCTGGAACACCTCATTGCTGTCCATGACCGGGCACCTCGGGATATGCATATTGACAGCATAGAGGCTGAAGGAAATACAGTTAAAATCCATACGTCCGAGCCCTGCCCGGCCCTGATCCATTATCTCTGCGATCCCTATGGAGCCATTATTGACATGAAGGCCGGGGCCGACGGAGATATGGTTATCGGCACCGGCCCCTATGTGGCGGAAAAGGTGAGCGATACGGAAATCGATCTGAAGAAAAATGACAATTACTGGGGCGGTCAGGTGCATGTGGCAAAAATAAAGGTTAAAGCGGTTACTGACGGGGGCGCTATGACGGCGGCTCTGAAGTCCGGCGATGCGGATGCCGCCTATGGGCTCCCCTATGCCAGTTATCCGTCCTTTACAGGAAATGATTATACCATCAGCTCCGTGGCCACCAGCCGGACTTTCTTCGGACAGTTCAACATGCATTCTGATGTGATGAAGGATATTCATGTGCGCAGAGCCATTTCCCAGGCCATTGACAAGGACAGCTTCGTAAAAGTCCTGCTGGATGGACATGGGGAGCCGGCAGAGGGGCCTTTCCCGAAATCCATGCCCTTTGGCGATGGAAAAATAGTTCCTCAGCCTTATGATGTGGAAGCTGCGAAAAAGGAACTGGCTGAAGCAGGCTGGAAAGATACGGATGGCGACGGGTATGTGGATAAGGATGGGAAAGACCTTACTGTCCGCTGGCTCACCTATCCCGGAAGAATGGAACTCCCTCTTCTGGCGGAATCGGCTCAGCAGTCATTAAAAGATATCGGCATTAAAGTGGATATCAATAATACGTCGGACCATCTGAATGTGCTGAAAACAGGAAATTATGATGTGTATGTGAGTGCCATGGTCACCGCACCTACCGGGGATCCGGAATACTTTTTCACTACCTGTGCGCTGGATTCTTCTTCCAAGAACAGGGGATTTTATCACAGCGGCCGGCTGGAAGAACTGGCCGCAGGACTCCATACTGCCTTTGCACCGGAAGAAAGAACGAAGCTGGCCATGGAAATGCAGCAGGTCATTCTGGATGACTATGCCTTCTTCTTTGCTTCTCATCTCCAGATGGGCATTGTGGCAGGAAAAGGTGTTACCGGCCTGCGGGCTCATCCCTGCGATTATTATGAAATTACTTCGGATCTGGATGTGAACTGATGGGACAGAGAGCTCTTTTAGAATTTTCCCATGTCACCGTTTCCTATGGAGAGGAAACGGTGCTGCGGGATATAAGTTTTTCTTTATATGAAGGAGAAACTCTGGCGATAGCCGGTGCCTCTGGCAGCGGGAAAAGCACCCTCCTTAAGGCGGTCACCGGCGTACTGGGGGAAAATGGATCTATCCTGCAGGGAGATGTCTGCTTCCGCGGCAGAAATCTTATGGATATGAACCCGGATGAGAAAAGAAAGCTTCTGGGAAAGGAAATTGCAGTGATTCCGCAGGATGTGGGAGCCTCTCTCTGCCCTGTCAGAACCATAGGAAGCCAGGTGGAAGAATATGTGGCACAGCATGGGAAAAGGAGCGCTGATGCCTATGGCATGGCAGAGACTCTGATGAAAAAGACAGGGCTCACAGAGCCCCGCCGCATCTGGCAGAGCTATCCCTTTGAACTTTCCGGCGGCATGAACCAGCGTATGGGACTTGTCATGGCGGGGCTTCTTCATCCGTCCCTCATCCTGGCTGATGAACCTACCAGCGCCCTGGATGTGCTGTCTCAGCAGCAGGTGCTGGAAGAAATGAAACTCCTTCGGGAGAAGGGGACTGCCCTGATTCTGGTGACTCATAACCTGAAGGCAGCAAAGAAATTTTCTGAAAAAATCATGATGATTCAAAATGGTGAAATCCAGGAAATGGGATATACGGCAGATGTCTTTTCCCGCCCCCGAAGCTCTTATACGAAAAGGCTTCTGGATGCCATGATTTCACTGGAGGTTTGAAATGGATACCTTTCTGGAAGCTCGTCACCTGAGCCGAAGGTTCATGAAAAAAGGGCATGCAGTTTCTGCAGTGCAGGATATATCCTTTTCCCTGTATCGGGGAGAATGTCTGGGCATCGCCGGCGCCTCGGGAAGCGGTAAAAGCACACTGGCCCGCATGGTCTGCGGCCTTCTTCCTTTATCGGAAGGAGAGCTTTTCCTTGAAGGAAATCCTGTTTCCTGGAAGGAAAGAAAAAAGCTTTATCAAAAAATGCAGATGGTTTTCCAGCTGCCCCGGGAATCCTTCGATTCCCGCATGACTTTGAGAAAAAGTCTGATGGAGAATCTGCAGAACCGGCAGGGGAAAAAAGGCGGCAGGGAAGAAATGGAGCACCTTTTGACAGAATGCGGCCTTCCTGTAGAAACAGCGGACAAGTATCCCCACCAGGTCAGCGGCGGGGAATGCCAGAGGGCGGCCATAGCCAGAGCCCTTGCCTCCCGCCCGGAATGCCTGGTGTGCGATGAAGCGGTAAGCGCGCTGGATATGGAAGTGCAGAAGGGGATACTGGACCTCCTGATGAAGCTGAAAGTGGAAAAAGGACTGACCCTTCTTTTTATCTCTCATGATCTGGCAGTGATTTCCTATCTCTGCGACCGGGTAATGATTATGGAACAGGGAAAAGTGGTAGAACAGGGACAAACGGCGGAAGTGATCCGCCATCCCCGTCATCCCTATACAAAAAAGCTGCTGGCTGCTGTTTTGTGATAAAAAAGAACCGGGAAAGAATGTACTTTCCCGGTTTTCTGAAAACAGCGGCATGATGGATATTTCATTTTCTATTTCATAAACATATCGATTGCCTTGTTCATGCGTTCAATGGCGGCCTGGTCATTTTCCTGCACCGCTTCTACAATGCAGTGTTCCATATGTTCCTTGAGAAGCAGCTTTCCTGCATTGTTGATTTCCGAGCGCACGGCGGAAAGCTGGATGAGCACGTCAGCACAGTCCTTTCCATCCTCCAGCATTTTTCGTACCGATTCCAGGTGGCCGATGGACTTGGACAGACGATTGATAATGGCCCTGATTTCTTTCGGATCGTGGGTATGAGAATGATTGGCATGATGATGGATTTCTTCCATGGGAAACACCGGCTTTCTTTGAACAGGGCAGAAACATTTTAATTCCATTTATATTATACATACATTTTAAGATAATAACATCAGGAGATGGATCTTTTCATTCCCTCGAAAATTTCTGTTCTCATCATGACAGAAATATCCGGCAAAGGAGAGCGCCATGGATGATTTTGAAAAGAAAAATAAAACCTATTGGAATACAAGAAGCAGAGCCTATGGAGCACTGAGGGAAAAGGAGCTTGCCGGGCCGGACAGAGAAGCCTGGAAACATTTTCTTCTGGAAAGACTGCCTGCAGAAAAAGGGCTCCGTGTACTGGACGTGGGTACAGGACCGGGGTTTCTGGCCATTCTGATGGCGGAAGCGGGATTTGAGGTGACTGCTCTGGATTTTTCTCCTGCCATGCTGGAAGTGGCGGCAGAAAACGCCGGGAAAGAAGGGGTGAGCCTTCGCCTGCGGCAGGGCAATGCCATGGAACTTCCCTTTGAAAACGAATTTGATGTCATCATTTCCCGAAACCTGACCTGGAATCTGCCGGATGTGCCTGAAGCCTATGCGTCCTGGAGGAAAGCCCTGAAACAGGGAGGAATTCTGCTGAATATGGATTCTGACTATGGACCTGTTGATTTTACTGCCACTGCCCGGCTGGCTAAAAATGCACACCATGGAGTGGATGCAGATTTGATACAAACCTGTCAGGATTTAAAAAATTCCATCCGCATCAGTACTCACACCCGTCCTGCATGGGATGTGGAACGGCTGAAGATGCTGGGCTTTTTTTCCTGCACGGTGGAAGAGGATATCCGCAGTCTTGTTCATCTGTCTAAAGAGTGGGACTATGATCCCCTGCCCCTGTTCTGTCTGAGAGCGGTGAAATAAGAAAAGAAGCTGTGAAAAAGGGAAAATTATTTTTCACAGCTTCTTTTATAGAATGGAGAAGCCGAAGGCCTTATTTATTATTTATCATTTGTTTTTTTATGATCTGCCGCACAGCTGCTTTTTCAGCTCTCTGTATCTGTCCGTATAGTAGGGGGATACCTGGGATTCCCGCAGATCATAGCCGAAGGGACGGCGGCTGACGGCAATGAGAGGCGGGGACTGAATCCGTTTGGCTACGGCAAATCCGGCAAAAAGGTTCCACCAGCGCTCCAGGTCTCCGATGAAATCGGAGGCGGTGGGGAAGACGTCCTTGACCTTGACCCGGCAGCCCAGATGCTCTTCCAGGGTGCCTTCTGCATAGAAAGAAAGAATATCTTCCGGCGTCAGACGCTGCCAGGGTTCAACGAAGCTTTTCAGCAGGTAGTCGTGATATTCATAAATCAATGGATCTCCCAGCCCTTTGGTTATATCCTGGTTTTCAGAGAGCTCTGCACTGGGCTTGACGGTAAAGATGCCTTCGGGAATCATTTCTTTTCCAAAATAATCATTCAGGAGGCGGCCCAGTTCATAGACCTGATATTTCCAGAGATCCGCTGTGGCAGCCAGGGCACCGGCCAGATCTCCGTAGAGAGTGCTGTAGCCTACGGTCATTTCCGTTTTATTGGCGTTGCAGGTAAAAATGCCGCCGAAGGCGGAAGACAGGGCAGCCAGAATACGGCTGCTTCTGTCCCGGGCCTGCATGTTTTCCTTCATGAAACCGGTAAGATGGATGGTGCTTCTGCCTGCAGGAAGACCTTCCAGAACGGATGCGGTTTCATCAATGAAGGAACCGATTGGCACTGTGACATAGGGGGTTCCCAGTCTATCCGCCAGATCGCGGGCCAGGGTTTTGGTCATTTCCGAATTAAAGCGGGTGGGCGTATTGACAAGAAGAAGATTTTCCGGCGGAAGAACGGAACGGTAGAGAGCTGCATTTACGGCGGAATCAATGCCTCCGGAAACACCGATGACTACTTTATCCGTATGGATGGAGGAAAGAAATTTTCTTACCCCGTACTGCAGAGCGGGAAGAAGCATGTTCCCCGTATATGGCGGCATCGGCGCCAGGCTTTCCAGTTTTCTGCTTTCGGGATCAAAGGTGAAGAAGGAAAGTCCTTCGTGGAAAGGCTGGGCTTCTGCCCGGAGCGTTCCCTCTTCATCATAGGCGGCGGTCATTCCGTCGAAGGTGTAGCAGGTCTTACCGTTATTCTGCAGCCCCCGCTGGTTGACATACAGCATGGGAATATGCAGCTTGGAAAGAGACGCTCCCAGCATGCGGTGGCGTTTTTCATTCTTACCCAGTGTAAAGGGGGAAGCGGACAGGTTCAGGAACAGGGACACCTGTTTTTCTGCCAGAATGGACATGGGGGAAAGACTGTAATTTTCATCCCAGCTGTCTTCGCAGAGAAGGACACCGGCGCAGAGGGTTTCCTTACCGGCGGGAAGAAGGAACGGGGAAATTTCCTGCTCCGGGGAGGTTCCTTTCTCGGCGGCATACTGGATCAGGGAAGTAAAATATCTTCTGTCATCAAAGCAGCGGTAGTCAGGAAGCAGGGTCTTGATGGTGTAGGGACGGTCAGTGCCGGAAGGGCAGAGAAATTTTCCATCGCTGGCGGCAAAGGCGGCGTTATATTTTCGAGGACGGCCGTCATCATTGGTTTTGCTCCAGTCCACAGCGCAGCTGCCCCATAGAATAGTCATGCCACGGGAAGCGGCAGCAATTTTTCTGTTATAGGATTCGCATTCCCGGAGAAAGGCATTCTGGTCCCACAGGTCGCCGATAAGGTAGCCGGTCAGGCACATCTCCGGAAGAAGGAGAATCCGTGCTTTCTGCTCTTTGGCAGCCTGGATTTCCTGCTCAATCTGCTTCCAGTTTTCCCGTATGTTTCCGGGAATTACATCAATCTGGGCGGTGGCGATTTTTATCATGGGAAGACCTCTTTTCCTGAAAGATATATTTTCTCCATTGTACAGGGGCAGGCGGGGTCTGTAAATCTTTTTATTCATTCTCAGGGAGCATTGACTTAAAGTCAGCTTTATCCTGTACAATAATGCATATTCCGTTTTCCTGATATCTATAGAAAGGAGAATCTATGCCTTCCCTGATTAAATTTCTTTGCATCGTGGTCGTGGTCATAGCCCTGGGCATTTTATGGCTTCTTTTCCGGGTGGATGCGGACCCCCTGATGACGCCGGAAAGAATGGCCAGAATAGAGGCATCGCCTCACTATAAAAACGGTGAGTTCCAGCCCGATGTGCCCCATGAACCGGTAAAGACAGATATGTCCTTCTGGAGTGCTTTCCTGTTTCCGAAGGAAGGCTTCAATATACCGGCGGAACCGATGAAAGCAGTCAAAACCGATCTCAAATCTCTGCCGAAGGATGAGGATCTGGTGGTATGGATGGGCCATTCTTCCTTCTATATGCAGCTGGCAGGAAAGAAAATACTCATTGATCCTGTTGCTTCCGTGTATGCATCGCCTTTTCCCCTGATCAATAAGGCCTTTGAGGGCAGTAATGTCTATGGCCCGGAAGATCTGCCTGATGATATTGATGTTATGGTGCTTTCCCATGACCATTGGGATCACCTGGACTATGATTTCGTCAGGAAGATAGAGCCTAAGGTGAAACAGGTGGTAACAGGTCTGGGAAACGGCGGATATTATGAAAAGTGGGGATACCCGCTTTCCAAGATCCATGAAGTGGACTGGAATGAAGAAGTGAAACTGGAAGATGGATTTTCCGTGTGGGTGCTTCCTACCCGCCATTTCTCCGGCAGAATGCTGAAAAGAAACCAGACACTGCCTGCGTCCTTTGCTTTTATCACACCGGAAAGGAAGGTTTACTACAGCGGAGACGGCGGTTATGACGGACGATTTAAGAACATCGGGCAGACCTTCGGCGGATTTGATCTGGCTCTGATGGAAGACGGGCAGTATAGCAGGAACTGGCACTCCGTGCACATGATGCCTGAAGAAAGTGCAGCGGCGGCGGAAGAAATCGGCGCCAAAGCAGTCATCCCCTGCCATAACGGGAAGTATGCTCTTTCCAGCCACAGCTGGCAGGAGCCCTATGAGCGGCTCGAAAAGGCATCGGAAGGAAAGTCCTACCGCCTGTTAACTCCGGAAATCGGAGAAGTGGTGCGCATAGGAGATGATTCCCAGCATTTCACGGAATGGTGGAGAATGATGCAATAAATACGGGAAGTAATGAAAAGAGAGTGACAGGACCGCTTTTCTGAAAGCAGTCCTGTCATTGCATCGGTACTTACTTTAAGGTTTATACTGCATGACAAAACCGGACTTCTGTCCGGTTTTGTCATTTCTTATACTTATAGCAGTAGGAAATATACCACGCAGCAGAGAATAAATAGGAAAATCAGAAAAACGCTGCAGAAAGGATATTATGAAAAAGATAGATATGCTTCATGGCTCTATTGCCGATAAGACTTTCTTCTTTGCCATAACCCTGGCAGTGACCGGTATGGCACAGCAGATGTTCAATGTGGCGGACACTCTTCTCATGGGCCGCTTTACGGGAAGCGGAGCCATGGCGGCCGTAGGAAGCAGTGCGCCTCTTATCGGACTCATTTATGCACTTTTTATTGGAATTTCACTGGGCACGAATGTGGTTTCCGCCCAGCTTATAGGAAAAGGAGACAGGAAAGGGGCTGGAAGGACGGCCTGGTCCTCTCTGCTGTCCGCGCTGGGCGCAGGGATTGTTTTTGCCCTGCTTTGCGAGGCGGTTCTGCCGCTCATGGTCCGGATGATGGACGTGCCGGAAGAAATTACTGCCATGGCTTCCCTTTACCTTCGGATTTATTTCCTGTCGCTTCCCGGCTTTTTCCTTTTTAATTTCACGGCAGCCATTTTCAGGAGCCATGGAAATACCAGAACTCCTTTCATCTGCCTCTTTCTGGCAGGCCTGGTCAAAGCGGCTGTCAGCTTTGTCATGGTGGTTTATATGGATGCCGGTGTGGCGGGGGCTGCCTTTTCAAGTCTTTTTTCTGCCTATATCAGTGCAGGACTTCTCCTGTACTGTCTGTTTTCAGACAGAAAATCCTTCTATATGGAGAGGAGGCCTGCTTTTGATTTCTCCCTGATGAAACGAATTCTCATCATTGGAGTGCCCGCCGGTCTTCAGGGAGCGGTCTTCAGCATTTCCAATGTGGTCATACAGACGGCTATTAACGGCATCGGTACGGAAGCTATGGCTGCCACTGCCATCACCTTTCATATGGAAATCCTGGGCTACTATATTTTTAATGCCTTCGGTCAGGCGGCAACAACCTTTGTGGGACAGAACTATGGAAGAGGTCTGCTCAGACGGTGCCGTCGGATTGGTCTCATTACCCTGGGAGAAAGCCTTCTTCTTTCCGGGGCGGCCATTGGGGTGATGCTGTACTTCGGCCGGGATATCCTGACCTTCTTCAATCCGGAAGAAGGGGTGGTTGCTTATGGTCTGATTCGCCTGAAATACGGATTGGGAGGAGAAATGCTGAATGTGATCATTGAGATGATTTCCGGCTACCTCAGAGGTTTTGGCAGATCCATGGCTCCTGCAGCGGTAACACTGACCGGCATATGCGGAGTCCGCCTTTTCTATGTGCATTTCTTCTTTCCCTTCCATCAGGACTTTGCAACGCTGATGAAGGTCTATCCTTTAAGCTGGCTGATTACGGCTCTGTGCATGGCTGTCCTTCTGCTCTGTTTTATGCGGCGGACCGGGGCTTCTCTGGCAAAAACAGAAACATGCATGGCGGGATAAAAGGAATTTCCTTTTCAGACAGGAAAGCCCTGGTATAACAAATCGGGCTTTGGGAAGATAAGGAGTTTTGAAGGTGTAGAACGAAACATATCTGCAGGCCGTTTCACATATTTTCCCTATTGGAAAGCTCTCGGATGCCAATAAAAAAGCACCTTTAAAAGGTGCTTTGCATACATGATGCCCAAGGAAGGCGGCGCCTCTCCTGCATCTCTTTTAACTAGGAAGGTGCGTGGCTGCAACGAATTTTACCACCCCGCGGGCTTCAGCTCTATTTTACACAATGACTCTTTTCTTGTTAAATGCCGGGGAAAGGCATAATCCAGGGCCGGCGCCGGTTGTTTGCTCCTTTTTCATGATCAAAGCCATTATCGGCCATGGTATAGCAGCTGCGGCCGGACAGCCGTTTCCATAGGGGCTGCGAAACACCGGATGCCGCCGCTGGAAGAGGAGTCCAATCCCCTGCAGGTTTTCTCCCGGGGTAAAATAAAAAAACATAAAATGTGAACAGCTTGAAAGCCCGTGCTTATTGATAAAGCACAGAGCTTCATGGTATAATAAATTGTATTTTCTAGATATAAAAGAAATTGTGTTTTTGTGGTATAATAACAAAGATACATTGATTTTACAGTATACCCGAGGGGGAAAAAGAAAGAATGAAAAGAGAAGATATCCGCAACATTGCCATTATCGCCCATGTCGACCATGGCAAGACGACTCTTGTCGATGCCATGCTGAAACAGAGCCATGTTTTCAGAGATAACCAGAAGGTGGCAGAACGTGTCATGGACTCCAACCCGCTGGAACGGGAAAGAGGCATTACCATCCTGGCAAAGAATACGTCCGTCATGCATAACGGTGTCAAAATCAATATCGTTGATACCCCAGGGCATGCTGATTTCGGCGGTGAAGTAGAACGTATCCTGAACATGGTAGACGGCGTACTGCTTCTCGTAGATGCCCACGAAGGTCCTATGCCCCAGACCAAGTACGTACTCCGCAAAGCACTGGAACATAAGCTGAAACCAATCGTTGTCATCAATAAGATCGACCGCCCGGACCAGCGTATTTCCGATGTGGAAGGTGAAATTCTTGATCTCTTCATTGAACTGGAAGCTGATGACGACCAGCTGGATTTCCCGCTGATTTACTGCTCTGCCAGAAATGGTATTGCCAAGCTTCATATGAATGATGAAGGCAAAGATCTGGGACCTCTTTTCGATGCCATTCTGAAATACTGCCCCTGCCCCGATGTAGATCCTGACGGCGGCCTGCAGGTGATGGTGACCACCCTGGAAGCAGATGACTATCTGGGCAAGGTAGCAATCGGCCGTCTTACCCGCGGCACTGCCAAACAGGGAATGCCTGTAGCCATTACGGATGGTGAAAAAATCAGAACCGACCATATTGCCTCCCTCTTTACCTGGCAGGGAATGAAGCGGACCCCTGTACAGGAAGTCAAAGCCGGTGATATCATTGCCATGGCCGGCTTCAAGGATATCAATATCGGCGAAACTGTAGCCGATGCCAATAATCCGGAAGCTCTCCCGTCCATTCATATCGATGAACCGACCCTGTCCATGGTATTCCATGTCAACAAGAGCCCCTTTGCAGGCAAGGAAGGCGATTTCGTCACTTCCCGTCATATCCGTGCCCGCCTGTACAAGGAAATTGAAACCAATGTGGCTCTTCGTGTAGAAGACACCGATACCTCCGATGCATTCAAGGTATCCGGCCGCGGCGAACTCCATCTGTCCGTCCTCATCGAAACCATGCGTCGCGAAGGATTTGAACTGGAAGTTTCCAAGCCTCAGGTTATTTACAAGGTTATCAACGGCAAGAAGTGCGAACCACTGGAAAGACTGACCATCGAAGTTCCTCAGGAATTCATGGGAGCTGTTATGGAAGGCCTTGGTCCGAGAAGAGCAGAAATGATTTCCATGGAAGAACTGGCCGGCTATATGAAGATGGAATTCTCCATCCCTGCCCGCGGCCTCATCGGATTCAGAAATGAACTGCTCACCACCACCAGAGGCACCGGCATTATGTACCACGTATTCCAGGGCTATGCACCGTACAAGGGAGATATTCCGGAAAGAACAAGAGGTTCCCTGGTAGCCTTCGAAGCAGGCGTTACCACTGCTTATGGTCTGAATTCCATCCTGGACAGAGGCGAACTCTTCCTGGAACCGGGCGTAGAAGTATACGAAGGCATGATCGTAGGGGAAAATTCCCGTGATCAGGACATGGATGTAAACCCGTGCAAGAAGAAGCATCTCACCAACACCCGTGCATCCGGCTCTGATGAAGCCATCAAGCTGCCGCCCTGCCGCAAGTTCACTCTGGAATCCGCACTGGAATGGATTAATGATGATGAACTGGTGGAAGTAACACCAAAGAGCATCCGCATGAGAAAGATGGTTCTTTCCCGTCAGGCACGCTATAAGAATGCCAATGTGAAGAAAAGCCAGCAGTAAAATGCCGCTGCGAAAAGCGCTTTTTATGACATAAGCAAAGAACGGAGACCTTTACCGGTTTCCGTTCTTTTTGTATTCCTCCTGTCTCATCTTTTAAAAAGCTCTTAATTTTCCGCAGTGCTTAGTATATAATAAAGATGTACAGTACAGACTCTGTTTGGAAAGGAGGACCTCTATGAAAAAGATTTTATGTATGGCTGCCGTTCTTGCCATTGCAGGGGGCACCTGTGTGGCGAATGCGTTTGCCGGCATTATGGATACGGAAGTGGGATATGATTATAACAGCGCCGCTGACGGAATTCACAGTGCCCATATCGAAGTGAAGCCCATTCCCAAACTGGCAGTAGGTGCGGAATACCGCCATTGGAATAACAGGGGCAATGAAACGGACGTGTATGCCAAGTACAAGATCGGCCACTTCTATGTAGGCGCCGGTAATCGAAACTATTATGACCGGGATGCCAGGATGTTTGGACTGATTGAAGGAAAAGCCAATGTGCTGGGCCCTCTGGATGCCTATGCGGGACTTCTTGTGTCCAGTGAAGAAAGGCAGTACAAGGCCGGCCTGCAGCTGGACCTGGTACCTACCTCCTTTGATATTGATGTGAACTATACCTACTATGACAGGGATGACGTAGATAATGAAAGCGGCATCGGTGTAGGGCTGAATTACCATTTCTAAATCCGGGCAATACAAAAGCGGTACTCCATGATGAGTACCGCTTTTTAGATGCAGTTTATCGGATGGTATAATTTCCGCTGGGGCCGATGACAACCCGTACTTTCGTACCGTTTTCAGGAAAATAGGAGCTGTGCGCATAATCATTGTCTGCTTCCCCGGTGGAAGCCTGATATGCATAATAGGAAGCGGGAACCATGGTTGAAGGACCGGAATGGCTGGTGATACTGCCGGAAGAGTTGACAGTCCAGCTTGTTTGGTAATGAGAAACTGGAATCCCTCCATTGGAAGCAGCGGAATAGTAAATCAGGACATAATCGTCAATATTGCCACCGGTGGTACGACCGATAGTCCA
>NZ_JBJEXP010000067.1:0-14067 GCF_051885895.1 Dialister sp. | reverse complement strand
GGAATGCCAAGGCTTCGGGCCAGTGCATCACCGGCTGCGGTGCCGGACAGGACATATTCGCCTTTTTCCAGCTGTAACGTGCCGTTCAGAATGGCAGTACCGATGGAATCGGGAAATGATATATTCTCGCGGGGAGAAGCGCCGCTCATATTTTCCATAAGTTCTGCGGCATGATTAAAAACAGTATTTGTAGGAGAAATCAGAAGATTCTGGCTGTAAACAAGAAATCCGATTCCTGTGAGGATAGCCAGAAGAAGGGCATATTCGATTATATTCTGGCCCTTCTTCCCTGGTGGTCTGCTGCTTTTCATCATTAATCACCCTTATGTTTTTATCAAAGAAGAAATGGATTTTACTGGACCCTGTCCCAGTCAGGCCGCCGGTCACGGAATACATTAATCTGGGTACGTACTTCCTGGATCACATCGGTATCTACACGGCCGAAGGCGATGTCTTCGTCACTTTCCAGATGGCAGATATCCTCGCCCCAGGGATCCAGCAGCAGGGAAGCGCCGGCATAGTCCGTATCTCCCGATCTTCCTGCCTGGTTCACGGCAGCCAGGTAGAACTGGTTTTCAATGGCTCTGGCCCGGTTCAGCGTAACCCAGTGGTGGTTCCTGATTTTGGGCCAGGCGGCAGGAACAAAGAAAAGATCCACTCCGGCGAGAGCTTCCCGACGGATAAGTTCCGGGAACCGGATATCATAGCAGATGGCCATAGAGCAGGTAAGACCGTCCAGGGTGAAATGGGACAGGTGGTTTCCCATGCGGAAGTAGCCGGGCTCCCCGGACAGGGAGAAGCCATGTATTTTATCATAGGTGGAAACCAGGCTTCCCTTTCGGTCAAAGACGTAGGAACGGTTGTAAATATCGGTTCCCTCTTTTACTGCTGTGGTGCCGCCTACAATATTGACCTGGAAGCGGGACGCTGTGGAAGAGAGAAGGGCACAGGTTTCCTTTCCTTCATCATCCGCCAGGGCAGACAGGTTTTCCTTAGGGAAAAAGCCGGTATTCCATGTTTCCGGAAGCACCAGAATATCCGGCTTCTTCTCCATGGCTTTTTCCATCAGTTCTTTGGCATGAGCAAAATTTACCGTGGGATTTCCCATCTCTACATGCATCTGTATCAGTGCGATTCGTAATTTCATGGATAAACCTCCTGCGTATTATAACGGGCTGGCAGCATATGAGCTCTTCCCGGGAAGTAAACGAAAGCTGCAGAATGGAGAATGGCGGCGCCGTTCAATGAGAAAAGACGCCGGGCTGCGAAGGGAAAACAGGTATCTTCTTTAAAGGCTGTCAATCTCCTTTTTCCTCATTATAGCATTAAAAAAGGGAATAACAAAAAAACCTCCCGAAGGAGGTTTTTGTTATTCAAAGAATCGAATGGACGCATTCACCAGATAAGCGGTATCCAGGGTTCCGGCCGTTTCGTAGGAAGAATGCATGGCCAGCTGGGCCAGTCCTATATCTACGGTGGGCATGGATACCCGGGTGTTGGAAATGTTTCCCAGGGTAGAACCGCCGGGATTGTCACTCCTGTTGGTAAAAGTCTGTACAGGAATGGAAAGCTCTGCGCACAGCTCCTTGAAGCGGGCGGCAGAGAGCGCATCGGTGGCGTACCGCTGCTGGGCATTGTATTTAATGACGATGCCGCCGTTGATGGAAGGCCGATTGACAGGATCCGCATATTCCGGATGGTTGGGATGAATGCTGTGGGCATTGTCGGCGGAAATCATAAAGCTTCCTGCAATCATGGCCATGGTTTCATCATAGGTGAAGCCCAGAGACAGGGAAAGCCGGGTAAGCACATTGCAGAGGAAAGGAGAACCTGCTCCCTGGGCGGTGCCGCTTCCTACCTCCTCGTTGTCAAAGAGGGCATACACGGAAATGTACTTTTCCTTTTTTCCCCGCATGAATCCGCGGAAAGAGGAGAAGGCACACTGCAGGTCATCCAGTTTGGGGGAGGAAATAAATTCTTTTTCTTCGCCCCACAGGGTGCCCGGGACACGGCTGTAAAGGTAGAGATCATGGGCCAGGATATCTTCCTTCTTTACCCCGGCAGAAGCAGCAATGACGTCCATAAAAGAGGTCTTCCCGGAGGAAAGGCCATAGAGAGGAAGCAGATCGGTCTGTACATTCCAGTCTTTTTTGTGATTTACATTCCGGTCCATATGAATGGCTACGGAAGGAATCACCAGCATGGTTCCGTCTACGGCAGCCAGCTTCTGGGCCAGATGGCCGTTTTCCTTCACAATAAGCCGCCCTGCTGCCGAGAGAGGACGATCCAGCCAGGTGGACATGATCATGCCGCCGTAGGCTTCCACGTTCAGCTTTACATAGGGACCTTCTTTGATTTCCGGATTTTCTTTGATTTTAAAGCAGGGGGAATCGGCATGGGAGGCCATAATGTGGAAGGCCCGGCCGCCTTCTTCAGGAACAGTAAAGGCAATAAGGGCGCTGCCGTTTCGGGTAACCACATACTTTCCGCCTTTTTCTATGTGCCAGGCATCTTCTTCTCTGATTTCGGTGAAACCGGAATAAAGAAGAGCTTCCTTTATGCCGTGAACGGCATGAAAAACAGAAGGGGAGCGGGCGATGAAATGAATCAGATTTTCGCCGACCTCTACCGGAGTTTCAGGTTTTTCCACATTCATTATTTTTTATGGTTCACCTTTCTCTGGTAAACATCTTCCGCCATTTTAGCCCGCTGGCGAATGACCGGATTGTTGGTGTTGATGGAGGTAGGAGTGAAGTTGCTGGTGTAGTGCAGGGATTTGGTTTCCTTTTCCATTTCTACTACCTGAATGGTTCCGGCAGTACGGTCATAGGCATAGGTGTAGGTGCAGGTGCCGCCGTCAATGGCTTCAACGGCTACGAAATGCAGGATTTCATGGCCGTTGGTGGTGGTCTTTACGCTGGTTTCATCCATATCAATGGAAATGGTATCATTATATTTCCAGTAGTTTTCTGCAGAAACCGTCATGGTACCTGCAGCAATGGCTGCTGCCATTCCCAGGGCAATCATCATCTTTTTCATAGAGGTTCTCACTTTCCCGGGATCACAACGGTCCCGTTACATACAATGAAATCGATATAATCGATAGTATTATTATAACATATGTGAAGAAGAGACAAAAAGGGGATAAGTGGACCGGCGGGCGGGTAAAACGATCCGCTTACTTTCAGCCTTTGCTATAATATGATAAATGGTTATGCATATGACTGCAGATGAAAGGGTGGGCGCAGAATGAATTACGGATTCATCGTTTCCTATGATGGAAGCCGCTATGAAGGCTGGCAGCGGCAGACGCGGACACGGGAAACCATTCAGGGGAAGCTGGAAGAAACGCTGGAAAAGATAACAGGAGAAAAGGCGCAGGTCATCGGCGCCGGCAGAACCGATGCAGGCGTTCATGCCCTGGGACAGTATGCCAATGTGCATCTGAAGAAGAAACAGGATATTCATGCTCTGCAGGATGCCTGGAACCGGGCACTTCCCGATGATATTTCCATTCACGGTCTGGAAGAAAAGGAGGAGCGGTTCCACAGCCGTTTTTCAGCCGGGGAAAAACATTACCGCTATCGTATCCGCACAGGAGCGGAAAAGAATGTATTTGAACGGCGCTATATATGGCAGCTGGGAGAAGAGCTGGATAGTAGAGCTATGAAAGAAGGGGCCGCTCTTCTGAAGGGAACCCATGATTTTACTTCCTTCTGCGGAAATAAACATTTCAAGAAATCGGCGGTCCGTTCTCTGCACGATATTACGATTTCCCTTTCCGGCGGAGAGCTGACGCTGGACTTCCGGGGCGACGGATTTCTGCAGAATATGATCCGCATAATGACCGGCACATTGGTGGAAATCGGAGAAGGGAAGAAAAAGCCGGAAGATATTCCCGCCATTCTGGCGGCAAAAGACCGTTCAAAGGCCGGGTTTACCGCACCGCCTCAGGGACTCTGCCTGGTGGAAGTGCTGTATGAATGAAGAATCCTTTCAGCAGGGAAAGGCCTGTCTGTCTCTACTCTGAGAGAAGATTCCGTTTTCCCGCTGCTTTTTCTATGGAGAGAGTGTTTTCCTGATATCCTTGTGAAATATCCCTGTCAAAGGATCTGGAAAAAAATTTTCTAAAAACTGCTTGACATATACTGCCTCGATTGGTATACTACATAAGTCAGTCAACCACTGGCAAACAAAATAAGGCGCTGGCCGTAAGGCCAGGGGATAAGCAGCATGGAGAGGTGTCCGAGCGGTTTAAGGTGCATGATTGGAAATCATGTTGCCGGCGAATACCGGCACGGGGGTTCGAATCCCCCTCTCTCCGCCACAGCGAAAGCTCTGTCAGAAATGGCAGAGCTTTTTTCGTGCTTCTTTTACCGGCATTGCAGCGGGAAAAGCACAAAAGGACATTTTGGCCGATTCATGGACCTGCGCATTTCCTGACAATTGCGGCTGATGGAAAATAGACCGTCGCTGCAGCAGCAGCCTTCCGCCTGCAGAACCGTCAACTGAACTATCTGAATCCCTGTTTCCAAAATTCCTTGATGGCATAATAGGAAAAACGGTATATAATAATAAACGTATGGAAGCATGCATTTATGGAATCATGCATTGTAAAAGAAGAACAGGAAGGGATTAAGATGAAAATTTCACAGAGAGCCTTAAGCTTGACCACGTCTCCTATTCGTAAGCTGGGACCCTATGCCCGGGAAGCGGAAAAAGCGGGAAAGAAGATTTACCATCTGAATATCGGACAGCCGGATATTGAAACACCGCCCCAGTTTATGGATGCGATCAGAAAATTTGACAAGAAGACAGTAGCCTATGGACCTTCCCAGGGGGATATGAACCTCATTCACCAGATTCAGAAGTACTATAAGGAATGGGGCATGGAATACAGTGAAAAGGATATTTATATCACTGCCGGCGGAAGCGAAGCTCTGGAAATAGCAGCCCTGGCTCTCTGTGATCCGGGAGATGAAATCCTGGTATTTGAACCTTTTTATGCCAAC
The DNA here is from genome assembly GCF_051885895.1 of Dialister sp. Classification (GTDB taxonomy): domain Bacteria; phylum Bacillota; class Negativicutes; order Veillonellales; family Dialisteraceae; genus Dialister. The sequence continues at coordinate 9,055 of NZ_JBJEXP010000067.1, read as the reverse complement.
TATAATTCTTTTGCCAAAATTGCAGGGGCAAATGTAAGGGCCGTTCCGACCAGCGCAGAAAGCGGATACCGTCTGCCGGATCAGAAAACGGTGGAGCAGTATATTACCAACAAAACCCGTCTGATTCTGCTGACCAACCCCGGCAACCCTACCGGCGTAGTTTATACCAAAGCGGAAATGGATATGATTGCATCGGTGGTCAAGAAACACGGACTGGCTCTTATTGCCGATGAAGTGTATCGCGAATTTGTTTACGACGGCGCCTATACCAGCTTTGGCACCTATGATGATCTGGCAGATAACCTGATCATTGTGGATTCCGTATCCAAGAGGTACAGCGCCTGCGGTGCCCGCATCGGATGCCTGCTCTGCAAAAATGAAGAATTTACCTCCCAGGTGAATAAATTCTGCCAGGCTCGCCTCTGCGTGCCTACGGTGGAACAGGTGGGAGCCGCTGCTCTTTATGACACGCCGAAGTCCTATCTGGAACAGGTGAACAGGGAATACAAAAAGCGCCGTGATACCATTGCGGCCGGTCTTGCCGCCATTCCCGGCGTTATTTCCTCGGACCCCAAGGGAGCTTTCTATGTTATGGTGAAGCTGCCGGTGGATGATGCGGAAAAGTTTGCCATCTGGATGCTGAAGGACTTTGATGTAAATGGTGAAACGGTAATGATTGCTCCGGGAAACGGATTCTATGCAGAACCGGGCAAAGGTGTGGATGAAGCCCGCCTGGCCTATGTGCTGAACTGCGATGATCTGAAAAGAGCCATCGAGCTTCTTGGTGAAGGACTTAAAGCTTATCCGGGAAGAAAAATCTGATTTCATAGACACATACAAACGTGAAACTGCCTGGCAGTTTCACGTTTTTGTTTTTGTAAAATGGTTTGCAGAATCACTTCCTGCTGATATACAATATGTCCAAAAAGAAAAGGAAAGGAAGAACAGAATGGAAAAACTATATTTCGCTTCCGATTACATGGAAACGGCAGCGCCGGAAATTATAGAAGAACTGGGAAAACTGCAGGGCAGGAAGCTGACGGGATACGGCTCCGATGTGATTTCCGCATCGGCCAGAGACAAGATCAGGGCTGCTGCCGGAGTACCGGAGGGAGAGGTGTATTTTCTGGTGGGAGGCACCCAGACCAATGCGGTGGTGATTGACACCATGCTCAGACCCTATGAGGGCGTCATTGCAGCAGACACCGGACATGTATCCGTTCATGAAGCAGGTGCGATCGAATACGGCGGCCACAAAGTGCTGGAAATTCCATCTGTGGAAGGAAAAATCAGGGCAGAACAGATCGGAAAACTGGCGGAAGCGTATTGGAATGATGAAAATCATGAGCATATGGTCATGCCGGGCATGGTGTATATATCCCAGCCTACGGAATATGGCACCCTCTACAGTCTTTCCGAACTGGAATCGATCAGTGCGGTTTGCCGGAAATGGAAACTGGCTCTCTATATAGACGGTGCCCGTTTGGCCTATGGCCTTTCGGCAGAAGACAATGATGCCACTCTGGCGGACCTTGCACGGCTCACGGATGTTTTCTATATTGGCGGGACCAAGTGCGGCGCCCTTCTGGGAGAAGCGGTGGTGTTCTCGAAGAAGGGGAGAGTTCCCCATTTCTTCACCATGGTGAAACAGCATGGTGCGCTTCTGGCCAAAGGCTGGGCGGCAGGCCTTCAGTTCGATACCCTTTTTACCGGCGGGCTTTATGAAAAACTGGGCAGGAATGGAGACGAAAAGGCTGATCGTATCCGCAGAGCACTGGATGAAAAAGGCTATGTGCAGGAAATAAGAAACAGGACAAACCAGATTTTCATCACCCTGACCGGAGAAAAGGCCCGGGAGCTTTCTGAAAAAGTGGAACTGGGATTCTGGGAGAACAAAGGAGATCAGGTGGTTATGCGCATTGCCACCTCCTGGGCGACTACCGATGAAGAAACGGACAGGCTGATAGAGCTGCTGTAATTCATGCCGCCAAGCGGTAAAAATACGAGGGAATGAAGCATGGCGGCAAGGATCGTCGGCGGTTTTATCGAATGACTCCTTTTCCACGTCTTCGGGCGTTTCCTTCTATGGTATAATAAAGAAAACTCCTTCCATGAAGGAGCAGCACATCATGATGATCAAAAACTCAGGCATCCGGCAGGGCGCCGTCACAGCCTTCAGCCTGAGAATTCTTTATTTCATAAAACAAGGAGCATGCCATGTCTTCGATTCAGATGATAGCCATCGATTTGGATGATACCCTTCTTCGGGATGATATTTCAATTTCAGAATATACGAAAAACGTGCTGGGCAGGGCTATGAACCGGGGCGTAAAAATTGTTATTGCTACGGGACGCATGTTCCAGGCGGCCCGTCCCTGGGGGAAAGCAATCGGCCTTGGAGATGTACCGATGATCTGTTATACCGGTTCCATGACCGGACTCTGCGAAAGCGGAAAAATCATAAGGGACGTGCGGATTGAAAAACAGGTGGCCCAGTCCATTCTCTCAGATATCAGAAGCCACGGCTGGTATGCGCATACTTATATTGATGATGAACTGTATGTACCTTTCCGTGACTGGCGCACCGATGAGTATGAAAAGCAGTGCGGCGTCAAAGCCCATGTGGCGGGGGATGATTTCTGGCATCCGGCAAAAGCACCCACGAAAATCCTTGTATGCGAATATGATGCAGAGAAAATGAGGAAAGTGGAAGATTTTTTAAAGGGAAAATATGGACATCTGGTAAACCAGGTGAAGTCAAAGCCCTTTTTCTTTGAAATGAACAACCCTGAATGCTCCAAGGGAAAGGCAGTCATGGCACTGGCGGAAAGCTGGGGAATTTCTCCGGATCATGTCATGACTTTTGGAAACGGGAATAATGATGTTTCCATGCTTTCCCTGACACCCTGGTCCTTTGCTGTGGCAAATGGAACGGCAGGTGCCAAACAAGCTGCTGCCCATGAGACCTTATCCAACAACGAGGACGGGGTGGCGAGAGCAGTAGAGACCTATGTACTGGAGGGATGAACGATGCAGGATGATTTCCGCTTTGTCATTATTACCGGCATGAGCGGTGCCGGTAAAACCAATTTCATGCAGAAACTGGAGGATATGGGCTATTACTGCGTAGATAATCTCCCTCCCGTGCTTATTGCCCGCTTTGCTGATCTGTGCTGGAAAAGTACGTCCAATACCCGCCATGTGGCAGTGGTCACCGATATCCGCGGCGGTTCCTTCTTTGATGCTCTTCCCCAGGCACTGGATGAATTGAAGAAAAGGGGCATTCCTCACGAAGTGGTTTTCCTGGAAGCTTCCGATGAAGCCCTGGTGCGCCGTTATATGGAAACCAGGCGGCAGCATCCTCTGGCTAAAAATATGCGGATACAGGAAGGAATTGCTGCGGAAAGAAAGATTTTGGCCGGCATCCGAGCTCAGGCAGATGTGATTGTCGATACCACTGCCATGAAGACCGGCGATTTGAAGGAATACCTTTCCAGCCGGTTCGGCGTGGATGGAAGCAGTACGGAAATGCAGATTACCGTATTTTCCTTTGGCTTTAAATATGGCATTCCCATTGATGCGGACATGGTGATCGATGTGCGCTTCCTGCCCAATCCTTTCTATGTGCCGGCCTATAAATACTCTACCGGCCGGGTGAAGGAAGTGGCCGACTATATTGAAAAAGCGCCGGTTACCCGAGAATTTCTGGTGAAGCTCTATGATTTCATGGACTTTATGGTAGACCGCTTCCGAAAATCGGGAAAGACACAGTTTACCATTGCCATCGGCTGCACCGGCGGTATGCACCGCTCTGTTTTCGTAACGGAAAAACTGGGAAACCATTTGAAAGAAAGATTCGGGCATGTCAATGTGGAACACAGAGACCTGCATAGAAATCACATAGAGCATGATGTGACGGATTCTTCGGAAGGATGAGGTTTTGATGAAACATTTCATGCAGTGGCTCCGCCCCGGTCTTGCTATCAAGCGGTGGATGGTTCTCTTTTCTCTGGGAATCCTCTTTCTGGTGTTCGGTGCCACGTTGATACTTAATTACCAGATCTTTGGCATCCTGGAAGAAAAGATGCTTCTTTTCGCTTTTCAGGCCACTGGAAGCTACAGCTATACCTTCCTGGCCGTGTGCGGCACTCTTTTCGTCATCCTGGGCCTGTGGATCATGATGACGGCTGTCCGGAAGCTGATGAAGCGGTTTGTAGAGCTTCTGGCACCGGATCAGAAGGAAGTATCAAAAAAGCTTCTTTCCCGGATGGAGCTTTCCCGGGGAGCCAGAGTCGTTGCCATCGGCGGCGGCCATGGACTTTCCATGCTTCTCCGTGGATTGAAAAATAAAACATCCAATATTACCGCCATTGTGACAGTGGCTGATGACGGCGGATCTTCCGGCAGGCTGCGGGAAGAAATGGGGATTATTGCGCCCGGTGATCTGCGAAACTGCCTGGTGGCTCTGGCTGACAAGGAAACGGTATTGGAGCAGATTTTCCAGTACCGCTTTGGCGGAGAAGGAGAGCTGGCAGGACACAGCCTGGGAAATCTTTTCCTGGCAGCCCTGATCAAGCAGTTCGGCAGCGTGCAGAATGCACTGGAGGCAGCAAGCAAGGTTCTGAATATTCGAGGGCAGGTCATGCCTGCCACATCCCAGAGAGTACGCCTACGGGCAAAAATGTCCGATGGGGAAATTGTAGAAGGAGAATCGGAAATTTCCGCTTACCCTCAGAAGAAGGGAAGAGAAGTGCGGATTGTCCATATGACCACGGTGCCCCGGGCGCCTATGGCCGTAGGCGGTGCGCTGGAAGCCATCAAGAAGGCGGATCTGATTACCCTGGGGCCGGGAAGCCTGTATACCTCCGTACTGCCTAATCTGCTGGTGCCGGAAATTCTGCAGGCAATACGGGAAAGCGGAGCGCCTGTCCTTTACATCTGCAATGTTATGACCCAGCCCGGCGAGACCACCGGCTATACGGTGGGAGACCATCTGAAAGCCCTGATTGACCATATCGGCGGCGGAGTGGTGGACTTTGTGCTGGCCAACAACGGCACGCCTTCCCAGGAGGTACTGAAAAAGTATGAAAAGGCTCATGCTTATCCCGTCACCATAGACAGGAAGAAAGTGGAGTCCCTGGGAGCGGCTCTCATTGAAACAGATCTGCTGGGAACAGCCAGGGAAGCGGTTCAGGATACAGAAGTGCTTTCCAATGAAATCGTACGGATTCATAATCTGCTTCAGGCCAAGATTGCGCCGGAAGCATTGGAAGATTATCTGAAGAGGAGTCATTAATGTCATTTACAGAACAGGTAAAGAATGAGCTGGCCCGTATTCGTAGGGAGGAAAAGTCCTGCCGTACGGCGGAACTGCTGGCACTCCTGCGCATGAGCGGCTCTTTCATTACCGGATCCCGTGGACGGTGGGGACTTGAGTTTTCTACCGGAAACAGTGCCGTGGCCCGCAGAGTGCTGGTCTATCTGAAAAAAGATTTCGGGTTTATGCCCAGTGCCATGGTGCGCCAGGGGCGGCGGCTCCGGAAGAAAAATGTATATACCCTGGTGGTGGAGCCTTCTGAAAAGGGCCTATCCTTCCTGGATACCATGGGACTTTCTCCTATGGCCGGCGTGGATGACAGCCGTTTTCTGGAGACGCCGGAGGAAAAAAGGGCCTACCTGGCCGGAGCCTTCCTGGGCGGCGGTTCTGTGAGCCGGCCCCAGAGTGACTACCACCTGGAAATGGTGACCCAGTCCCTTCGATTTGCAGAAGAAATTGTCAGAACCATGGCATCCTTCAAAATGAATGCCCGCATGACAGATCGAAAAAATGATTATATTGTATATATAAAGGATGGAGACGAAGTATCTGAGTTTCTGCAGATTGTAGGCGCCAGCCAGAGCTACCTGGACTTTGAAAGCGTTCGGGTGGTGAAGGATATGAGAAACCGGGTAAACCGGCAGGTGAACTGCGAAACGGCCAATCTGCAGAAAACGGTGGACGCTGCCGTACACCAGACCCACATGGTGCAGCAGCTTCTGGAAAGGAATACCCTTTCCTCCCTTTCTCCCAAGATCAGGGAAGCCTGCGAACTGCGCCTGGCCAATCCCAACGCCAGCCTTGCCGAGCTGGCAGCCATCTGCGGCATTACAAAGTCCGGTCTGGCTCACCGTTTCAAAAAAATAGAATCCATGGCACAGGCCCTGGAAGAAACGACAGGCTGAAATATAAAAGAGGCCTGCGGTGCCCTTTAACATTGTCAATGCTCTCTCTTATGCCACTGGCGCTTTTTTCACAGGAGAAATGACTCACTATGATTTGCGCATTGCTTATGTAATCCTGCCAGCAGTATATTCATGAGAGAAAACAGTAAGACTGATTTATGACGCCGGCATCCTCGTGATGCAGGTGCATTAAAACCGATTTTCAGAAACCGGAGTGAAACAAGCCTTAAAATATAGAAATATAGAAAAGAAGACCATCATTATGTCCATAGTAAAAAATTCCATAAAAACACTGACCACCGCTGTGATGCTGGCGGCAGGCTTTACCGCCTACGCCGCATCGCCGGTGGATGAAACTTATACAACCCTTCCTCTGTCGGAAACAAAGACAGAGGGAACTCTTATTTTTTCTGACTGTCCGGAATATGCAGATAAGACAGGCATTCTTTATGAAGGAACAGTGAAACCGGGCAAAGGAAGAGTTTACTATTACCATGTAAATGAAACAGGCGGACCGGCCCGGCTTCTGGTGTATGCAAAAGCAGATAAAAAGCAGTCGCTGACCGTAACCCGAAGAATCAAGGGGGATGCCAGCAGCAGCTATATTCCCACCGGTGCAACGCTTTCTTTCCGGGAAGCGGTAGGAGATGGGGTGGAAAGCGAAAAAATACAGCTGGAGCCTAAAAAGAAAATCGTCCTTTATGAAGATGACAGGAATGGTATTGCAGAAGACAACCTGGTCAGCGGAATCGTAGAAATAGAAACCGATAAGCCTGTGACCCTGGGGACGGCTATCCTTTCTGACGGAGATGACAAAGATGTGCAGAAAGCACTGGAACAGGCAGTCCCGCTTCCACCGGATACTCATGAAATGAGAGGCACCTTTGCCAGGGATATTTATCTGGAAAACAAAGCCTGGAATTTCAGCCAGGGTCCGGCGGAAATTTCCGTAGGCAACTCCTATCCTTTCCAGAAGGGAATGGATGAAGTAAGCCATGTGGAAAGAGAAAATACGGGAGATTACGGAGTGACCTACCATATTACTTTCCATAATAAAGGAGAAGGAAAATATCATCTGTATATCAATGCCCAGGGGGGAGTGTACATGGGGACCTTCCAGGCAGGCACCAATCCACGGCTTCTCCGCATGTACCGCACTGATGACCGGCTGGGGCGACGCTGGTTCGGCAATGGGACAGAACGGGACTACATTTCCTGCGGTACCTGGGATATGGGAAAGGATCTCTACATCCGCTTTATTCCCGCCGGAGCAGCCTACCTGCCCGTCCGCTTCCTCATGGTGCCGGAAAAGCAGTGAAATCATAAAAACTGCGTTTACAGGGGATCATCGGCTTTTGATTTCACGACGCAGCATTTCCCGGTGATGCCGGATAACTGAGAAACCGGGTGCACCGGTTTCCCGTTTTACTCTCAATTACTATGTTTAACAAAGGAGACTTCAACATGAAATTCATTCAGTTTCGTATCGGTGATATTGTACAGATGAAGAAAAAACATCCCTGCGGCAGCCAGGAATGGGAAGTGCTCCAGCTGGGAAGCGATATGAGAATCAAATGCTGCGGCTGCGGTCATATCGTTCTGATTCCAAGACCAAAATTCCTGAAGGGAGCGAAAAAGGTGCTGAACCGGGATGTTACACAGGATACGCCTCTGGCTAAGAGAACGGAGGAATCAACAGAAGGCTGAGAGATTTTCCTGCAGCAGAGAGGATAAAAAAACAACTCTTTCCCGCTCTGTACCCCTGAAATACAGGACAGCAGGAAAGTCAATTTCCTGCCTCTTATTTCAAGAAAATGTAAAAAAGGGGTAGACAGAGCAGGACGATAATGCTATAATCTATAAACGTGATGAGGACAAACCTCTGAGCGAGCAAAAAAGTTCTTGACAAGCTGAATGAAATTGTGTATAATAACTTTCGTCACTTGCGTGCTGGCGTAGCTCAGTTGGTAGAGCAGCTGATTTGTAATCAGCAGGTCGTAGGTTCAAGTCCTATTGCCAGCTCCATATGGGCGGATTCCCGAGTGGTTAAAGGGAGCAGACTGTAAATCTGCCGGCTTTGCCTTCATAGGTTCGAATCCTATTCCGCCCACCAAATATCGCGGGGTGGAGCAGTTGGTAGCTCGTCGGGCTCATAACCCGAAGGTCGCAGGTTCAAGTCCTGCCCCCGCCACCATGTTAATTATTTCCTATATATAGATGTGCTGATATAGCTCAGTTGGTAGAGCGTATCCTTGGTAAGGATAAGGTCACCAGTTCAATCCTGGTTATCAGCTCCATGGCGGCTTAGCTCAGTTGGCTAGAGCAAGCGGTTCATACCCGCTGTGTCCGGAGTTCAAATCTCTGAGCCGCCACCAAACACCGTAGAAAAGAGTTCTCCTAGGAGAGCTCTTTTTACTGTTATCTTTCCGGGATCTGTATGGTAAGACAGCCTGTGAAGGAAAAGCAGAAACCTTCAGTTTTTTAGAAAATGCTGGTGGAATTGCGCTCTATTTCTTGTTTCCCGTTGACTTTCAATGTATAATAAATAAAGCGCAAATCTATTTTTGCAAATTCTTTTTTGTATAAGGAGAGAAAGAAATGGCAAAAGCTCATTACGAAAGAACAAAACCGCATGTTAACATCGGCACCATCGGTCACGTCGATCACGGTAAAACAACCCTGACCGCCGCTATCACCAAAGTACTGTCTGAAGAAGGCAAAGCAAACTTCCTGGATTATGCTTCCATTGATAAAGCACCGGAAGAAAGAGCGCGCGGCATCACAATCAACACCTCCACCGTTGAATATGAAACCGAAAAACGTCATTATGCAC
>NZ_JBJEXP010000066.1:0-8547 GCF_051885895.1 Dialister sp. | reverse complement strand
TTCAGGCAGTGAAGAATCCTGCAGGACGTGGGTGATTTCTACCGGCTCATCAGCTCACCAGCGCACTAATTTGCCTTGCCATCGCCATTCTCATTTGCTACAATAAAAGCTACGGGTTTTACTTACATGACAATGATATCCGTGATATAGAGTTTTAGAAAAAAGTGGTTGCAGCAGGAGGAAAAATGGCAGATTTAACAGCCCTGATTCTGGCTGCCGGACAGGGGACTCGCATGAAGTCCGCTTTGCCGAAGGTTCTTCACCGTGTGTGCGGTGTGCCTATGGTGGAGCAGGTGATCCGGGTGGTACGGCAGGCCGGTTTTACAAAGTGCGTGGTGATTACAGGATTTAAGGAAGATCTGGTGCGGAAGGATCTTGCCGGACAGGATGTGGATTTCGTCCATCAGGCGGAGCAGCTCGGCACCGGTCATGCAGTGATGCAGGGGGCGCCTCTTCTGACGGACCGTGACGGTTATGTGCTTGTCATCTGCGGAGATACGCCGCTTCTTCGGAGTGAGACCATCGCTTCCCTGGCAGAGACCTGCCGGAAGGAGGAGGCTTCCGCTGCTGTTTTGACGGCGGTGCTGGATGATCCCTTCGGCTATGGCCGGGTGCTTCGGGATGAGAAGGGACAGATGACTTCCATTGTGGAGCAGAAGGACGGTACGCCGGAAGAGCTTGCGGTGCATGAAATCAATACGGGCACCTATGTATTCAAGGCAGGCCCGCTTCTGGATGCGCTGCAGAAGATCGACAACAAAAATGCCCAGGGCGAATATTATCTGACCGATGTTTTTGAAATCATGATCCGTGAAGGACAGAAGGTCATTCCGGTGGCTGCAGATGATGCAGATGAGACCATGGGAGTCAATTCCCGCATCCAGCTGGCAGCGGCAGACCGGGTGCTCCGTCTCCGCAAGGCAGAGGAGCTCATGGCGCAGGGCGTAAGCATTATCAATCCGGAAAATACCTACATCGAGCAGGATGTAGAGGTGGGACAGGATACGGTTCTGTACCCTGGCACCATTCTTCAGGGAAAGACGGTGATCGGAAAGGACTGCATCATCGGACCTGATACCCAGCTCACCAATGTGACTGTAGGAGAGGGTACCCATCTGAACCGGGTATACGCCCATGAATGCACGATTGGAAACTTTGATGAAATCGGACCTTTCGTTCATCTCCGTCCCGATACGGTGCTTCATGACCATATCAAGATCGGCAATTTCGTAGAGGTTAAGAATTCTACCGTAGATGACGGCACAAAGCTGCCTCACCTGATTTACTGCGGTGATTCTGATCTGGGAAAGAATGTGAATTTCGGCTGCGGCACGGTGACTGTCAATTTCGACGGCAAGGAAAAGCATCGCTGCCGGGTGGATGAACATGCCTTTATCGGCTGCAATACGAATCTGGTGGCTCCGGTGCATGTGGGTGAAAGGGCTTTCACCGCTGCCGGCTCTACCATTACAAAGGATGTACCGGCCAAGGCACTGGCGGTAGGAAGAGCCCGTCAGACCAATATTGAAGGCTGGGTAAAAGAGGATACTTACAAGGACTGAAAAGGGCAGGGTTCATATAGGATTTCACAGATTTTCATTTTCTTTTTTGATGAAATAAATCATCTTTTTACTGTTATTTTACCTGTTAACTGGTATATAATAAAACTATGAGATAGTGGATGGGAAAGGTTGTTGGCGTAAAGATCCGCTGTTCCATGGAAAACTTTTAGGACTTTCACATTTGAAAGGAAAGGGAGAGGCAGCAAAATGGACATGGAAGACACTTCTAAATTGAAGATTTTTACAGGTACCGCACATCCGGCACTGGCTAAGGAAATTTCTGATTATATCGGAGTGCCGCTGGGAAAAGCCATCTGCGGACGGTTTAATAATGGCGAAATTCAGGTCATGATTAATGAAAGTGTCCGTGGCAAGGACTGCTTCATTATTCAGCCTACCGGCGCACCGGTAAATGATAACCTTATGGAAATGCTCATCATGGTAGATGCACTGAAGAGAGCTTCTGCCCGTCATATTACTGTAGTGGTTCCTTATTACGGATATGCCCGTCAGGACAGAAAGACCCGGGGCCGTGAACCGATCAGTGCCAAGCTGGTGGCTGACCTCATGTCCACTGCCGGTGTAACCAGAGTAGTGACCATGGATCTTCATGCAGGACAGATTCAGGGATTCTTCGACGTACCGGTGGATCACCTCATGTCTGCTTCTCTTCTGGCCGACTATGTAAAGTCCAAGAACCTGGAAAACCTCACCATCGTTTCCCCGGACCTGGGCGGTGTCACCCGTGCCCGCGAACTGGCAGACCGGGTAGGAGCTCCTATTGCTATTATTGAAAAACGCCGTCCGGAACCGGGCGTAGCCAAGGTTATGAACATTATCGGTGATGTAAAGGACAGAAACTGCTTCATCGTCGATGATATCGTAGATACTGCCGGTTCCCTCTGCGAAGGGGCCAAGGCGCTGGCTGAATATGGTGCAAGAGACGTATATGCTGCTGTATGCCATCCTGTACTCACCGATCCGGCTACCGAAAGAATCAAAAATTCCAACATCAAGGAACTGATCGTTACCAATTCCCTGCCTATCCCGAAAGAAAAGATCCAGGACAAGCTCACTGTCCTTTCCATCGCTCCGCTTCTGGGCGAAGCAATCCTCCGTATTTTCCACGATGCTTCCGTAAGCCAGCTCTTCGATAAATAATGAAGATTATTGCAGGACTTGGAAATCCGGGGCAGGAGTATGAACATACCCGCCACAATATGGGCTTTGATGTAATCGACGAACTGGCCCGCCGCTGGCATGTCACGGCCTGGAAGGAAGACATGAAGGCAGAGATCGGCCAGACTGTGGTGAATGGGGAAAAGGTGCTTCTGGTGAAGCCCCTGACCTATATGAACAACAGCGGAGAAGCGGTAGGCGCCATTGCCCGGTACTACAAGGTGGATCTGGATGATATTTATGTGGTCTGCGATGACCTGGATCTGCCGCCGGGAAAGACACGGATCCGGAAAAAAGGCGCTTCCGGCGGTCATAACGGCATTAAATCTCTCATTGCCCATCTGGGCAGTGAAAATTTCAACCGTTTCCGTATCGGCGTAGGCCATCCCAAGGACGGCCATACGGTGGTGGAGCATGTATTGTCCCGTCCCTACGGAGAGGATATTGAAAAAATAGAAGAAGCAAAGATTCATACGGCAGACTCCATTGAGGCTGCGTTGAAGGATGGCGTGGATCATGCCATGAATGCTTTCAATCCCAGACGAAGGGGATAAAGGAGAGGCAGTTTCGAAAGAAACTGCCTCTTTTCGAAAGCGTTTCTCCGGCCATGCATCCTGCTTTTTCCGGAAGGAGAAGATATGAAAGGAACTTTAATTGTACTGGAAGGCATCGACGGCAGCGGTAAGGAAACCCAGGCTTCCCTGCTGGAGACAAAACTGAAGGTGGAAGGCAGACAGGTAATGCATATTTCCTTTCCCGACTATGACAGCCCTTCCTCGGCTCTGGTTAAAATGTACCTGAAAGGGGATTTCGGAAAGGATCCCGGCGATGTGAATCCCTATGCGGCCTCTCTCTTCTATGCAGTGGACCGTTTTGCTTCCTTCCGCATGAAATGGAAATCCTTTTATGAAGAAGGCGGCATTGTGATTGCGGACCGCTATACCACCAGCAACATGGTACACCAGATGACCAAGTATGAAGATCGGAAGAAACGGGCGGATTTCCTGCAGTGGCTGGAGGAAACGGAATACGGAAAGCTGGAGCTTCCCCGGCCGGATCTGGTGATCCTGCTGGACATTCCCCTTGCGATTTCCGAAAAACTGGTGAAGGAAAGGGCTAGAAAGGGCGGCTCCATGGATATTCATGAACAGCATCTGGACTATCTGAGAAAATGCCATGATGCCTACCGGGAGCTGCTTTCCCTGTACGGCTGGAAGTCCATTTCCTGTGCCTCCGATGGCAGGCTTCGCAGCATTGAGGACATAGGGAAAGATGTGGAACGGGCAGTGCGTCCCTTCCTGGCAGGAAAGGAAAAGGCCTGACGGAGGGTATTGCAGCCCCTGCGCGGCCTGTGTATAATGAATAGCAAATAGTATGGCAGAGACGCCGGAATCAGAGTTCCGGCGTCTCTGTCGTTCAGGGGAGCACTGATTGCTTTTGATTCCGTCATTTTTTTGAAAGGCGGCCATCAGCATTTCAGGACAGCCGTTTTCTGAAGGAAGCCCGCCGGCAGGAGGCGCTTTTCCAGAAATTTCAAAAAACTGGGCTCATGTGATATAATATAAAACGTATGTATAACCCTATTTGGTTATTTGATGCTGTGAATGCAGTTTTCCCTATAAAAACAAGATAAACAGAATATAAGGAGGAATACCATTTATGTGCGGTATCGTAGGTTATGTAGGCAGTGGAAACGCCACAGAGTTTCTGATTGACGGACTCCGCCGCCTGGAATACAGAGGATATGATTCAGCCGGCATTGCGGTATATGAGAACGGAAAAATCAATATTGAAAAGAAGCAGGGCCGTCTGGTGAACCTGGAAGAAGAACTGAAAAAGCATCCTCTTCAGGGCCATATCGGCATTGGCCATACCCGCTGGGCTACCCATGGCAAGCCTTCCGACAGGAACGCCCATCCCCATGGAGACTGCCACAACCATTTTGTGGTTGTTCATAACGGCATTATTGAAAACTATCTGACACTGAAAAAGGAACTGGCTGCCAAAGGCCATGTTTTCAAGTCTGAAACGGATACGGAAATTGTAGCGCATCTGCTGGAAGAACTGGATGACGGCGATTTCCTTTCCACGGTCCGCAAAATGCTGGCGGTTATCGAAGGCTCCTACAGCCTGGTGATTTTGGATGCAGCCTGCCCGGATACCATTATCTGCACGAAGAAGAACAATCCTCTCATCATCGGACTGGGCAAGGGTGAAAATTTCATCGCTTCAGATATTCCTGCCGTCATCAACCATACCAGGGACATCTATATCCTGAATGATGAAGAACTGGCAGTGGTGAAGAAAGACGGCGTGGCTGTCTATGACAAAGACGGAAAGCCTCTGCAGAAGGAAGTCCAGAAGGTTACCTGGTCCGCAGAAGCAGCAGAAAAGGGCGGCTATCCGCACTTCATGCTGAAGGAAATTTTCGAACAGCCGAAGGCTGTCCGTGATACGGTACAGATCCACCTGAACAAAGACGGCTCCGTAACTTTCCCTGACCTGGGCTGGACAAAGGAATGCTTTGACGGCATTGACAACATCCTCATCACCGCCTGCGGCACTGCCTATCATGCAGGTCTCGTGGCCAAGCATTATATCGAACGGTTTGTGAAGATTCCGGTTTCCGTCGAAATCGCTTCGGAATACCGTTACAGCAAGCCTCTCACCACCAGCCATACCCTGTGCATTGTGGTGAGTCAGTCCGGGGAAACCATCGATACCCTGGAAGCACTGAAGGAAGCCAAACGCCATGGTGCCAAGAGCCTGGCTGTGACCAACTCCATCGGCTCCTCCATTGCCCGGGAAGCAGACCATGTGGTTTACACCCTGGCAGGCCCGGAAATCGCAGTGGCTTCTACCAAAGCCTATACCACCCAGCTGGTGGCACTGCTCCTTCTGGCCCTTTACATGGGACAGCTCCGGGAAACCATTTCTCCGGAACTGATTCACAAGATTACCGACGGACTGCGGGATCTTCCGTCCCAGATTGAAAAGGTGCTGAAGGAAAAGGACCATATGGCCCATGTAGCAGACCGCCTTATCAAAGCTCATGATATTTTCTACCTGGGCCGTTCCATCGACTATGCTATTGCCATGGAAGGTGCTCTGAAACTGAAAGAAGTTTCCTACATTCATGCAGAAGCCTATGCAGCCGGCGAACTGAAGCACGGCACTCTGGCTCTCATTACCCAGGATACCCCGGTCATTGCGGTAGCAACCCAGGATTCTGTCAGCGCAAAAATGTACAGCAATATCCAGGAAGTCAAAGCCCGGGGCGCAGAAGTGCTGGGCATCGGCTATGATGATGACAAGGAACTGGGCAAGTACACCACGGAAACCGTTCTCATTCCGAGAGTAGATTTCTTTATTGCCCCCATTCTTTCTGTCATTCCCATGCAGCTTCTTGCCTACTATACCAGCGTGAAGAGAGGAAATGACGTGGATAAGCCGCGCAACCTGGCTAAATCTGTTACGGTGGAATAATTCATACGTGTCCGGCACAGGCCGTCCAGCATGGGGCCTGTGCCTTTTTCTTAATGAAATGACGAAGCAGCACATCCTGCAGATCACCATTTCCTTTCATCTATCCTTTCTTCCCTTCCCGGTTGCGGAAAGCGGCTTTTAAGCATAGAATAAAGACAGCGTGCATTAATGGATAGGAGTTGTATCATATGAAGAAAATCATTTTAACCGGCGACCGTCCCACAGGACATCTCCATGTAGGCCACTACGTGGGATCCCTTCGTGAACGGGTAGCCCTCCAGAATTCCGGCACCTTCGACGAAGTATACATTGAAATCGCCGATGCCCAGGCTCTCACCGACAATGCGGACAATCCGGAAAAAGTACGGAAAAACGTACTCCAGGTTGCTTTGGACTATCTGTCCGTAGGCATTGACCCGGAAAAATCCTGCATTTTTATCCAGTCTCTTGTACCGGCCCTGCCGGAACTGACCATGTACTACATGAATCTGGTCACCGTATCCAGACTGGAAAGGAATCCTACCGTCAAAGCGGAAATCCAGCAGAAGCATTTTGAAGCCAGCATTCCTGCCGGATTCCTCTGCTATCCTGTCAGCCAGGCAGCCGACATTACCGCCTTCATGGCCACCACTGTCCCCGTAGGGGAAGACCAGGAACCCATGCTGGAACAGACCCGTGAAATTGTCCGTAAATTCAATGAAATCTATGGCGAAACCCTGGTAGAACCGGAAATCGTTCTTGCTTCCAACAAAGCAAGCCTCCGTCTTCCCGGCACCGACGGCAAAGCCAAAATGAGCAAATCCATCGGCAACTGCATTTACCTCTGCGAAAAACCGGAAGACATTGAAAAGAAAATCATGTCCATGTATACCGATCCCACCCACCTTCGCAAAGACGACCCCGGCCACGTGGAAGGAAACCCTGTTTTCACCTACCTGGACGCTTTCTGCAAGGATGAATACTTTGCAGAATTCCTGCCTGAATACCAGAACCTGGATGAAATGAAAGCCCACTATACCAGAGGCGGACTGGGCGATGTAAAAGTCAAACGGTTCCTCAACAAAGTCATGCAGGCAGAACTGGCTCCTATCCGCGAACGCCGTATGCAGTGGGAGAAGCACCTGCCCGACGTGGTAGACATCCTCAAGGCAGGCACGGAAAAAGCAGCCGCCAAAGCAGATGAAACACTGCAGAACGTAAGAAAAGCCATGAGAATCAATTACTTTGAAGACGGAAATCTTCTGAAATAATTGACCGGAACAAAAAAGGTGAAGGCTTTACGCCTTCACCTTTTTGCGTGCCTGCTTTGCTTACGGAGATACCGGTACATGGGCTTACTATTTATCATTAACAGTTTTTCTATTATAATAAAGGGAAGCATGATGGATTTCTTATAAAATACGGAGAAGGGGCATTATGGACTTAAAGATATTGAATACATTTAAAACGATTGTGGATGAAGGCAGTTTTTCCAAGGCGGCAAAGCGGCTGAGCTACACCCAGTCCACCATTACCTTTCATATCGGGCAGCTGGAGAAGGATCTCCATGTGAAGCTTTTTGAAAAGGTAGGACGGCGGATGGTGCTGACAAAAGCGGGGGAGGAGCTGGTGCCCTACGTGGAGGAGGTTATCCAGTCGGTAAACAAGATGAATAACTTCCAGACCGATCTGACGGAGTGTACAGGAGATCTGCGGATCGGCGCTCCGGAGTCTCTTCTCTGCTTTTATCTTCCCTATCGACTGAAGGCCTTCCATGCCCGGGCGCCTCATGTCCATCTTCTTCTCCAGTCCATGAACAGCGGTAATACGCTGGCTGCCCTGAAAAACGATGATATTGACATCGGCCTTTTTTATGCGACACCGGATTACGGGCCCGGTCTTGGCGTGGCCAGAAAAAATCTGGGAAGCTTTCCTTTAAGCTTCTATGCTTCGCCCCGGGTGAAACAGAAGTACAATGATTTCATTACCGGCGACCAGCATTATCCCCTTCTGTCCGCCATTGTGCAGCCGCCGAAAGGATCCCTGCGCCGCATGTTTGATGCGTACATGGAAAAGAAAAATATTTCCCTTGGCAACTGCATTGAACTTCGCAGCACCCAGACCATCAAGAATCTGGCCATCAATGATGTGGGCATCTGCTTCCTGCCGCAGTTTGTGGTGCAGGAAGAGCTGGAGCGGGGTGAACTGGAAGAGCTGGAAACAGACCGCTCTTTCCCGCCTATAGAGGGCTTTTTCGGCTATCGGGAAAATAAATGGATGAGCCCGGCCATGAAGCTGATCTGCGAAGTGCTGGAGGAAAACAGCAGCTCCCGGGGATGAG
>NZ_JBJEXP010000065.1:24269-39406 GCF_051885895.1 Dialister sp. | reverse complement strand
ATTTCTGTATATTGACTATCCGGCCCGCAAGATCGCCGGTCACATCTTCAGCACTGATATTGGCTTTGTACTTGGAGAAAATCATATCCAGATTTTTTTCCGAAGCCAGCCTTGCTGCTTCCTGTTCAATATCTGCCATGATTTCCTTTTTGACTTCCGCCATCTGCTTCTGTTTATTATCAATGCGGGACTGCCAGTCTGCATCCCATTCCTGGTGATTTTCCGCGAAACTTTCCTCAGCCTGCTCAATATCCGCCTGTCCTTCACTTTCCAGACGGCTGCGGATTTCTTCCGCCGTACTGTTGGAATATGTTTCCAGTTCAGACTGTGCCTTGGCTTTGGCATCAGTCATTTCCTTCATCTCATCCTCTGTCCAGCCGGCCATATCCGCTTTTTCTCTGGATGTACGAAGTTCCATGAGCTTATGAAGTTCTTCCTTGACCTGCTCCTTCTCTTCTCCTGTCACCCCAAGAACCGTCAGCTTCATCTGGAGATTTGCCATTTCCGCTCTTTCCTCCGGTGTAAGGGTTTCCAGGGTCATGGATTGGGATTGGGAAGCATGCTTCTTCTCTATATCGCTGTAGAGCTTCTGCAGTCCTTCATTCAATTCATCTTCCTTCGCCTTAACCTTCGTTTTCAGCTCGTTTTCCGCTGCTGTACGCCTGGCTGTATCGGACAGGGCCGCATTGATTTTCTGCTGGCGGGAAGAAACTTCGATCAGTTTATTCCTCTCTGTCTGATACTGGGAAAGCAGATGATTATATTCAGTTTCCAGCTTGAAATAGGTGCTGTACTTTGGATGCGCCTTCACCAGGGTTTCCAGGTCTGCCACACCATAGCGGGTGACAGGTGCCGGAGGAGTTTCTTCTTTCTTTGTCCCACAGCCTGACAGGACCAGGGAAAAGGCAATCATCACGGAAGCAGCGGCAGCAAGGAGCGGCCTTCCGAGCATCATGGAACCCCTCCCTTACTTGCTCTGGGAAGCAGCGGAAGACTGGGATGCGGAAACAGACTTGTTCAACGCATCGGTAACTTCCTTGGTAATATCGGTACCGCCGTAAATAACAGCGGATTTATCTACTACAAGGGACAGACCTTTTTTGGATGCTACCGATTTCACAGCTCCTGTAACCTGGTCTTCCATATCTTTTTCAATAGCGGTACGCTTCTGATTGAACTGCTGCTGCATATCATTGAAAAGTTTTTCCTTGTCTGCATCAGACATGCCCTGGGATTTAGCATCAAAATCCTTCTGCATTTCATCAGCTGTTTCCTTCATTTTCTGCTGGTAATTCAGTGCCAGCTGGCCATTGGAGGAAATAACTTCTCTCTGATCTACCACGCCGATATCAGAAGAAGGAGCCGCATTAGCCGTATCTCCCATAGATACCACAGCCATCACCGCTACCGACGCAATAAATACGCCCGCCAGAGCGAAGGAAAAAATCTTTACATTCTTCTTGTTACCAAGAGTTGTCATCATAGTGCAATCCACTCCTTTATAAATTGGCAATGAGTCTCAGCCATTTGCCTTCTTCATCATTATACACATATTCCAGGGTGATGTAATTATGAATTTTATAAGAAAATCCATATTCATTATCCTTTTTCCTAAAATCCCTGTCATACCGCAGGGCAAACTTATCTCCTATGGGAACCACGCTGAAGATGTGGTTTGCATTATCTACAAAATCATATTTATAGCCTATATCCATAAAAGAGCCAAACTGATGGGTAAATCCCCCATACACATTCCAGTCCATGGGACCGGGATAGAAACGGGCTTCACCGAACACCGTATCATGTTTCCCCAGATAATGGCCCAGCATGCCCTCTACGGCTGTGTTCTTATTTCCATCCCGTCCGGCATCGAGCCATACTTCCGTCCTGATAATCCAGTGGTCCGTCAGGGCATTTACCCGAAGCTCCGCTGTTTCCCCGGAAATCAGAGTCGTGTCAGTGGCAATACCGTACTTCTGAATGAAAGAGTCCTTCTTCAGGATATCATTCATGTCAGAAGCAATAATATCCCTGTGACGGGTAACAAAATCCACCGGAAGGCCCTGGAGATGGGAAAGAGCTGTTTCTGTCTCTTCCGCTGCCCGAAGCATGAGGAGCCTGGGGATGGTGGTTTTTTCAAAAGTAAGCCTGCTGGAACGAACGATTTTTCCCTGAGGGATAAGATAAATCCGGACTTTTGTATGTTCTCCCGATTCCACCTCAAAATTAGCCTGGAACTCGGGAAGAAGCTGGGCTAAAAGATCCCGGCCCGCCGACTGGGATACACTCTCTGCCCAGCCTACGGAATCCACAGGAAGACCAACCAGCAGATTATCCATAAGCCTTGGCACATCGGCCGCATCTCGTTCCACGTAGCGGGCCGCCTCCGGGGTCAACCCACCGTAGTCGATTTCCGTAT
Source organism: Dialister sp. (assembly GCF_051885895.1). Lineage (GTDB taxonomy): Bacteria > Bacillota > Negativicutes > Veillonellales > Dialisteraceae > Dialister. The sequence continues at coordinate 36,987 of NZ_JBJEXP010000065.1, read as the reverse complement.
CCACCTGACGGATAATCTGCCCTACAGGCTGAAGAGATACATGAATCGCCGTATTCCTGCCATAGTCTACCGTCAGATCCTGTACCACATAGCCGATGACTACACGGTTGATTATATCCGCCAGCACCTTGTTGTATTCAGCACTGTTCAGGGCAAAGAGATTTTCCTCTTTCCCCACCAGAATTCTGTTTCCTATGGAGGAAATACTGGAAACTACTCGCTTTTCTACCGCCGGTGGAAGGTCACCGCCAGCGGCCGAAAGGTCTACATCCACTTTTTCTATAGGCGCTGCTTCTGCCGGGGTAGACAGGAGAAAAGAAGAAACGAGCAGAAGAAATCCTGCCCGTATCATCCGCCGCTTCAGTAAGGAAGAAAACATGGATCCTTCCTCCATGAATCAGAACTGGGTACCAAAGCTGAAGTGGAACTTATTCTGGTCGCCATGGCCATAATCCAGACGAATCGGTCCGATCGGCGTCTGGAGACGAAGGCCTACGCCCACAGACCAGTTAAGGGAGTCATCATCTTCATACCAGGGGATCTTACCAGAGTCAAGACTCCAGGTACTGCCCACATCGGTGAAGACAACGCCCTGTACTTTCTTGGCAATGGGGAAGCGGTATTCCAAAGTGCCGGCATACATTTTCTTACCTTTGAACTGGTCATCTTCGTAGCCGCGGAGACTGTTGGATCCGCCCAGACTGAAGAGGTTGCCGTAGGAAACATCACCGTCAATGTAGCCGCCCATAAGACGGAGAGCCAAAATGTGGCCGCTGCCCAGGTTCTTGTAGAATCTGCCTTCTGCGGTAAACTTGTAGAAATCATAATCCCCGCCAAGGCCATGGCCGCCCCACTGGGCAGCAAAGGAAATTCTCCGGCCCTTGCTGGCATTGAAGTAGTTATCACGGTTATCAAATACATGGGTGAAGGTGAAGCTGTTGGTAGTACCGAAGTTATCAAAGATAGCTTTTCTCCAGGCATTCTTCATTTCATCTCTTGATGTATAACCATAAGATGAAAAATCATCAAATTTACTCTCTGCATGACCCTGCCAGTCAAATCCGTCATGATCATCATAAGACTCTTTAGAGGATTCGAAATTGAAATAGTTTGTCCTGTATTCGTCCGTTACATGACCCCAGGTAAGGTTCCAGCCTTTTCTTCTCTTATCGTATTCGGCAATTTCATGGCCCTTGGCATCATAATCATCGTATTCATAAATACGGTTAAAAATAGATGCGCCCAGGGAATCGCCGTTATCATTGATCCAGGGATGGGTATAGGAAATGGTGTAGTTCTTGCCATTACCGGCGCCGCCGAATTCCCAGTGGAAGTTGACCTTATCGCCGGTACCGCGGAAGTTGGTATCTCCCAGTTCCACAATTCCTACAGTACCATCGGAATCGGAATAGCCTGCACCTACGGTAACGATACCGGTCTTCTGTTCAATCACATCGATTTCAATGATTACGTTATGTTCATTCTCCTTGCCGGGAAGAAGTTTCATGTTTACATCTTCGAAGTAGCCAAGGTTATACAGACGTTCCATACTGCGGCTGGCCTGGAATTTATTGAAAGGCTTGCCCTTCTTCAGCTTCAGCTCACGGGTAATGACTTTGTCTTTTGTCTTATCATTACCTACAAGAACGATGTCTTCCACCACCCCTTCAGAAATGTCTACATGAAGGGTGCCGTCGGAAGAAACATTGACGGAAGGAATGGAAACAAGCATATATCCCTGTTTCAGATACAGGTCTTCAATCTGCTTCAGTTTCTGGTTCACCAGGACAAAGTTCAATACACTGTCCTGGGGAATATCCATGACGGATTTCAGGTAATCACTGGTAAATACCGTATTTCCCGTAAAAGCTACATCATGAACCACAGGATTCGCTGCTAGCTGGTAGGTAATGCCTACCCCTTCCGGTACGGAAGCAAAGGATGGAGTAATCTGGGAAAATACGCCGGTAGATCCCAGGGATGCCACATCATTGCGGATTCCTTCTTCTGTTACCTGGCTGCCCGGTTTGCTCTGCACCAGAGGAGAAAGTTTCGTTTTAACTTCTTCCGGAATACCGGAGAAGTCTACAGAGGTGATTGTCTTGCCCACCTGTGCCTCAATAGCCTCATCATCAGCCTTGGAAAGGTACAGGGATGCATCGCCTACAGCCACAGTCTGCTGCTGGGACTGTGGAACAGCTACGGAAGGCACTTGAGCTTCCTTCCCTGTTTCATCGGTAATCTGCCCGGAAGCTCCCACCTGCTGACCGTTTTTAACACTGATCATCGCACTCTGGGACATGCCTCCCTGGCTTCCTGCCATATCCGGAGTATCTGCCAGCGCATTCACCCCGGAAAGGGCAAGCAGAACGGCTGAAAGGAGTACCACTCTTCTGCTTTTAGATGTAATCATAAATTCCTCCTCTTTTTATAGGGTTATAGAATATTCTTTTATTATATCAGAGTCAGGCCTGACCGCGAAGGGCCCTGCCCGCTTCTCCAACAACACTTTGAATTTCCCTGTCTGACAGAGCCGGTGCCGGCGCAGACCGTACCACCTGTTCTGAGCGCATAGGTGGATTTTCGGAAACAGGTGCCGGCGCAGGTGCTGTATAAACAGGCGCCGGTGCTGTCTCTTCTCTCTCCGGTACGGCAGCAGTCTGGGAAATACTGCTGTCATCTTCCTGGGAAACAGCAGCTTCCGCTTCCTGTTTCTCCGGTGTCGGCTTTTCATTAATCACCAGCTGTACCGGTTTGTCCGATTCTTCCGCTGAAGGCCCTAAAAGGCTCCAGAAAGCATTCATGCCAAGAAATACGGCAAATGCAGCACCCATGGCACCGATCCGCATCATCCAGCGGCGGACTTTAGAATTTTTATGAGTTTCATTCAGGCGCTGCATCTCAGCCTGCGCCATGATCAGATTGATTTCTCCCGTAATTTCTTTATGACTGCTGTAGGAATGTTCTGCTTTTTCAAGCCATTTTCTCACAGCCTGTACCCGTTTTACTTTATCTCCTGACATAATACCTCCCTGACAGGGGAAATCATCAAGATGACCCCTTTATTCTATAATCTATAAAGGAGAAGTATAAATGAACATCAGTAAATAACAATAAACCTTCGATTATCGTCAGATTCCTTAATCAATCGCTCATTTTTACCTATAATACACTATTTCCTGTCATGAATCAATTTGGAAAGCATGCCCCGAAGTCGGCGAATACCCCGCTTTTCCAGCCGGTACACATAAGCCGTACTGACTTCCAGTGCATCCGCCGTTTCCGCTGCAGTCTGTTCATTCAGGTATACCCTCCGGATCACATCCTGCTCTTTCATGGGCAGGCGGGATACGGCATGGCTTACAGCCAGGTTCAGTACGCTTTTATCAGCAGATTCAAAAGCCGTATCAGGGACAGCTTCAGAAAGGAATACCTTTTCTTCCTCCCCGTCTTCCAGAAGCACTTCCGATCCATTTTTCCGGAGAAAATTCAGCATCCTGCCCCGCACCCGGTGAAGAGCATAGAGCGAAAACGCCACACCCAGAGATGGCTCAAAATGTTCGACGGCCTCCATAAGGCCAACCGTTCCTTCCTGGATAAGATCCAGGGTTACTGCCTCCTGCAGCCCGTATTTCATAGCTTCCCGGAACACCAGAGGCTGATAATGCTCAATCAGCGACTGCCTGGCTTCCAGAAGCCCCTCTTCTTTATACTGTTTCCACAGTGTTTCTTCCTCTTCCCGTGAAAGTTTAGTCAGGGTAGAAAGAAAAGCTTTGTATTCTTCAAGCATCTATATCACCTAGAATTTGAAACTCCAGTCTGTCCCTACATAACTGTCATGGTTACTATTATACCACGAAGAAAGGCCTACCCGCGAGTTTAAATCATAGTGGGCGCCAATACTCTTTTCATCATTGTTCATTCCCATGGTAGCAGTGAGCATGAAATCATTGAAAATGTACTTTCCGATTTTAATGTAATAGTAGTTGTCATTGTTGTCATCTACATTGTCATAGTAGTCCGTAAGACTGGAAGTAATAGAAATCTGGTCCAAACCGATCTTATCCTGCAGGAAATCCTGAATGCCGTTGCCAAAGAGCATGGTAAGGCCGGCATTGAAGAGGGCCCCTTCCATGGCACCGTTATTATCCTTTGAATCCGGACTCTGATGAAGAGTAAGGAGCATAAGAATCTGGGTATCATTCAGAGCCGGCTCACTGTGGAAAGTAGTCTTCATATCTCCAGGAGGTCCTTCCAATTCCGCCGTAACGGCATAATGACCTACCTTAGTGAAAGCTTTGGCATGGATATCGGGAAGAAGATTCCCCGGTTCCCCTGTCCAGATGGCATTGGCATCATCCATTTTGAATTCGGTGGTATTGATTTTCACCGTTCCTTTTTCCACATTGACCCTGCCATTCACAATGGGGGTGGAAACCGGTCCCCGTACACTGATAGTTCCTTTTACCAGCATGTCATAGAGTGCACTGTTGTAAAGACGTACATTATCCCCAATATTCACATCAATTTTAGAGAGCATATCCAGAGATGTACCGCCGGAATCACCAAGCAGAGAGAATGGAATATCCACCACTGCATTCTGAACTTTCAGGGATCCTGAAACACCCGGTTTTTCAAAAGGCTCCACTTCTCCAAAAGTAAAGTCCCCATCCAGAGCTCCTTTGTAATAGGAAGAATCAATGGAAGGTGTATGGATGTGAAGTTCCCCCTTGTAGTTTCCGATCTTCATATGATCCCATGCAACATCCCCGTTCACTGTAAGACTTCCTCCGCCAAAGGAAGCACTGCCTTCCAGATGGGATTCATTGCCGGAAAAGGTAAGATTCATATTAATGGGACGAATTGCTTCATTCATAGTCAAAAGGGACAGGGAACCGTCTTTCACCGTGATCCCGCCCAGAAGGAGAGGATTATCATAGCTGCCCGCTACTGTCACATGGCCATGAATGGGTCCACTGGCAGCAGTCACCGGTTTAAAGAAAATGGCCAGCATATTCATATCTGCTTCATCCAGGTTAACATCTACATTCAGAGGTACTGCCTTATCAGTCCTGCTTCCGGTAAACAGGTTCCCCGGAAGAGTCCCCTTCATGCTGGCTCTGTAATTTCCTCTGGAAATCAGGGCATTCTGGATGGTAACTACATTATTGGCTGCATTGGCCATGAGCGACATATTATCAAAGGTAATATCCCCGTATCTGGGATTGGATAGCCCTACGGAAACATCGGCAACAGGCGCACTTTTATTCCCGGAAAGAATGACCGCTGCGGTCAGATTCCCGCCGATGGATATATCCTTTTTACCCAGCACCTGAGGAATCCAGGAAACATCCATATCTTTAGCAGCGGCCTGAATATCAAGGTCGCCCTGGCTGTTCATGGATCCCTTGGCTGCCAGAACACCGGAACCAATGGGAATATTAAATTCCCGTATGGAAAGAGCGCCGTTCATGTAGGAAAAATCAATCTTTCCTTCTCCCAATACGGCACTGCCCAGATGACCTCCCAGTACATGAGCATTAAAATTCAGATTCGGCGCATCAGTAGTACCGCTGATACGCATGCTTCCTTCCACCTGGCCGTCTACGCCGTCCACATCTTTATCAAAGAATTTCATAACATCTTTGATATTCCAGCTGTTGAACTGCAGGAACCCGTCCAAAGCTCCGGAATTGGTATTATAGCTTCCCTTCCAGGTAAAAGTTCCCTGCTTCTGACGGAAGCTGCCCTCGTCCAGAGAAATTAAACCGTTCTTGTAATGAATACCGGCGGAAACATTCCTTATGGTATTTCCCATAACCGTAATTTCTCTGGTGGAGGCCATGCCATCAAATACAGGACTGTCCGTCGTTCCTTTTACATGGCCCAGGAGAGAAAGCGTCCCTTCAATCCCTTTTCCAGGAAGCAGCCTTTCTATGCTGATATCAGTGAGAGATGTCTCCAGTTCCAGCTGATTTCCCTTAATTTTTCCGTTTACCAGAGCTGTCCCGTCATAAATGTAGCCAAGACAGTTTTCCAAAGTTACATCTTTTCCATCGTAACTGTACTTGCCGGAAACGCTCTGGAAAAGCTGGCCCATGACAGATCCACTCCAAGCATGGAAATCACCGGAAACAACGGGATTTTCCACAGAGCCGGTAAGACTGAGATCATTGGAAATCCATCCCGTAACAGGATATTCAAGACCGGCCAGTGAAAGAAGACTTTCGATTCTGGCTTTTTCTGTTTTCACGGAAAGGTTCATAGGATGAGGAGCGCCGGTGCCAATCGTGCCGGTAACCGTATGATGTCCTGACGGGCCGTCCCAGATAAGAGAAGAAATAGAAATCTGATCTCCTGTAAGAACCGCATGTCCTTCAATCGTATCAAAAGCTGCATTTTTTACATGACCTTCTTTTGCCCTGAAATCAGCTGTTCCTTCCGGCTGATCCAAAGAACCGGTCACATGGGCCTTCGCCCAAACTCTGCCGGCCAGATCTACTCCTGCCTGGGACGAGAAAGGCGATACATTTAAATCAGAAATTTCAACATCAAAATTCATGCCATTGTCGCTGTAATAACCATGGCCTGTAAAGAATCCTTCCTCTCCGGCACCGGACATATAGGGAACCGTAATCACGCCGTTTTTATTTTCTGCAGAAAGAGATAGGCTGTCCAGAGACATTCCGTCATAAGCCAGCGAAGTGCCATAAGCCGTGATCTGCCAGTTGCTTCCATCATAGCTGCCAAAACCGGAAAGTTGGCCGGTAGACATATTCTCATAGGAGAGGCCGGTTCCATCCACCGAAGCAGATGCCTTTCCAAGGGAAAGAGACCCGCTGTGATAATTTCCTTCTGCCATCACATAACCGCTTACCGTACCGGTAACAGGCGTAGAAAGCGGAAGTCCATCCAAAGTGACATGATCTGCCAGGAGGTTTACAGAGAAGTCTCCTTTCTGCACATCATAGGACCCGCGGCCTTCCACATGACCAGTTCCTCTGTCGGCTTCCAGGTGGGAAATTGTTAATTTTTCATTCTGGTACGCAAAAACAGCTTGCGCCCGTTTTACATCATATCCTTCATAGGAAAGATTTTCGCCGGTCAGCGCACCGGAAGCAGAAGGTTCATCAGTCGTTCCTGCAAAGTCAATATTTCCATCCAGCATGCCAGAAATTCCTTCATCCGGAAGAAGAGATCCTATATCCACTTGATGAAGATAGGCATTTCCCTGAAAAACGGGGCTGCCCGCCGTGGTATTCACAGAGAGATCGCCGGTGATTTTCTGTCCATTAACCAAACCTGAAATCTGGGAAAGAGATATGATACCGTTTTCAATATGAAAAAAAGCTGCTCCGTCAGCTAAAACATAGTTATCATAGCTAAGAGCAGCATGGTTAAAAGACCCGGTTACCCGGTAAGCAACGGCGCCATCACTTTTCCAGATTTTAGCCTCCGTTACTTTTCCGGTTCCATCTTCCAGAGTCAACTGATTCTGAAGCTGTGGGAAAGCATCGAGCAGAGGCTGCAGTGATTTCAAAGACAGAGGATCTGTATTCACACGGATCTCCATATGGCTGCTGTCCTTGTAATCCAAAGAACTCCTGAATGCACTGTCAAGAAATACCCCTTTCAGTCCTCCCTGAATACGGGAATTTTCATCCCAGGAAAAGGAACCATTTAAAGAAGACAGTTCAAATTCACCAGCCGCAGTTGTATTCACTTTGGCCGAACCGTTAGAGATAATGACCTGCCCGGTAAATACCCCGCTGTCCGATGAATCGGAAGGTTTAAGAAGTGTACTTACATTCCAGGTACCGTCAGCTTTCTGGGACAGGGTGAGGGATGGTTCCTCCACTGTAACATCCTTGACCACAGAAGCCACGCCGGCATCACGAATCAGATAATTATAGAGAGATGAAAGAGTCCATCCCACCGTTAAAGAGGGCGTAGTCAGCACGTCCACCCCGTTTTCATCTTTCAGTTCCAGCTTAGTAAATGAAAGATTGAGACTGGGATCCAGGTCTAAGGACTGCCAGGAAATGGAGCCATTAATTCTTTCTCCCAGCTTGTCTTCCAGTACCGGTTCCAGGTTCTGTACAATTATCGGTCGGATCAGGAGGTAAACAGCACAGAGCATCACAAAAATAAATGCCGCTATGCCATTCAGCCACCATTTAATTTTACTATTCAAAGTCATCTCTCCAATGTGATGAATTTATGTTTGGTTTGTTATTTTTTGAGTTCCCAGCGTCCAAATTCCTGGTTTCCGGCTGCAGTCAGGACGCCGACAAGAGAGCCGGGAATTTCTTCACTCCACTCCGCTTCGCTTTATTCATAATGATGAAACAAAGTTCATGACAGAACGGTCAGAATACAGGATCTACAATAACTAAGCAGCCCATGACAGATTGCTGATATCTGATTATTTAACTGCCTATTCCAGTCTTACTTTCCGGCTTCTTCAACTGCCTTGTTTAAAGGCGATGCAAATTCAGGATGAATGACTGCCGGAATACCCATGGCGTGTTCCAGGGTAGCCAGTCCGATGTTGTAGTTATAAAGAGCGGTGATATAGTTGGTTCTGGCTGTATTGAGCTGCAGTTCTGCATCCAGTACATCCAGGTTGATGCCTACGCCGCTGCTGTAGCGTACAGCAGCAATCTTGTAGGCTTCTTCTGCTTCAGCCACTGCTGCTTCCGTTGCACGGATCTGTTCCTTATAGGAAAGAATATTCAGGTAGTCCTGACGTACTTCCAGTTCAACCGATTCCCGGGACTGGAGAAGCTGTTCCTGGGCCACTTTCAATGCTGCATTAGCCTTCTTGACAGCTGCCTGTGTGGCGCCTCCATCCCAGAGGGACCAGCTCAGCCCCGCACCGGTACTCCATCCCTTATGCTGGAATCCGGGAAAATCCGTATCCTGCCAGTTATACCCGCCGTTGACAGAAATAGTAGGCGCATAACCAGCCTTGGCTGCCCGAAGAGCAGCATTGGCTGATTTTACCTGGTAATCAGCCTGAATCAGTTCCCAGCGGTACTTCTGGGCCATGGCAATAGCCTGATCCATGGTAATGTCAAAAGCCGGTTCCGGAAAATCTTTATCCAGGGGATTCAGCTTTGTGTTCATGGGAATGCGCATGATATTATTCAGATTTGCTTCTGCAATGTCCCTTGCATTGTCAGCAGCTATTTTGCTCTGTTTAGCATTGGCCAGAGACACATTGGAAGTCAGTACATCCAGCTTGGCCACAATGCCTGCATCAAACTGCTGCTGTACATTTTTCAGATGATTGGCGTAATCATCTACAGACATAGCCTGTACTTCGGCCAGTTTAATATCTTCCAGATAAGTATAATAAGCTTTTACTGCAGAAAGTTTCGTGTCTGCTTCTGTCATGTAGTAGTTCAGATCGGAAATGTTTTTAGCATACCGGGCTTCATCAATAGCCCCTTCCAGTCTGCCAAATGTCCAAACAGGCCAGGTCACATTCAAACCATTACTGTAGGTATTTGTCGGTGAACCATTAGAATAGGCAGAAGTTGTGCCCGACTTATTTCTGGCAAAGCTCCACGAATCAGAGAGCTGCGGATTCTTGGCAGCTGCAGCGGAGCTTACATCTGCTTCAGCTTCTTTACGCTGGAGATCTGCAATGGTAATATCCCGGTTATTCTTGATTGCCGTAGCTACAGCACCGCGAAGGTCGATATCCAGAGAAGATGCTTCCGGGCCAGCTACATCGGTCAGCGCATCCCCCAGGTTCTTCTGCATGAGCATATTGTTAAAATTTACATTTTTATCGGTACTTACCTGCTTCATCTGGGCGGCAAGAGCTTTTTCCGTAATGGACGGATCTGTAGTTACACGGGTGTCCGATCCTTTTGCCTGAGCACCCACCCCGAAAGAAAGTGCCATAACAATGGAAGCTGCCAAAATACGGTAGGTATATTTATTCATAAATTTCATCCCTTCTAGACAGGTGTCTATTAATAGTTGTATCCAAGGCCGATATATTCACCGCCGCCCCTGTTGCTGTGGGGGAAGATGGATTGTCCGGTGAGGAAGAAATGGTCATCCAGCGCATAACTTCCGCGAATCCGCATGGTCAGATCATCCGGATTGAAGAGGTCTGCTGAGAATTTCCACCGGTTTTTCTCGTAATCCACACCGGCGCCCAGCTTGTTTCTGACAATCCCTGCATGATAGCCGTAAATCCCTCTCGTCCTACCAAATACGGCATCATATACAGGATCATTTGTCAGCGACTCAATCCCCAGGAGTCCATAGGTGCCTTTACCTATGCGGAAAAACAGATTCGGCGAAAAATCATCCTTTGTAGTATTATATAACAATTCGCCCGAAACAGATACATCAAAATCGGTCTGCCCATTCATTATACCATTAATTTTACCGGAAATCTCTTTTGCATTGCCTGAAATTTCTCTGGCATTGGCAGAAGCTACTGCCAGATTATCCATAATCTGTCTGGCATTATCCACTGTTTTGCCATCTCCGTTAAGCTGGTAAAGCATGGAGTTGATCTGGGAGGTAATCCCCTCGATTTCATTGGCGGTCTGGATTCCCTGGGCGGTAAGAATAGCCAGATTCTGGGATACAGCATCAAAATTACTGATACTGTTCTTTACATTCCGCTGGGCCCCGGGATCCCCTACTACCGTATTGATCCCATCCAGCATGGTCTGGGCGGAATTGATCAGTTTATCCATTTTATCCATGGCCTGGTCAATCCCCGGTGCAGCTTTCCCCTGTACTGTCATGCCGTCAGAAAGATATCCTCTCTCCTGATGTCCGCCCGAGGCTTTAACGAAGCGGCCACCCATCACACTGGAGGTTTGGATAGAAAAATCCGCATCCTTAGGCACCTGGGCATCTTTATAAAAGCGCAGCCTCAGCACAGCTTCCCCATTTTCCACAGAAATCTTATCTACCATGCCTACTTCTACACCGGCATAATGAATAGGATTTCCCGGTTCAATGCCTTCCGCTTCTTTGAAATAGCCGGTTACATGAAATCCGCTTTTACCAAATATGACCATATTACTGAGCTGGATAATCATGGCAGCAAAAAGAATAATACCTAACAGCGAAAAAGCTCCAACCTTAGCTTCTGTAGACCATTTCAAAGAGCATCACCTTCTTTCGAAAAATCAGGATCTGAAGGCAGTCCTTCCATAAACTGCCGCACCCTGGGATCAGGAGACTGATACAGCTCCTCTGGCCTGCCAATGGCCAAAAAAGAGCCTTTATATAGAAAAGCCATGCGATCTGCAATCATCTGGGCAGATTTCAAATCGTGGGTCACCACTACGCTGGTAGCATGCATCACTTTCTGTGTATGCCGGATCAGAAGACTGATATCAGTCGAACGAATAGGATCCAAGCCTGCAGTAGGCTCATCATAAAGGATGATTTCCGGCTCCAGGGCAATGGCCCTTGCAAGGCTTACTCTCTTCTTCATACCGCCCGACAAACTGGAAGGCATAAGATTTTCAATGCCGTCCAATCCGACCAGGTGAAGCTTTTCCTTCACTATCCGGTCTATTTCTTCCTCGGGAAGCTTTGTATGCATACGAAGACCAAAAGCCACATTTTCCTTTACGTTCATCGAATCAAAAAGAGCTGAATACTGGAAAACAAATCCCATATGCCTTCTTTCCCGGTTCAGCTCCGCCTCAGTGAGGCTGCCCATATCTTTTCCATTCACCAGGACTTCGCCGGAAGTAGGTCTCAGCAGTCCGATAATCAGTTTCAGCAGTGTTGATTTTCCTGACCCGGAAGCGCCGAGAATCACCATGGTTTCTCCGTCCCTGACCGTCAGGCTTACATCCTTTAATATCTGTCTGTCACCAAAAGTCTGGTACACATGTCTGATAGAAATCATAAGGCTCCTCAGAAAAGAATAGACGATAGAATATAATTGGCCGCAAAAAGCATGATAATGGAATAAACTACAGACTGGGTAGTCGCTCTGCCGACCCCTTCCGCACCGGCAGTACAGGTCATGCCCCTGTCACAGCCTACCAATGCCACAATCATTCCGAAAATTACAGATTTAAATACGCCGATATAAAGATCTGACGGTACGCAGTATACATGGATGGAGTGCAAGAAAACATAGGAGGAAACACCATGGGAAAGGGAAGCTACCATCATGCCTCCGCCTACGCCGATAGCTACGCCAAACACATCCAGAAGAGGCAGCATGCACATACAGGCAATCAGACGGGGTACCACCAGATATCCCACCGGACTCACTGCCATGCAGCGAAGGGCGTCAATCTGTTCAGTTACCCGCATGGTGCCGATTTCCGCTGTAATAGCAGCCCCCACTCTGCCGGCCAGAACGACACCGCAGAGCACAGGACCCAGTTCACGGCCTATGCCGATTGCAACAATAGCCCCTACTGTAAAATCAGCACCGTATTTTGTCAACTCCCCGGCAATCTGTACGGAAAGCACCATGCCGGTAAATAAAAGGGTCAGTGCCACAATAGGAAAGGAAAGAACCCCCAGAGAAAGGCACTGTCTGACCGTCTCTCTTCCCCGGATAGCTGAAATTTCCCTGACCGCTGCCGCCAAAAGAAGAATAACGGCACCCAGCTGATGGAATATAGATAATGTCTGCCGTCCCAGCGATTCCAGAAATTCCATAGGTTCCTCCTTTCTCAAACAATTTCATCAATCTGCATAACGGAAA
>NZ_JBJEXP010000065.1:0-24169 GCF_051885895.1 Dialister sp. | reverse complement strand
CTTCTTCTTTTTCAGCAGACGCCTTTCCATCCCTGTCTTTTCCGGAAATGGATTCCTTCCCTTCATTTTTCATATCTGCAATCATTTTCTGATTGGATTTTGCCAGTTTTCTAAGGGCTTTGTCTCGATCAGCCGGCGCCATGACCTGGAATGTAAACTGACCATCACCGTAAACTACGTAGTCCGTATCCACACTGCTCTTCGGGGTATCTTCCTCTTTTTCCCCTTCTTTGCCGTCCTTATTTTTCCCTTTCAGATAATCAGGATTCTGGGATGGACGTTTATCCTGAATTTCCGCTTTTGTTCCACTGTTTTCATCCTTAGAAATCATGCTTACATTGGGATCCAGAATTTCTACTACCACCTGGTTATTTTTGTCTTCCGATTCCAGTTTATGGAATAAATCATCAAAATCCTTATAGGTACGGATTCTTTCCAGAATCTCATCCGTCAGGTTATACTTCTGCTGCTGAATAAGGTAAGGAAGCGGAATCACGCCTCCGCCCCGAACTTCCAGAATCATACTGCCCAAAGGCTGATCCTTGGGGACTGTGAAAGCCAGGTCTTTGTAAAATACCTCGCCCCTATAAGGCGCAAGTCTTGCCCGCACGTAAATCGTATCTCCAGGACTGACAACAGTAGGCGAAGCAGAAGCATCCAGCAGCTGGGCTGTCCGTCGTTCCCCGGTAACCTTCATATCCACTGTAATATCACGAAGTTTATAGGGTTCAAACCGATTCTGTTCCAAAAGGCGGATGACATTATACATTTCATCTACGCTCCGCTCGGAAATATCCTTGCTGGACCAGTACATATTGGAACGGGTAAAGGGTTTCTTCTTTAAATCTTCAGGATAAAGGGTATAGGAAAGAGAAACGGTGCCCTCCCCGTTCCTGTCCAGAGTATTGCTGAGATTATTATACACGGACGTGACGGAAAGCATGGGCAGCATCCGTTCATTCTGTATCATCCTTACATTCAGATCTCCTGTCCTTCCGGTGTCTTCATCCAGTACCTGGGAATGGAGCCGCACGGATTCAGGAATCTTACCGGAAAGTCCGCTGATTCCGGATCCCCTGTCTTCATTCACTTCCCCGATTTCAGCCCCTACACTGCCCAGCTTGAAGGGAATATTCCGGCTGGGAACGACAGTAAAAATATAGGAATTATGCATGAAGTAGCTGGAGCTTCCCTTATCCATAAAAGGATGTCCAAAAGCTACCATATGATCACCGTCTACATAGGTCACCGTACCGATGGCCCCCAGCTTCAAATCACCGGTTACCAGGGTTGCTGATACAGCCCCTCCTGCCTCCAGAGGTCTTGGAGTTTCATCAGATCCGGAAGAGGCTGCCGCATAGGGCACCATGTTAAAGTCCTTCATCCGATCCGTCAGAAAAGACATGCCCGCCGGTGTATAGCCTGATGCCATGAGAGGGGTAGCAAGAGGGATCAAACCGCTTTCCTTCCCCTTTTCCTCTTTTGTGCTGCTGTCAATCGTCCACAGGCGCAGCATATCGGAAATGGGCGTTACCATGCCTATCCTGCCTTCAGACTGAGGAAACCCGTAGGCAATAGCTCCAAGAAGTTTCCCATTAATATACACAGGACTTCCGCTCATCCCCTGGGCAATACCTCCGGTTTCATCAATCAGAGGCCCCGATACTTTGACCAGCACCAGATCGCCTCCAGTGGCTCCCTTATTTTTCATGATACCCAGAACATCCACATTAAAAGTATCAATTTTAGTCCCATGTACCACGGTCTTGGCATATCCATGCATGCCTTCCTTTACCTCAGATACAGGAAGAAATTCTTCCGCTCCCAGAACCGGGGTAAAACAGCTCAAAGCCAGGCAGAGAGAAAGGGCCAGCTTTTTTATTTTCTTTTTTGAAATCCCGTGCATGAAAAACTCCTTATCCGTCAATTGGATTCAATAACAGCCACAGTATCCTGCTTAGTAATCTGCTGTCCCTTAACCACCAGTACTTTTTTCACAATGCCGTCCGCATCCGCTCTCGCAGCGGGTACCGGCCCCACCAGGGAATCCACCGTAGCCAGCACCTGCCCTTCCTTTACGGGCGTATTAATGTCCACCACTGATGTAACCGTCCCTGAAAGAACAGCATTCTGGGAAATTTCTGCAGCTGCAGCAGGAACAGCCATCATAGCTGCTGCTGCGATCAGTCCTGCTTTTTTCCATGTTTCCATGTATATCCCTCATTTCTTTATTGACACCAGGAAAACGATGATTTTTCAGTTAATCGAGTTTCTTTTTCTATTTGAAATCAGGCAGAGAAGAATCTTACATCAACAGCAGATGTTTAAGAAACGTTTGTCTAGAGCATTAGAGAAAGAACTTCGATTCTATAGATAAATCAGCGCTTTTCTGACCATTATCAGTTTTATTTTACCACGGTCTATGAATTTTTTCTTTAAATTTAATGATTTTTATGAGATTCTATGGGGAAATACCAGCCAGAAAGAAAAGTTTCCCTTCAAAAATACCATTTCAACATTCTTAAAAAAGCAAAAAAGTACAGCCGGTTCCCCTGCCGTACTTTTCACATTATGCTGTTTATTTTTTCAGTGCAGATCCTGCAGTGAATCCCTGAAATCATTAATATAATTCAAAGCCGAGCCAGCTCCTACAGCATTGACATAGGAAGGTCTGTCAGCTACATGAGCGGATACACCGATAATTTTGGATATCAGTTCATCCATGCCCCGAAGCTGGGAAGCTCCTCCAATCATCATGATCCCGCTCTCACGGATAGAAGCAAGAAGAGCCGGAGGTGTACGCTGCAGCACATCCCGGATATGGGTAAAAATTTTGTAGAGAATGGGATTGATAGCATTGGCGATATCTTCACTGGTTACCGCAATTTTCACCGGAAGTCCTGATACAATGGAAAGACCGCTTGTCTCCGCCACCCGGGGTGCCCTGTCTAAATCCCAGGAAGCCCCCAGTGCAATTTTCAGACTTTCTGCTTCTTTTTGCCCGATGCGGATATGGTATTTATCCCGAACTGTATTCAGCACAGCCATATCCATGGCATTACCGGACTCAGTAGAAAAATGGCTCACTACAATTCCCTGCCTGGACAGGACAGAAATTTTGGTGGAACCGCCGCCCATGTCTACAATCATGGTGCCTTCCTTCTGGTGAGTTTCCAGTCCCATGCCCATCACTGCCGCCAGCGGCTGGTCAATAAGCACCGTCTTTCTGGCGCCGATAGCTACAGCTGCTTCCAGAAGAGCCCTCCGCTGTACGCTGTTAATGCCGGTAGGCACACACATCATAAGACGGGGATGAAAAAACATGCCTTTCAGATAGGATTGATTCACAATAGAATTTAACAGATAGGCCGTACCATTATAATCCACAATGGCGCTTTCCTTCATGGGATGACTGATATGGATTTCCGGAGGGGTTTTCCCCTCCATTTCTTCCGCCTTGGTTCCATAGGCAAAATACTCCCCTGTAAGCTGATTTTTGGCAATGACGGAAGCTTCAGGGAAAACAAGACCTTTATGCTTGATAAAAAGAACAATATTCGATGTCCCGATATCTACGCCAATGTCTTCAGACCCTAAGGAACCGATCCAGTCTATCAGGGAATTCTGCCCTGATGGAATAGAAAATTTACGGGATGTTTTCTTAGTCCCTGTCGACTCTGACAATGTCTGCTCCTAACCCCTGCAGTTTTTCTACAAGATGATCATATCCACGGTCAATATGGTGAAGTTCTCCTACTTCCGTTTCCCCATGAGCTGCAAGCCCTGCAATGGTCAATGCTGCCCCGGCCCTGAGATCTGTAGCCCTTACAAAAGCGCCTGTCAGGAAAGGTACACCCTGAACAATGGCACATCTTCCCTCCACCTGGATGGAAGCGCCCATGCGCTGCAGTTCGCCTACATGCATGAAGCGGTTTTCAAAAACCGTTTCTGTAATTTTGCTGATGCCATTTCCTATAGTCATCAGTGCCATGAACTGAGCCTGCAGGTCTGTAGGGAATCCAGGATATGGCAGTGTTTTAATGTCTGTGGAACGAATGTGCCCATCGCTGATGACACGGACACTATCAATATCTTTAATCACTTTCACGCCTGCTTCATTCAGCTTGGCCAGAAGAGGCTTCAAATGTTCCGTCAGTACATTATCGATCACCACATCACCACCTACCATGGCTGCGCCAATCATAAACGTACCCGCTTCAATACGGTCGGGAATAACGGTATGAGAAACGCCCTGCAGTTCCTTTACGCCTTCTATGCGGATGATATTGGTACCGGCTCCCTTAATGTTGGCACCCATGGAGTTCAGGAAAGTAACCAGATCTACGATTTCCGGCTCTTCCGCTGCATTTTCAATAATGGTGCGGCCTTCAGCAGTAGCTGCAGCCATAAGGATATTTTCTGTAGCGCCTACGCTGGGAAAATCCAAATAAATGGTGGTACCCTTCAGTCCATGCGGTGCATAGCCTTCAACAAATCCGTTTCCCACATTAATCTCCGCCCCCATGGCTTCAAAAGCCTTCAGATGAAGATCGATAGGGCGGCTGCCGATCATGCATCCTCCTGGAAGAGCAATTTTTGCATGGCCCATTTTAGCCAGAAGAGGTCCCATAATGAGGAAAGAAGCCCTCATTTTGCTCATCAGTTCATAGGAAGCCTCTGTTTTATCCAGCATGGAAGCATCAAAGTTCAGTATATTATCTTCTTTTGTTACTTTGACGCCCAAAGATTCCAGAACACTGCAGATGGTGGTCACATCATCCAGATTCGGTGCATCTACGATAGATGCAGGGGTTGAAGGAAGCAGTGTCGCCACGATAATAGGAAGAACTGCATTTTTAGCACTGGAAACGCGGACATGTCCATGAAGAGGGCGGCCGCCATGAATCACTAATTTTTCCAAAAGGAATCACTCCTGTTACACAAAAACCAAAGGAATCTCATATTCTATCAATCATATACCTTAAGGACACACTGATTGGACTTAGAATCGGATTTCATATACATGTTTATTCAATGTTTTGATGTACGTCTTCATGCATAACGGATGTCTGCACCATCTATGTCGGACGCTGAATCAAAATGCATATGAAAATGCACCAAATCCGTCAGTCATTCCCCTATACTGCAGCAACCTGTCTGTCGGAAACACAGAAAGAGGGAATCCAAACTGCCATTTTTCATGCAGCCCCCTGCCTTTCCGACCCGCAGAACAGGTCCAGCAGACCATTTAAAAAATCAAATTACATGTATCATAGCAAAAAATATATATGATTTCAAGGATTCTATTGCTCCAGACTAGCCGTAACCCGCTTGACGCTTTCCGAGTCTCCCAGGATGATAAGCATGTCGTCAGAAGCCATCTGCATATCCGGATGGGGATTGACATACATTTCCCCTTTTCTTTTAATCGCTACAACAGTGATATTGTATTTCTTTCTTATATCAATATCAAGGATGCTTTTGCCTATCCAGTCCTCCGGCACGTGAATGGACAGGATGGTAATATTATTCTCCATTTCGATATAGTCCACGATGCCTGGAGAAATCAGGTTATGAGCCACCCGGACCCCCATTTCCTTTTCGGAATAGATAACCTTATCCGCTCCGATTTTCTGCAGCATTTTGCCGTGAAGCGGATCCAGCGCCTTTACCACAATTTTCTTGACGCCCATTTCTTTCAAGAGCAGGGTTGTCATAAGGCTTGCGGACAATTCTCCTACAGAAACCACAGCCACATCTGCATTTCCTGCACCGATAGCAGCCAGGTTTTTCTCATCGGAGCAGTCTGCACAGACTACATATCCCAAGGTATCCGATAAATCCTGCACCACATCTTCATCAATATCCATGGCCATTACATCATAGCCCATTTTTTCCAGAGTAACAGCCACACTTTTCCCAAACCGGCCCAGACCGGCAACAAAGAACTGTAATTTCTGACTCATCCTGATAACCTCTATCCAATAACAACATTTTCCTTCGGATACTTGACAGAACTGTTATGATGGCCTGCAAAGGTAACAGCCAGCGTCATTACGCCGATACGTCCGATATACATGGCAATCATAAGAACGATTTTACAGGGAGTATTCCATTCCCCCGTAAGACCCATGCTGAACCCTACCGTACTGAAGGCAGATACCGATTCAAAAAGCGCATTTTCAAAGCTGAAATCCTTGGGCTCCAGCGTGAAAACGCTGAAAGCGGTAATAAAGGTGAGAACCATGGCCAGCGTAAATACGTTGGACGCCTTCACCAGGCATTTAGAATCTACCTGTTTGTGAAACAGCACCACTTCCCGCTTGCCCCGTATCCAGGCATAGAGGGAAAGCATCAGGAGCCCCATGGTAGTAGTCCTGATACCGCCTCCTGTAGAAACAGGAGCCGAACCGATAAACATGAACATCATCACAAAGAGCACAGTAGAGCTCATCATGGAATGAATATCAAATACTGTAAATCCTGCAAGTCTTGAAGATACAGACATGAAAAGAGCACTCTGCCATTTTTCCAGTGTCCCCATATGACCCATGGTTTCCGGATTATTGCCTTCCAGCAGGTAATACACCACCACCCCAAGCGGAATCAGAATGGCTTCCATAGTCAGTATGAATTTACTGTTAAAAGAAAGTTTCGCCCATTTCCTGTTTCTCAGAATATCGTCCAGTGCAAGAAATCCTACGCCGCCGAGGAACATGGTAATAACAATAATGGTCCCTACAAAACTGTCTGCCGCCATACCGGCAAATCCCACATCATTTCCCATGATATCCATACCGCAGTTCGTGAAAGCAGATACAGCATACCAGTAGCCAAGATAAATGCCTCTCACACCGTACTGAAAATACAGATATATTGCCAGGAGAGTGCCGGAAGTAAATTCTACAGCCAGAGTCATGAGGATGATTTTCCGCACCAGCATCACCATACCCGAAGGAGTCTGCAAGTTAAAAGAATCCCGAATCAGAAGCCGTTCCTGCAGCCGGATTTTCCGTCCTGTATAAATACTGACCATGGCCATCATAGTCATAATACCAAGACCGCCTACCTGCATCAGAAAAAGAAAAACAAGCTGTCCGAAAAGGGTAAAATCATTTTTCAAATCAAACATGCTCATGCCGGTAACACTCACCGTACTTACTGACATAAAAAGGGCATCAATAAAAGAAACCTCCCTTGTGCCCGTCTGAGCCCAAGGCAGCATGAGGAGAAAAGCGCCGAACAGCATGAAGAGCGCAAAGCCTCCACAGATCAGGATCCCCCTGTGCATTTTATTTAAAACACGGATGACCATCCTACCCATAATTATGGTACCTCCCTACTCCCTCCATATACTGCTTCAGGGAATGAAAGAAGCAGCCTTCCTTTTCCTGATTCAGGATACTGCTATTATTATACTATGGACAAGCCAAATAAAAAACTGCACCGCCAGCGTGCAGTTTTTTATAAAAAATCGATTTTCCAAAATGATGCGCCGGAAAACACCTTCCCATCATTGATCCGCTTTTTCTGCTTCCCCGCTTTTCAGCAGCTCCTCTGCCTCAGTAGCTGCAATGGCCCCCAGGATATCATGCCTGGTGATAATACCTACCAGTCTAGCCGGGGGCAGGATACCGGAATCCGTAGCGCCGGTCTTTTTCTTTTCTACCACCGGTACCGTTTTCAGATGCTCATCCACCATCAGAGTTGTCACTGTCTCCATATCTGTTTCCGGTGTCACACAGCGAACATCCTTAGTCATAATTTCCGCTGCCGTTGTAGCAAGCAGTTTCCTGAAAGACTTTTCATACCGGCCAAAACCGCAGTAATACAGATTTCCGCCCAGCACATCTACATACTGGGGAATTTTAGGAGTCACTTTCTTATAGAGAAGATCTCCTTCTGAAACAATCCCCAGAAGTTCATTGTCATCTCCTACCACAGGAATGGCACTGACAGGATGGGTAATAAACAGCCCTACCAGCCGATGTACAGTAACATCCGGAGATACGGTAAATACATACTTGGTCATGAAATCTTTGACTTTCAGTGTTTTGGACGGCATATGAACCCCTCCTTTGAAAGACCTTAAAATTCTGTCTGTTTCTACCTATATTTTAACGAATTTTCGGGAAAGGTGCAAATAGAAGAAATGAAACAGGGATGCCTTTGACATCCCTGTTTTAAAAAGTTCAATCTGTACAACGTTGCAGTGAAGAAACACGAACAGCGTAAGCAGAATGCAGTATAGAGATTGTATTTATTGAACTCAAAAAAATAGAAAACGCGATCCCTGAACCGGCACAACAGTGGCACAGTCCATACTCTGCTCCCCCAAAAACAGACCCGGACGGGGAGTCCATTCCTTCTCCGCCAAAAGCTCCCAGCAGTCTACAGATGATAGGGTTCATGGCGAATGATTTTCATGGCCCGGTAAACCTGTTCTGCCAGGATCAGTCTGGCCATCTGATGGGTAAAGGTCATGGCACTGATTGAAATTTTAAGGTTCGCCCGTTTCCGGATATTTTCCCCATTTCCATAGGGACCGCCGATCATAAAGAAGAAATGGCTGGTTCCACCTACCATTTTCTGCTGCAGCAGATCTGCCAATCCCTCTGAAGTAATCGGCTGTCCCTTTAAATCCAGAAGAATCAGGAAATCATCGTCCCGTAGATATTTCAGCAGTTTTTCCCCTTCCTTTTCCATCACTTTCTCTTTCAGGGCCAGCGAAGGATTTTCCGGCATCTTTTCTTCATCCGGCGCCAGGATTTCTACCCTGGCCATGGGGGTAAGCCGTTTGACGTATTCATCAATTCCCTGCCTCATCCATTTTTCTTTAATTTTTCCAATCGTCAGAAAGGTGAATTTCATCAGTTTGTAGACTCCGGTGCCGATGCAAGGAGGACTTCTGTTTCCGTCTTCCGTCCGTTATGTTCATAAGTCAGCTTGATCCGATCGCCCGGTTTATGGGTATCCAGTATATCCCGCATACCCTTAACGGTATCAAAGGTCTGTCCGTCAATAGCCAGAATATAATCGCCGGGACGAATATCCGTAAGACTCACGGGGCTTCTGGAGGCAATTTTCATAACAAGCACGCCACCGTCATGATCCCAGTTGTAACCATACCGCTGAGCAATATCTTTATCTGCCGCATAAACGCCAAGATAAGCTCTTGTTACCTTGCCATCGGAAATCAGCTGCTGGATAATGCCTTTGGCAGAGTTGATCGGAATGGCAAAGCCCATGCCTTCTACCCCTTCTTTAGCTATTTTTGCACTGTTGATTCCTACCACTTTTCCATCGGCAGTAACCAGTGCGCCGCCGGAATTACCGGGGTTAATAGCTGCATCGGTCTGGATAAGTTTAAACCGCTGGTCAATATCGTCAAGACTGCGGTTCAATGCACTGATAACGCCTACCGTCACTGTTCCCTGGAACTCCAGTCCCAGAGGGTTGCCAATAGCAATAGCTGTTTCCCCTACCTGAAGGGCATCGGAATCTCCAAATTCAGCCACCGGCAGATCATCACTGCCGTCAATTTTAACAACAGCCAGATCGGTGGAGGGATCGGTGCCGATGACCTTACCGGCTACTGTCTTGCCGTTGGAAAGGCAGACATTGACTTCCTTACTGCCGGATACTACATGGTTGTTGGTTACAATGTAGCCTTTTTTATCAAAAAGGACGCCGGACCCTACACTCTGTCCTACCTCTACCCGCCGGTTGAACATATCCCGATCATAGACCCTGGTCGTAATTCCCACGATTGCAGGACCCACTTCTTTAACCGCCTGCACAACGGCCGTATTGCGGACAGCCGGTAGGTCTTCCATTTTCTTATTGGTACTGCCGGGCACCTGGTAAGAAGAAGAGGCACCGCTTTTACCGGGAGCAGAGAATCCGCCAAAATAGCATCCGCCTGCTCCGCCTATAATCAGCATGGCCAATGCCAGCGCTGCGATTTTCATTCTTCCGCTGCGGGAGCCCTGACTGGTCTCCTTCATAGCTTCTCCATGTTCTTTCAGTTTTTTATCCAAGTCTTCTCTATCCATAGCAGCCTCCTGCCCCATTGGGAAAATCTTTTCAAATTGTTGTTCACTCATTATAGCACAAGCTATCCATAGACTGTAAAGAAAAGCGCTCCTTTTACCACAAAAAAAGCAGCACTTTCCGAAGAAAATGCTGCTTATCTGGAAAACTTGGCAAACAGGGGAAATGATCAGGAATTTTCCACTACTTCTTCCTGCTTCCGTTCTACCCAGTTCTGGAAATCAATTTTATCTCCCATAGAAACATAGGCCAGCTGTACTGGAAGAGCCACAATACCTCCCGCAATCCGGGCACCGATGTAAAGCCTGTTCCAGCCGTTGGAAACACCAGCTACTTCTTTATATTCAACAGGCATATAAAATGGATGAATGGAAATATAATAATCAGAATTGACAAAAGACCAGGGCACAGCTACCAGCAGTTTATTCTCGCAAATCAGGGCAACCGGACTGTGTACCCGGTTGATTCTCCAGAGAGAGAAAAGAACAACCAGCACGGCCACTGCATAAAAGACAATACCATGATTCAAATCATGCCAGATAGCGAAAATAATGGACGCTGCGCTGAAAATAACATACATCAGAGACAGAAAAAAAATATACAGTTTTGATCGATAACACTCCCATAAAATTTTGCCATACAATTTTTCTTTATAAGTATCCAATATGATTCAGCCATCCTTTACATATAATAAAAACAGCTTTTATCGGAGAGGCTTCCAGGGACGTTTACTTCGGGGCAGACCAAAAACAGCATCATAAATCACCCACTGCCTGGCATCTGCTTCTAAATTCCCGGAAAAGCTGGTTCCTGTCTTTTCCTTATCTTTTATTCCCTGCATCTCCACGACTTCGGGAGTCTTTCTCTTGTCTGCAGAAATCACCGATGCAGAAATTTTTTTGGTCTCTGGTTTCGGCAAAACTTCCACTGTGCGGAAAACTGCCGGCTTTCTGATGCGGGATTCACTTTTTTCCCCTTTTATTTTAGCAGATTTTTGTTTAACTTTAAAGGTTGTATGCCGTTTTTTATCCTCTCCCCGGGCAGTTTCCTCTTTTTTCGGGACCGGAGCCGTATCCTTTTTCCCCCAGGACTGCAGCATCCTTCGGCGCATTCTGCCATAGTCATAGCCCCGGGATGCATCATTATTTTCTTTCATGAGCCCACCTTAAGTTTCTTTCCGGTTTTTCCTGCCGTTTCCGGCAATCGTATCACGCATTTCCGTATCTGCCTCAATATTCTTCAGATTGTAATAGTCCATCACTCCCAGATGACCGCTTCGCAGCGCTTCTGCCATGGCTTTAGGCACTTCTGCTTCCGCTTCCACTACTTTGGCCTGCATTTCCTGCGTGTAAGCCCGCATTTCCTGTTCCTTTGCCACAGCCATAGCTCTTCTTTCCTCCGCCCGTGCCTGGGCAATCTGCTTATCAGCTTCTGCCTGATCTGTCTGCAGCTGAGCTCCTATATTCCTTCCCACATCCACATCGGCAATATCGATGGAAAGGATTTCAAAAGCAGTGCCTGAATCCAGACCCTTTTCCAGTACAGTCTGGGAAATATGATCCGGATTTTCCAGCACATCCGTATGTTTTTCAGAAGAACCTACCGTGGTGACAATGCCTTCCCCTACGCGGGCTATAATAGTAGCTTCCCCTGCGCCACCTACCAGTCTGTCAATATTGGCACGCACCGTAACCCTGGCACGAACCTTCAGTTCAATGCCATTCTTGGCCACCGCTGAAATCGTAGGCGTTTCAATGACTTTCGGATTGACACTCATCTGTACAGCCTCCAGCACATTACGCCCGGCCAGATCAATGGCTGCAGCCTGTTCAAAAGACAGGTCTATCTGGGCGCGATGTGCTGCAATCAGAGCATCCACTACGTTATCCACATTGCCGCCTGCCAGATAATGGGCTTCCAGCTGGTTTACATTGAGAGAAAGACCTGCCTTTGTTCCTTTAATTAAAGGCAGCACGATCATTCTGGGCTCTACACGGCGGATACGCATGCCCACCAGGTTGAAAAGCGAAATAGAGACACCGGCAGCCAGAGCGGAAATCCACAGTCCGATAGGCACAAAATGAAGAAATACCGAAAGTGCCGCTGCCGCAATGACAAGAATTAAAAACGGAAATACCATAAATTCCATAGGTTCCTCCTTTATCAAAACTTTGATATATTCTGACAGAGCTCAGGGAAGGATTTCCCTGACCACCACATAGCCTGCTTCTGCTTTTTCTACTATCACGGGCTTTCCTGCCCGGATAAAGGTTCCTTCTGACAGAGCATCCACCAGATGCTCTTCAATTTTAACTTTGCCTGCGGGCCGAAGAACAGAAACTGCAACGCCCTTCTTTCCCTTCAGCCCCTTCAAATCCAAAGAAGAAGAAACAAATCCCTTATTTCCCCTAAGCTCCGTATGCAGAGTAATTTTCTTCCAGAAACGGCTGCTTTCCAAATGGCCAAGGATAAAATAAAGCACAGCTCCTGCAACAAGCACAGCAAAGGACAAAATATAAAGAGCTTCTGTTCCTCCTCCAAAAGTCAGAAATAAACCGCCCAGAACAAGAACCAGACCGCAAACAATGCCTGCTCCGGACATAAAGAGCAGAATATCAGTGAAAATAAGCACCAGACCGCCAAAGTAAAGAACAAACTCCCAAAAGAAGCTTTTGTCTACATACCAGTTGGCACCGATAAGAATACATCCGGCTGCCGCTGCAGCCAGTGCCCCTCCTGAAAATCCAGCAGTCTTGATTTCCGCCGCAATGGAAATCAGTATCACCGCTGCCAGCACGGTTTCAATTAACGGGTGCTGAATCATAGCCGCCACATCCCTGCCATCAAAAGCATGGACCGGCTCCAGAGTCGAAAGGAAAAACAGCAGGAACAGCAGCAGTCTCTCCAAATGATATTTCATGATCCCGCTCCTTTCCTGCCAATCGGTTTCAAAGGAAATTTTTTTCCTTCTGTTTAAATTATACTATATTACGACACTGTCCCGCCACCATGAGCAGGAAGAACCATTTTCCCCGTCGTGGCCGTATAACCATTCTGCCTGTAAAGTGTTATAATAATGATAAGCAATAAATATTAAATCAGGAGGTGCCTTATGTTTAAAAAAGAAGCGCTTAACATGGCTTTACAATTATGGAAAAAAGGTGGTTTTACAGTACGCTTTTGGGATGGTACTGAAAAAGATTATGGTTCTACTCCGCCAAAGTTTAAAGTCATTTTCAACAAGGAACCCAGCTTCTCCCCTTCTGATTTAAAAGAAGATCTGGACGTGCTGATCGGCTCTGCTTATGTGGATGGTATTGTAGATTTTGAAGGCAGTCTGGATGATATTGTAGCTACTGCCTTTGAAAAAGATCCGGTAGAACTCCCTTACCATCTGGGCGCCCTTCGTCAGAAGCTTCTTAAAGAAGAAGAAAAGAGAGAGAAAGCCAATATTCATGCTCATTATGATTTAGGCAATGAACTGTTCGATACCTTCCTGGATCCTACCCGGACCTACTCCTGTGCCTATTTTAAACACAGCAGTGATACTCTTTATGAAGCGCAGATGAATAAAATTGATCTGTCCCTTCGGAAGCTTTTCCTGCAGCCGGGAGAAAAACTGCTGGATATCGGCTGCGGATGGGGCGAACTCATCATCTATGCAGCCAAGAAATACGGTGTGCATGCATATGGCATTACCCTGTCGGAAGAGCAGTACAAGGCTGCGAAAGAACGGATTCATAAGGAAGGCTTGGACGGAAAAGTAGACGTCATCCTGGAAAACTATCTGGATCTGGACTCCGATGATTACCAGTTCGATAAAATCGTTTCCATCGGCATGTTCGAACATGTGGGTAAGAAATACCTGCCCCTCTATTTCAATAAGGTCTCTCATCTTCTGAAACCGGGCGGTCTTTTCCTTCTCCACTCCATCCTCAACATGGATCCCCAGGAAAAAGAAACAAACAACTGGATGACCAAGTATATTTTCCCCGGCGGCTATGTTCCCGGAATCCGTGAAACTGTTTCCCTTTTCCCTCTCTTTGATCTTCGGATGATTGGTTTTGAAAGCCTTCGCCGCCACTATGCAAAGACTCTTCATGCCTGGGCTGAAGCATTCAATGTCCATAAGGACAGCCTGCCTGCCAAGTATGATGAAAAATTCAAACGCCTCTGGGACATTTACCTCCGGGGCTGCGAATCCGGTTTCCGTACCGGTGTACTGGATGTAGGCCAGTTCATTCTGAGCAAAGGAATCAATAATGACCTGCCTATGACCATGGAATCAATTTATAGTGAGAAATAATATTTAATCAAAAAAAGGACCGCGCTGCGGTCCTTTTTTCATGGGTTCCGGAGGTAAGGTTGACAGGCCGATGGCCGATTTCCTCTCATGATCAAAAAATCTCTGCCGTTCAGCAGAGATTTTTTGAATTGTATTTATTGATTATTTTTCTTCTTTAGCTACCGGTTTAGAGCTGGGGAAGCCGTTTCTCTTTCCGATAACAGTGATGCCTCCCATATAGGGAACCAGTGCTTCCGGTACTTTAATCGTGCCATCAGCCTGCTGATAGTTTTCCATAATGGCTGCTACAGTTCTTCCTACAGCCAGACCAGAACCATTCAAAGTGTGCACAAATTCCGGTTTCGCTCCCGGTGTACGACGGAAACGGATATTAGCACGGCGCGCCTGGAAATCAAGACAGTTGGAGCAGGAAGAAATTTCACGGTACTTATTCTGTGCCGGCATCCATACTTCGATATCATAAGTCTTGGCAGAGGAGAATCCGATATCTCCGGTGCAGAGGCAGACCACATGATATGGAAGTTTCAGACGCTGCAGTACTTTTTCTGCTTCTGCAGTCAGGGATTCCAATTCATCCCAGCTGTCTTCCGGTTTGCAGTACTTCACCATTTCTACTTTATGGAACTGGTGCTGGCGGATCAGTCCACGGGTATCTTTGCCGGCAGAACCTGCTTCTTTACGGAAGCAGGGGGTAAGTGCTGTCAGATGAACAGGCAGCATATCGCCATCCAGGATTTCCCCGGAGAAATAATTGGTCAGCGGTACTTCAGCAGTAGGAGTCATATACATGTTTTCTCCTTCCACCTTGTACATATCTTCTGCAAATTTAGGAAGCTGGCCGGTGCCCTGCATGGATTTGCCATTAATGATATAAGGAGGAATTACTTCCGTATAGTCATTTTCCTTTGTGTGGAGATCCAGCATGAAGTTGTATACTGCTCTTTCCAGACGGGCAGCACCGGAAAGATAGAAATAAAAACGGGCACCGGATACCTTGCCTGCCCTTTCAGCATCAAGAATACCCAGATCATCTCCCAGCTCATAATGAGCCTTAATGGGGAAATCAAACTTGGGAATTTCACCCCAGCGGCGGACTTCCGGGTTTTCACTGTCATCCTTGCCGACAGGTACAGATTTATCTGCCATGTTCGGGATATGAAGAAGCAGTTCATTTAATGTGTTTTCCACATCTCCCAGTTCCTTATCAATGGCTGCAATCTTCTTTCCTACTTCCCTCATGGAAGCGATTGCCGCTGCAGCATCTTCTCCATTTTTCTTCGCCTGAGCGATTTTCTTGGATTCTGCATTTTTTTCGCTCTTCAGCGCTTCCGTTTCCTGCAGAAGTTCCCTTCTCTTTCCATCCAGCTCAAGTACCTTGTCCAAGTCAAATGGATTGTGACGGTTTACCAGGTTCTGTTTTACCTCGTCAGCATGTTCACGAATAAATTTGATGTCTAACATAACGATCTCTCCCTGTATCAAATTTGCCATAAAAGGAACAGCTCATCTCTGCCCTTTCCCGGCATATAAGCGAGGAAATAAAAAAACTTCACCCCTCCATGGGACGAAGTTATCGCGGTGCCACCCAATTTGCAAAAGCCAGCTCAAAGTTTGTATCGGTTACCAGCCGTCCGGTTCTTCACCAGCCGCTCCTGAGTGGAAACTTTTCCTTCTGCCAAGACTTTCACCAGCCGTCTTTTCTCTAGAGGCATAGGGAAAAGGTATTCTCTTTCCCTGCGTTGTTCTTATTATAGCGCCCGTCTCATTTTTTGTAAAGACAGGATATGAGGGAAGAAAAGGTGCAGAGCAGGCAGCAATGTCACCAAAAGCTGCCGGTAACCACAAAGAAGCATAAAGTGAAAAATGATATTTATTTATGCTTTACTGCATTGCAAAACCCGGAGAATGTCTCTCCGGGTTTTTATCATTCATGATTCATGAATTTTATCATACCAGGCATCTGCCAGTCTGCCGTATTCTTCCATGGAGAAAGTTTCGCCTCTCCGTTTTCCGTCAATGCCCGCTGTTTCCAAAACGGCAGGAATCCAGTCAGAGGGAATACCGCCGGATTTCATGGCGTTGGTAAAAACTTTCCGGCGCTGGCCGAAGCCCATTTTAACTAAAGAGAAGAAGAGTTTCCTGTCTTTCACTTCTACCGCCGGTTTTTCTCTCCGCCGCAGTTTTAAAACGGTGGAAGTCACCTGGGGACGAGGAATAAAAGCAGAAGGCGGTATGTCCAGGACCCGTTCGGCGGTACAGTCAAAATTAACTGCCAAAGTCAATGCACCATAATCTTTGGATCCCGGTTCTGCCAGAATCCTGTCGGCCACTTCTTTCTGCATCATAAAAACGAAGAGAGAAATGGGAAGGTCTGACTGGATCAGGGACAAAAGGATAGGCGTGGTAATATAGTAAGGCAGATTAGCTGCACAGCGCCAGTCCCTGTCTCCCAGGATAGTTTTCAGATCCGCTTTCAGTACATCCTCATAAATGATATGAATATTGTCATAATGCTCCAGGGTATGGGAAAGTACTCGTTCCAGACTTTTATCCAGTTCAAAGGCCGTAACCTCTGCACCGGTTTCTGCCAAAGCCTGGGTCAGTGTGCCGATGCCGGCACCGATTTCCATGACAGGAACACCTTCACCCAGTTCCGCTGCATCGGCGATGGCAGCCACCACATCGGGACGAATGAGAAAATTCTGCCCCAATTTATGCTTGGCATGGATGCCAAAGCGCTTGATGACATACTGCACTACCTGCCGGTCTGCAAGATTGGCCTCTTTCATTTTGAGTCCTCCCGGCACATTTGCAATGCCTGATCCCATTCATCACGGGTAATTCCATAATGATTCAGTCTTTTTACAAACTGTTTGGCATTGCCATATCCGATGCCAAGCAGAGCCCCTACCCGGGCTCGTTTCTGGGAAGAATCCGGCTGTCCGGAAAGCCCGGCAGTAAAAAGATCCTCCGTAGAAAAAAGTCCTGAGTCCTCCTGATATAAAATCCGGAGTTTCTCAAGCGCTTTTCTGATAGAATCGGGAGAAGCGTCTTCTATGCCCACATCATCGGCCGTTGATGCCTCAGACTTGGGAACAAAGGCATGCAGCGCCTTTGGAAACATTTTGGAAAGACGCTGTCGGATTCTCTCTCCAGGCCCATCAGGATCGGTCAGGATAATGATTCCCCTTTTTTCATAAGCGCAGCGGATCTCATCGATGGTCTTCTTTTTCAATGCAAAACCACCGGTGGCGATCATATCAGCATCCACTGCCATGCCCACCCGGGCGATATCCGATTTTCCTTCTACAACAATGACCTGCTTAATCATAAATCAGTCTCTTGCTGCATAACCGATGCCGCGGACTGTGTGGATGTATTTCTTTCCCACTTTTTCATCAATCTTGCTCCGCAGATAACGGATGTATACGTCTACAATATTTGTTTTCCCTGCATAGCCGTATCCCCATACTTTCTCCAGGATTTCTTCACGTTTGATTACGCGGTTCTTATTTTTAGCCAGGAAAAGAAGAAGATCAAACTCCTTTTTCGTAAGATCAATCACTTCATCCCCTGCCCGTACTTCATGACGATCCGGATAAATGGAAAGATCACCGATGGTAAATGCGGGATCTACAATAATTTTCGGTTCTTCATGACGGCGCAGTGCTGCATGAATCCTTGCAATCAGCTCTTTGGTCGCATAGGGCTTTGTCATATAATCATCTGCTCCTGCATTGAGAGCATTGACTTTAGCATCCACACTGGAATCCGACGACAGATAAATAATGGGAATTGGGCTGATTTCTCTGATCTTTCCAAGAATTTCGTGTCCGTCCTTCATCGGTTCATCAGGATCAAGAACAACAATATCCGCCTGCCTCTGTCCGGCAAGATCCACAGCTGAATCTCCTGTATTATCAATCAGGCTGGTAAATCCGGCCTCTTCCAGCTTAAGCTGCATAAAACGGCTCACACTGGCATCATGTTCAATAATTAATACGCAGTTTCTCATAGGGTACCTCCCAAAAAAGCAAAACACAAATAAAAAAGCTGCCCTGTTATTATTGTTATTATTAGGAATGAATTTATTATTGTTATAATTCCTTTGATGCAGCTGAGATAAGTTCTTTTGATGAACTTAAACTTTCTATAATCATCATACCATGAGATTTGTTGATTTCAAGTGCTTTCTATAAAAAATAAAAGAGTTTTGTTAAATACTATTTAATGATTCCTTCAATATTATAAATCAAACTCATTCTATATTTCTATGAAAATCAAAAAATATACGTATTTATCTTGCTTTTTCCAGTTATCCAGCCCAATGGCTTTTATTAAATAATAATGTGAAAAATGCATTGTACCTATACCCCCTATAGGTATAAAAGTTTTCTATTATTGGTGTTGAATTAGATTAATATATATGTCCAATGTACATTTACTAATAATTGTTTCATTAGTTACAAATTGATATAATAAGTGCAATAAGTGATAAATTTCAAACTTTTTTCTTTCCCCTTGTGGGCTTTTTTTCATGCAGATGCCTTCTTCTATTGCAGGCCATTGTATAATGGAGGCAGTATTGATTTGTTGGCAGACACGTAGTATATCATAAAGGAGAATACATTTATGCACCAGTATGTTACATTTATCGGTGGATTTCCCATCCGCTTCTACGGTATTTTCTTTTCTTTAGGCATCATATTCGGCTGTATTATGGCCTATTATCTTTTGAAGAAAGACGGAAGAGGCTGGCATGAGTGCATGTTCGACTTGGGACTCACTATTGCTTTTATCGGTATCATCGGCGGCCGCCTGTGGGATGTCTTTTTCTTTGACTGGGATTATTACCATAACCATCTTCTGGAAATCCCCTATGTTTGGCAGGGCGGCATGGCAATTCAGGGTGGTGTCATCTTTGCCTGCATTGCCGGATATGTTTTTCTAAGGAAGCGGCATATTCCAGCGCTGCAGTTTGCCGACATCATTGCCCCGGCCATCATCTTCGGCCAGGCTATCGGACGTATTGCCAACTTCATGAACGGCGATGCCTTCGGCCACCCTACCGGTGCTGATTTTGGTATCCTCTATCCTTCCACCACCCTTGCCTACCACACCTATGGTGCCCAGCCCCTGTGGCCAGCAGAAGTATGGGAATGCCAGGGCGATCTCATTATCCTTGGCCTCCTCCTCTGGTATTCCTGCTTCAAACATGCCAGAGGCACTACCTTCTGCCTCTACATTATGCTGTACTCTCTTCTCCGTTTCTTCCTGGAATACTTCCGCGGCGACTACGGTACACTGGCCTTTGGCCTGAAAAGCGCCCAGCTCACTGCTCTGGCCGGATTTACAGGGGCAGCCATTGTATTTATTTACTTCTCCATCCGTTACAGAAAAGATAAAGAGGAAGTCAGCCAATAATTCTGCTGCGAATCATACATAAAAAATGCGCCCTCAAAAAGAGAGCGCATTTTTATTATTTACATCCAATTCCAGCAGCAGAAAAAGGAAAATAAAACACTATCTTCAGTCCTTTAGAAACAGTTCCAACTGTCTACCAGTCCATCAAGCCGATCTATCTCAAACTGTTCTTCCAATTTTAGAAAAGCAGGAAGATGCATGGGATTTTCATGGAAGCCAAAAAGGTGGGAAGAGCAGCGGCAGTCGGTGCATCCAAAGCCTGGTATGCTCCATGGAGCTATCTTTTCCACTGCCCCAGCCAGCCGGTGTTCCAGGTCATCAGCGGTACGAATGGGAATAGCACCTGCAAAGCGGCAGGCTCCCCTGAAATAGTCCATGTGCCAGTGACGTCCTTTCCGCAGTGCTTTGTGGTGCGCTATCCGCTGATCCAGGTTTTTTCGGGCAGAGCCTACATACACATAATATCCTTTGGGAAATTGAATATCCCCCAGACTTCCCACTGCTATGGTTCTGTCTTCATCCAGAGAAAGCACGATCATATAGTCACCGGCATTTCCCATTTCCCTGTCCAGTACTTCTTTAGACGAGGGAATCAGTCTTACCCTTTCCGGCATAAGAAATTCTTTTGTCCATGGAATGACGCAGGCTTTCCAGTCAAGCACATCCATACCTCTTCGAAATTCTTCCGCAAATGGAAGATCCGTATGGTAATCAGGCAGGAACCACTGAGCATCCCCATAATGCACAAGTACAAGGAGGCCTGCATGTTCTCCATTCTTTCCCATGTCCACCAGATGGGTCAGATGCTTCCTTCCCCGTTCCGTAGGAGCATCGGGAAACATGGCTCCTTTCTTTCCTGCAAGACTGCAGGATTTGACTTCCACCGGAAAGGTTTCTCCCGTTTCCGCATCACCCAGGAGCAGGTCGAAACGGCTGTCTCCCATGGTGACTTCCCGGCCTGCCAGAAAATAGTTCTCCCATCCAGGAATCCTGCCATGACTCACCAGATCAGCAGCCACATCGTTTGCCCGGGTAGTATCCAGGTAAAAAACATGATTTCCTTTTTCACACCCGATAACCCGATAGGCAGTACGAAGCCCCTTCCTGTTAGGCGTGAGATAGAGTTTAACTCCAGGAAAAAGAAGCTCCTTCATTCGGCCTGGATTGGGCATATGGCAGAGCACCTTTTCTCCCAATACCTCCGCATGACATACAAACCGGTTCGGACGGTCAAGGAATTTCCCTTCCACGATTGTTTCATAGATTTTTTCCATGATCCTTATAAAAAAGACCGGCCTTATGCCGGTCTTTTCCCTTTCCTCTGTTATACATTAAAGCGGAAATAAGCAATATCTCCGTCCTGGATAATATAATCCTTTCCTTCAACTCGGAGAAGTCCCTTTTCACGGACCGCATTAAAGGAACCGCAGGCCATGAGATCATCATAAGAAACGATTTCTGCACGGATAAAGCCACGTTCGATATCACTGTGGATCTTTCCTGCCGCCTTGGGCGCCTTTGTTCCTGCCTTCACCGTCCAGGAACGGCATTCATCCGGTCCCACGGTAAAGAAGTTAATTAGACCCAGCATGGAGTAGGCTGTACGGATCAGGCGGTTCAGCCCCGGCTCCTCTTCTCCCAGATCTGCCAGGAAAGCTTTCGCTTCTTCTCCATCCAGTTCGGACACTTCTTCTTCGATTTCTGCAGAAATAGGAACCCATTTGGCTCCTTCCTTCTCTGCTTCTGCACTGGCGGCCTGTACATACTTGTTAGCCAGAGGATCGGCAATATCGTCTTCTGCCATATTAAGTACGTAGAGTACAGGTTTTAAGGTAATAAGATTCAGTTCCTTCAGGATTTCCAGATCATCTTCCGAAAGATCCAGAGCCCTGGCCGGAGTGCCATTCTGCAGTGCATCATATACTCTTTCCAGTACCGGTAGATCTGCCTTGGCCTGTTTGATACCGGCCTGGGCCAGCTTGGCTGTCTTAGCCTTTTTCTTATCTACGCTTTCCAGATCTGCCAGGCACAGTTCCGTATTGATAATGTCCATATCACGCACCGGATCAATGGAACCTTCCACGTGGGTAATATTGCCATCTTCAAAGCAGCGTACCACATGGGCAATAGCATCCGTTTCACGGATATGGCTCAAAAACTGATTTCCCAGACCTTCTCCCTTGGACGCACCTGCCACCAGACCTGCAATATCTACAAATCGGGTAAAGGCCGGGGTCGTTTTCTTTGGTTTGAACATGGCAGCCAGATCATAAATACGGTGATCCGGTACTTCTACCACACCCACATTCGGTTCAATGGTGCAGAATGGGAAATTGGCCGCTTCCGCACCAGCTTTGGTGATGGCATTGAATAGGGTACTCTTTCCTACATTTGGAAGACCTACAATGCCAATCTGCAGATTTGTACTCATGAAAACTCCTTACAATCTTACTTAAACAGGCAGAAATCTACCTTTCCTCACAAAAGATACATCTTTCCACAGTCGGATGATCGCTCTTTCTAGAAAGGTAGATTTTCTACACCTTAAACCATTTTATTTAGACAGCTTCTTTACAGCTTTCTTCAATCTTTCCACAGCTTCCTTTGTCAGTTCCGGTGTGTTAAAGGAAGTAAGGCGTACGTAGCCTTCTCCGCAGGGGCCAAATCCCGAACCAGGGGTGCAGATAATCTGTGCCTCATTGAGAAGATAATCAAAGAATTCCCAGCTTGTCATTCCCTTCGGTACAGAAAGCCATACATAGGGGCTGTTTACGCCGCCGCATGCAGAAAGACCTGCTTCTTTCACGCCATCAAGAATCACTCTGGCATTATTCCGATACACATCCAGTGTCTTCTGGATCTGCTTCTGTCCTTCTTCTGTATAAATAGCTTCTGCACCACGCTGCACGATATAGGAGCAGCCGTTGAACTTGGTGCACTGGCGGCGGTCCCAAAGAGCATTAGCTGATACTTTTTCGCCGGACTTTGTTTCCAGCATCAGTTCCTTCGGTACGACGCAGTAGCCGCAGCGAACACCGGTAAATCCGGCTGTCTTTGAGTAGGAACGGAATTCGATGGCTACCTCTTTAGCTCCTTCGATTTCATAAATGCTGTGAGGAATATCATCTTCCGTAATAAAGGCTTCGTAAGCTGCATCAAAGAAAATGACCGATCCCGTCTGCTTTGCATACTTCACCCACATGGTAAGGTCCTTTTTATTCAGAGCTGCACCAGTAGGATTATTAGGAGAACAGAGATAAATGATCATGGGGTCATGAGAAGGCAGATTGGCTTTGAATCCGCATTCTTCATAGCAGGGAAGATATTCCAGACGTTCATAGGAGCCATGCACAAATTTACCGCTCCGTCCAGCCATGACATTGCTGTCCACATAAACCGGATACACCGGATCTGTAACAGCTACAATGTCCGATTCTGCAAAAATTTCCTGCATATTGCCTGTATCGCACTTAGCACCGTCGCTGACGAAAATTTCATCAGGGCTGATATCGCATCCTCTGTCCTGGAAATCATGCTTAGCAATAGCTTCCCTAAGGAACATATATCCCTGTTCAGGCCCATAGCCGCGGAATGTTTCCATATGAGCCATTTCATCCACAGCCTTATGCATAGCTTCAATGACTACCGGAGCCAGCGGCTGAGTCACATCACCGATGCCAAGAGAAATAATATCTGCATCCGGATGGGATTCTTTATAGGCATTCTGCTTCTGCCGAACAGTAGCAAACAGATAGGCTCCCTGAAGATTTAAATAATTTTCATTACAATGTGCCATAAAACATCGCCTCTCATATATACAATTTTCTTTTGCTATGGGAAATCAAGATGACTTTTATATTTTAACATACCCCATAATGTTTATCAAAAATGATTTTCAAATCTGCCGGAGCCGTTTTCCGTTACCTGTGTCAACAGCGGGCCTGCACACAGAGACAGCAATCAAAGAGAAGATAGCTCATATGAGCCAATGTTTTCCCTGCATGCTTTCATCAATTTACCATACCTGCTTTTAATGGACCGCTTTCGTTAAACCGTGTACTTTTTCCTGCTCCTTTATATAAAGGTAAGCCATGATTTTTGAAAAAGCAGAAAAAATTTTGGACCTCTAATATTTTCTTATGCGCAACTGCGGCGGCTTCTCTTTAACAGGCCTTAACAACCCGGGGAAAACAAAGATGCGATGTTCAAATCCTGCTCCTACTTTCCTTTCTTCCTTCGCCCATCGCAGCAGAAAAGCGGTTACCCCACGAAAAAACTCCCCTGAAAGGGGAGTTTTTCTGTCAAAGAAAAGATTATAAATCTTTGTACAACGGATATTTTTTGCAGAGAGCAGCTACTCTGTCTGCGCAGGCAGATTTAATAGCA
>NZ_JBJEXP010000064.1:0-8595 GCF_051885895.1 Dialister sp. | reverse complement strand
GTTTCCCCTGGAGGCAGAGAATCGAAAAGAAGCACTGAAATTGGCAGAGACCCTGTACAGGGAAGGCAGGTGGGTACTGGAACCGGGCCATCTGGAGGACGTGCAGTTTATGGTGGTAGAGGAAAAGCGGAAAGCAGATTGACAGGCAGATCTCTTCTTTTATAATGAGGAAAAGGAGGGATTCCATGAATACCAGTCTTGATATGTCTCTGGCAGAATCCTATACCAGCCATTCCCAGATGGCCCGGGTGGTAACAGAAAACTGGGTGGAGAAGAATATGTACTGCCCCCGCTGCGGCTGCAGTCATCTGGAGCATCTGAAGGCCAATCAGCCGGTGGCGGATTTTGCATGCCCTCAGTGTGGAGAAATTTTTGAGTCCAAGGCGAAAAAAGGAACCTTGGGCCGAAAAGTGGCTGACGGTGCTTATGAGACCATGATACAGAGAATCCATGACGCAGATAATCCGGATTTCTTTTTCATGTCCTATGACCTGGCTGCCGCAAAAGTGCTGGATTTCCTCATCGTGCCCAGATATTTCTTTGTAGATGCGGTCATTGAAAAGAGAAATCCTCTGGCAGCTTCAGCCCGACGGGCGGGATGGACAGGGTGCAGCATTCTGCTGGAAGAAATTCCTTCCTATGGACGTATTCCAATCATTCGAGGCGGCCTGGCAGAGGCGAAGGAGGATGTGTGCAGGAAGTACAGGAGCACCGCCTTTCTGGCCGAGATGAATCTGTCTTCCCGGGGCTGGCTCATGGATGTCTTTCGCTGTATGGAGGAAATCAAAGGGGAGTGCTTCACGCTTCAGGATATGTATGGCTTTGAGGAAAGACTGCAGATTCTTCATCCGGAAAATCACAACATCCGTGCGAAAATCCGCCAGCAGCTTCAGCTTCTGCGGGATAGGGGACTGATACAGTTTATCAGCCGGGGTGTTTATAGAAAACGGGGATGAATTATTTCTGTCTTTGCCCGCATGATTATGGAAAGGGAGATTTTTATGACAAAAGTGACGGCTTTATTCTTTCATGACTTTACGGCACTGGATGCAGTGGGGCCTTTGGATGTGCTGGGCAGGCTGGAGGGGTACGAAATCCACTATGCTTCCCTTTCCGGCGGGCCTGTGTCCAATTCTTCCGGACTGACGGTGGAGACGGAACCACTTTCTACTTTAGGAAAGAGTGATATTCTTCTCGTTCCCGGAGGCTTTGGCACAAGGAAGCTTGCCGGAGATACCCTCTTTCTGGAAACGCTCCGAAAGGCCATGGATGAGGCATCCCTGGTGATGACGGTATGCACGGGCTCCGCTCTGGCCGCTGCCTGCGGAGCGCTGGACGGCAGGCATGCCACGGGGAATAAAAAGGCTTTTGACTGGACCATGTCTCTTGGGCCTGCGGTGCTTTGGGAAAGAGATGCCCGCTGGGTAAAGGACGGGAAATTTTATACCGCCGGCGGTGTTTCTGCAGGCATGGATATGGCTCTGGGCTTTGTGGCAGACCGGTTCGGGAAGGAGAAAGCATTCTCACTGGCAGAAAGCATGGAATACTGCTGGAATGAAAAGGCGGAAGATGGCTGGTGCTTCCGCAGGAAATGATCAATCGGCAGTAAAACGGCGCCCCTGGTATCCGGGAGTGCCGTTTTTTTATGCTCCGCCGGCAGGCGGACCTGTTTTATGAAAGAGAAGGGTTCTATGGGATGGCTCATGAAACGGATTACATAAAAAAATGAATTGTGGTATAATTTTTACCAGTGGGTTAATTAGTTATCTTAAGTAATAGGAAACAGAGGGGTTTGGATGAATGCTGAATTGACCAGGCAGTTTCTGGATGCCTGCCATGAGGCCCGGAGGATATGTGAGCTTCTGCCCAATCTTCCGCCTCATGTCAAACCTCGTCACATCCGTATTATCAACTGCATTTATACGCTTCGGGAACAGAACCGGACTGTGCGGGTCAGCGATGTGGCGGAGGCTATGAACGGTACCATGCCTTCCATTACCAAGCTGGTGAATGAGCTTTGTGAAATGGGAGCCGTAAAAAAGAGACAGAGCCGGAATGATAAGCGGGTATATACACTGAAGCTGACGGATCTGGGAAATCATTATTATGAGCTTTATGTCAGGAAGTTCCAGGGCTGGCTCTGCGAGCAGATGGAGGATATGCCGGAGGAACAGGTACAGGCTACGGTGGATACGATCCACCGGGTCAGGGGTATCCTGCAGGAAGCTAGAGAGACCTTTGGGTCTCTGGAATAGGACAGGGAAAAGCACGGCAGTGAGAGCCGCGCTTTTTTATTTGGATTTCAAAATGCTTTTTAAACAGGGCTTTTCCTGCGGACCGGACTGTAGTATACTAAGGTAGTATAATTAGTTATCTGAAATAAGTAATGGGCAGCGGGGCATCATTTTCAGCTCTGCAGTCAGCAGGAAACGGAGCCATTCCATCCGGAAAAGAGATGGAGTTCCGGTTTCCTGTATTCTTCTTTGATTTCTCGGAGCCCGGGCCGTGATGCGGTCTTTATATGATGAAAGGAAGTAACATATATGCAGTTTGAACGGCGCCTGGATATGCGGCTTATTTTTTCCATTGTAGCCGCAGGCATTTTGTCTTTTACGGGAGTGGTCATCGAAACGGCCATGAATGTGACCTTTCCTTCGCTGATGAAGGAGTTTTCCGTATCCACGTCCCTGGTGCAGTGGATCACCACAGGCTATCTTCTGGTGCTGGCGGTGGTGATTCCGATTTCGGGATATCTGAAGGAACGGTTTTTGATGAAAAGGCTGTTTCTTGTTTCCGGCGCCCTGTTTATTCTGGGAACACTGCTGGGAGCCTGGTCGCCTGCTTTTATGGTGCTGCTTCTGGGCCGTCTTCTGCAGGGGGCAGGCACAGGCATTGCACTGCCGCTGATGTTTAATATCATTATGGAGCAGGCGCCGCTGAACCGTCTGGGCGTGATGGTGGGAGCCGGCATGCTTGTATGCGCCCTGGCTCCGGCGGTGGGACCTTCCATCGGCGGGTATATTGTGAGCCTTTTCGGATGGCGCATGATATTCTGGGCTGTGCTTCCGCTGCTGGTGATTTCCTTCATTCTGGGAGGCCTGTCGGTGCGCCAGTCTTCAGAGATTTCCGTGAGACCCTTTGACAGCCCCGGTCTTCTTTATCTGGCAGCCGGATTCACCTGCCTTCTCATGGGATGTACGGAACTGGGCCATGGGCGGATCAGCCTCATGCCGGTGCTTCTGTTTATCGGCTTCCTGCTGGCGCTCTTCCTTTTCCGCAGCCGGGAAAAACGCCTGATTGACAGAGGCGGAAGCCCTCTGCTTAATATACGGGCTTTCAGAAACCGGGCCTTCGTGCTGGGAGCGCTGGGGCTTTCTCTGCTGCAGTTTATCTGCCTGGCTCTGGGATTCCTGATTCCCAGCTTTTCACAGATTGTGACGGGAGAGAATGCGTTCAAGGCAGGCTGCATTCTGCTTCCCGGCTGTATTGTGGGAGCTCTTTTTGCACCAATATCGGGGCGGATTTATGACCGCTTCGGTGCCAAAAAGCCGATTCTCCTGGGAAGCAGCTTCATCATCCTGTCCCTGGTGCTTTTCAACAGCACCCTTTCCGGTGCTTCCACCTGGATTCTTACAGTGTGCTACCTTTTCTTTGCAGCAGGGCAGGGGCTTTCTGTAGGAAATATCCTGACCTACAGTCTTTCCGTGCTGGAGAAGGGAATGAAGCCCGATGGCAATGCTATCTGCAATACGGTGCAGCAGCTTTCCGGCGCTGTGGGAACGGCGGCAGCGGCAGCCATCGTATCGGCCTCCCAGCTTTCCATGCCCTTTGATTTCTCCGGGGCGACTGCCCGCGGAACCGCCGACGCCTTCCTGGTGCTGCTGGTGCTGGCTGTTCTGCAGTTCGTCTCGCTCTTCTTCTCCTTTAGAAAGGAAGAGAGGAATGAAAGGCGGCAGACCATAGAAGACAGATAAAGATGCCGGAATGCAGATGATCAAACGCTGCGTGTCTTCCTGCTGTCCGCTGCTGTTCTGAACGGAGTGAAGGGTTGCTGCTTTGAATGCAGAAGGTGGTCAGTGCCCGCGCGCAGAAAGGCAGGAAATGATATATCAAATCGGTGTTCCTTCAAGGAAGGGGACGCCGATTTTTTTATGCCCTTTTGCAGGGGTATCTTCTTTATTTCCCCTGCCCTTTCAAGGAAAAACAAAGGAATGGCATGGGAAACAAGGAATCAATATACATACACTTATAAATATACATACACTCACTTATAATTTAATTAGTATTTTCCCTTTGGCGGCTGGGCAATGGCTCCGTGCTGCGGGACATTCCTTTCATATTGCGTCCGGGGCGCTTCCACCATCCTTTGCTCCTTTGTACCTGGAGCGGTCCTGCAGCTCCTTTTCCTTTTTCCGAACCTGTTGTATAATATAAAAGTTGTATGAGTTTCATACCCGGGCCGGCGATGAAGCCGGCGCTCTTTTTGTCAGGACACGGAAATCCCGGCGGAAGAGTTTTTTTATGTGTGAAATGCGCCGGGAGGCAGGTTTTCTGCCTGCGTCCCTGTCATAGGAATCGGAGGAAAGAAGAATGGAAGAAAGAGACAGCTTTAAATCCCGGCTGGGATTTATTCTTGTCAGTGCGGGCTGTGCCATCGGCATAGGAAATGTGTGGAAATTCCCCTATATTACCGGTGAGTACGGCGGCGCCGTATTTGTCCTGTTTTATCTGGCGTTTCTGGTCCTTCTGGGCATACCGGTGGTGACTATGGAGCTGGCGGTTGGCCGGGCCAGCCATAAGAGTGCCATGCGGGGATTTGAGGCTCTGGAGCCGAAGGGCTCCAAGTGGCATATCCATGGATGGGTGTGCCTTTTGGGGAGCTTCATCCTCATGGTGTATTACACCACGATTTCCGGCTGGATGGTGGACTACTTTGTCCGTTTCCTGGACGGCTCCTTCAATGGCATGGGACCGAAGGAAGTAGCGGCGGCCTTTGATTCCATGGTAGCGGATCCTGTGGAGATGATGATTTTCATGGGCATCAATGTGCTGGTGGGCTTCCTTGTCTGTGCCGGCGGCGTGGCCAAAAGTCTGGAAAAGGTGACAAAGGTCATGATGCTGGGGCTCCTGGGGCTGATTGTCATTCTGGCAGTGAACAGCATTCTTCTCCCCGGCAGTGAAAAGGGACTTGCCTTTTATCTTCTTCCCGACTGGAACCGTGCGGTAGAGGCGGGACTTGGAAATGTGGCGGCGGCAGCCATGAACCAGGCCTTCTTTACCCTTTCCGTAGGGCAGGGCTCCATGGAAATTTTTGCCAGCTACATGAGCCGGGACCATGCGCTCACCGGAGAAGCGGTCAGGATTACGGCTCTGGATACCTTCGTGGCTCTCCTGGCAGGCATGATTATATTTCCCGCCTGCTTTTCCTTCGGCGTGGAACCTTCCGAAGGGCCGTCCCTTATCTTCGTGACCCTGCCCAATATTTTCATCCACATGCCCATGGGCCGGTTCTGGGGATCCCTTTTCTTTATATTCATGACCTTTGCCAGCTTCTCCACGGTTACTGCTGTTTTTGAATCTCTTATCGGCAACTGCATGGATGATTTCCACTGGAGCCGGAAAAAAGCGGTACTGGTGCTTCTGCCTCTGGTATTCCTGGGCAGCATTCCCTGCGTGCTGGGATTCAACCTGTGGTCAGATGTACATATCCTGGGGACCAGGGGCATTCTGGATACGGAAGATTTCATCGTCAGCAGCCTTATCCTGCCTATCGGTTCCATCGTCTTTGCCCTTTTCTGCGTGACCAGGTACGGCTGGG
Source organism: Dialister sp. (assembly GCF_051885895.1). Classification (GTDB taxonomy): domain Bacteria; phylum Bacillota; class Negativicutes; order Veillonellales; family Dialisteraceae; genus Dialister. Next base: position 2,777 of record NZ_JBJEXP010000064.1, on the reverse strand, counting down.
GCTTTGAAAATTATCTGAAGGAAGTGAATACCGGAGAAGGCATGAAAATGCCCCGCTGGATCCTTCCCTATTTCAAATATGTACTGCCTGTCCTGATCTTCATCATCCTGGTGAAAGGACTGATGTGAGAACGCAGGCGGCCTCTGTTTCCTGTCTCCCGGAAACTGTTTTTCTGCTTCCGGGAAACAGGGACAGAAGGCCGCTTTTTTTATGCCCATGCGAAGCGGCGCCGCCATGTTTTCTTATCTTCTGTACAACAGGAGGCGGAGCCATGCAGTGAATGAAGCATTTCAGGGTATACCTATACCGAATACTCATAGGACCATGATTTCAAGTTTTCAAAATCTCCGGGCAGTGTTATAGTAGACACAGGAAGGCTTGGGAAAGGGCCTGTTTTTTGATGTAAAGAAGGTTTTGGGTATCCGGTTCTTTTTCAGCCCATCATTTTTATTGCAGGAGGCAGAAAATGGCAAATTACAATCCTTATGAAAACATGCTGGATGTTTTGGACAAAGCAGCACAGGTGCTGGGTTATACTAAAGAGGATTATGAATTTGTACGATATCCGGAAAGGGAGCTCACGGTGAGCATTCCTATCCGCATGGATGACGGCCATGTAGAAGTTTTCTCCGGTTACCGCGTACAGCATTCCACAGCCCGGGGTGCAGCAAAAGGCGGTATCCGTTTCCATCCTCAGTCAGATGAAAATGAAGTCAAGGCGCTGGCTGCCTGGATGACCATTAAGAACGCCATCGGAAATATTCCCTACGGCGGTGCCAAAGGCGGCATCCGTGTGGATCCCCACAAACTTTCCCAGCGGGAGCTGGAGAGACTGACCCGCGGCTATGTACGCCGGATTTATCCTATTATCGGACCGGATAAGGACGTACCGGCACCGGATGTGAATACCAACGGCCAGATCATGGCTTGGATTGCCGATGAATATGCAGCTCTTTCCGGCACCTGGCAGCCGGGCGTGGTAACAGGGAAACCGCTTTCCACCGGCGGCTCTCTGGGAAGAAATGAAGCAACCGGCAGAGGCCTGATGTTTACCCTTAAAACCTGGTGCGAAAAGAATCATAAGGATATGAAAGGCCTTACCATGGCAGTGCAGGGGTTCGGCAATGTAGGATCCGTAGGGGCACTCCTCATGCACCAGGAAGGCGTGAAAATCACCACCATCGGTGATATCAACGGCACCTGGCATAACCCGAAAGGGCTGAACATCGAAGCCATGTATGTATATGCCAACTCCCACGGCCGTTCCCTCAAGGGATACACGGAAACAGGTGCGGAGATTATTCCGGATGGAGAACTCTTCAGCCAGGACGTGGATGTCCTCTTCATGGCAGCCCTGGAAAACCAGCTGAATGAAAAGACTATGGAAAAAGTCAAGGCTCCGCTGATTCTGGAAGGCGCCAACGGTCCAACCACGGAAGAAGCGGATGCTTACTTCGAAAAGAAGGGCATCGAAGTGCTGCCTGACGTTATGAGCAACGTGGGCGGCGTAGTAGGCTCCTACTTTGAATGGGTACAGAACCGCACCGGCTATTACTGGACGGAAGAGGAATACAACCAGCGTCTCCAGAAGAAGATGCGGGAAGCCTATGAAGACGTGTACGCACTGAAAGAAAAGTATCATGTCACCTACCGTCTGGCAGCCTACATGCTGGCTCTCTCCAGAGTGGTAGAAGCACAGAAGACCAGAGGATTTTTAGGATAATAGAGAAAGTCTGAAGATTGAACAGGGCCTTTCCTTTATGAAATGGAATTTATCATTTCATAAGGGAAAGGCCCTGTTTTGTATGGAAAACGCCGCAGACAGGGGAAGGGCACCGCAGGGCAATCAAGTAGTCCCTGGTCCGTGATATAATCGAAGTAAATATAAGTGCTTTGTTATACAATCATATAAAGATAAGGAGAATATATATGTTTATTATTGGATGCCATTTATCAGTTTCCAAAGGATTCCTGGCCATGGGGAAAACCGCCACGGCCCTGGGCGGGAATACCTTCCAGTTCTTTCCTCGAAATCCCCGGGGCGGACAGTCGAAGCCTCTGGTAGAAGAAGATGTGGAAGGGCTGGCCCGCTGGATGGATGCGCATGATTTCGGGCCCATCCTCTGCCATGGCGCCTACACTATGAACGGTGCGTCTACCAAGGACAATGTGCGGGACTTTGCCCGGACCGCCATCCGGGAGGATCTGGCTAAAACAGCCCATCTTCCCCGCTGCATGTACAATTTCCATCCCGGCGCCCATCTGAAACAGGGAGTGGACAAGGCGGTGATTCTCATTGCCGATATGCTGAACTATGCCATGGATCAGGAAGAACTGCCAAAGTATGTGCTTCTGGAAACCATGGCAGGCAAAGGGACGGAAGTAGGCAGGACATTTGAGGAACTGGCCGCCATCATCGACCGGGTGGAACGGAAGGACCGCATGGGAGTATGCCTGGATACCTGCCATGTGTATGACGGGGGCTATGACCTGGTCAATGACCTGAACGGCGTACTCCGCCATTTTGATGAAACCCTGGGTCTTTCCCGTCTCCATGCCATTCATCTGAACGATGACAAGAACCCTCTGGGCAGCCATAAGGACCGCCATGAAAAAATCGGACAGGGCACCCTGGGGCTGGAAGCCATCAGCCGTATCATCAATCATCCGCTGCTGAAAGAGCTCCCCTTCTATCTGGAAACCCCCAACGAGCTTCCCGGATATAAAGAGGAAATCGCTTTGCTGAAAAGCCTGCGGAAAGAATCATAAAGAAGGAG
>NZ_JBJEXP010000063.1:0-8599 GCF_051885895.1 Dialister sp. | reverse complement strand
GGCATCCACAGTCCTGATACCGGGGGTAATTTCAGACAGTCTGACTTTTACAAAATGATTTTCTTTCACTGCCTTCACATTCTGCAGCTGCGGATCTTCTTTCAGTTTAGCTACTCTTTCGTCAAAGGAATCCTGGTTTCTGTCGCTGGTGCTGTAGTCCACCACGAGAATATAGTCCGGATCTGCCTTGACGAGACTCTCCCAGCTTGTCTTGGCCCAGGTTTTATCTACTCCCTGCCCTGCCATCACATTGTCCGCACCAATCAGTTTCAGCACATTGGTGGTATATCCTTCAAACGCAGTAAAGGGCTGGCCATCATCGGAATCATATACGAACACTTTAATATGGGGCAGATCTTTGATCTGGTTCTGGGCTGCTTCCAGTTCTCTCTTCTGTGATTCCACCCACTTCTGTGCCTGGTCCTCTTTACCGAAAATTTTTCCGTACTCCAGCATATCATTGAAAAGGGTATCCAGGTTTGCATTGGTATCCTGCATGGAATCAGGAACATAGATAGGAATTCCCGCAGCTATGATCTTATCTGCGGGAATTCCTCTTTTCGTAAAGGGAACTTCCCAGCCGGTAACGAAATCCGGCTTTACAGACATGAGCTTTTCATAGGACGGCCATTTTTCAGAAAGTACCGGGACTTTGGCATAGGCATCCGCAATGGATGGGTAAATATCATCTTCCTTGAAGGCAGTACCTGCCATCTGATCCTGAAGACCCAAAGCCAGCATCATTTCCGTAGTTGCAAAAGACATGGATACTGCATGCTTTGGCGGAGCTGCCACTTTCATATCCACCGTCTTTCCATCCAGGGTCTCTTTCCAGGATACGGCCGCTGTCTGGGATGATGCCGGTTTTGCATTATCACCGGTACCGCATCCTGTGAGAACAGTGCCTGCAGATACGACGAGCAGCATGGCTGCCATGATTCTTTTTACTTTCTGATTCATGAAATTCCTCCTTTATAAGATAAACAGCAGGGAAACACAGACTGCATCAGTGCTTCCTCAGCAATAAAGAAATCTACGTCCATGATGGAGGGCTGTGTAAAAAGGGACTTCGAAGGTATCTTCCAGTTTGGATACGGTGAGCACCTCCTCCGCGGTCCCCTGTTCCACAATCCGTCCTTCTTTCATCATGATGGCATGGTCACAGTACCGGGCCGCCAGACTCAGGTCATGAAGGACGATGAGTACCGTGCCATGCTGATGAAAGGCCTGGAGCGTTTCCATAAGGGATATTTTATATTTCACATCCAGATGATTCGTAGGTTCATCCAGCAAAAGAAGCCGGGGACATTGAGCCAGTGCCTTGGCGATAAGAACTCTCTGCTTTTCTCCGCCGGACATATGCCTGATTTCCCTTCCCCACAGAGGAAGGGCGCCTGTTTCCTCCATGACCCGGTGCACTATTTCATGGTCTTTTTTTCCATAGTCTCCAAAGCGGCTCTTGAACGGATAGCGTCCCATAAGCACCACCTGTTCCGCCCGCAGTTCGCCTGTCATGTCCATAGACTGCTGGGCCATAACCGCCGTTTCCCGGGCATAGGCTTTTCTGTCATAGGTTTCTATGGCTTTTCCTTCATAGAAAACATGCCCCCGGCTTTTCAGGCGGCCGGACACATGTCCCAGAAGAGTGGATTTTCCGCACCCGTTGGGACCGACAATGCAGGTCATACTGCCTTCTTCTATCCGAAAAGAAAGGTCATGAAGAATTTCTCTGTTCCCGATGCTGTAAGAAAGATGACGTATTTCCAGCATGTCAGCGTCCCTCCCCGTAGCGATGAGTCACAATCCAGATAAAAACAGGAGCTCCTGCGCAGGCAGTCAGCACACCGATGGGCAGCTCCTCCGGTGCGAAAAGGGTCCTGGAAAGCACATCAGACCAGATCATGACCAGAGCACCTATGAGGGATGAAAAAATCAGCAGCCGGCCATGAGACGGTCCGGCTGCCGCCCGGGCCATGTGGGGCGTAATCAGTCCCACAAATCCGATAATTCCGGATTTGCTCACCAGAAGAGCCACTATGGCCGAAGTCAGAAGGATGATAAACAGCTGGAAATGCTTCAAATTCAATCCCAGATATTCTGCCTCCCCGGCGCCCAAAAGCATGAGATCCAGGTCATTTCGCACAAGAAAAACCAGTCCCATCATAATGAGCACCCCGGCTGCCGTAAAAGAAATATCTGACCACTGCATGCCGGAAAGACTTCCGACCAGCCAGAACATGGCACTTCGTACCTGTGCTTCATGACGGGCCCCGTAAATCACCATCATGGTCAAAGCAGAGAAAAAAGCGGATACACCCATGCCCACGAGAACCAGCCGGATAGGATTATGACTTTTCCCACTGGCCGCTATGACAATGCCTGTAGAAACGGCTGCTCCTATAAAGGCGCCCGTCGCCACCGATCCGCTTCCGGCAAAAGAAAACCATCCCCATATAATGGCCATCACTGCGCCGGTAGAGGCGCCGGATGAAACGCCAAGCACATAAGGATCCGCCAGATCATTCCGCGTAATGGTCTGCAGCAGAAGCCCCGCCAGAGACAGGCCTATACCGCAGAGCATGGCAAAAAGAGTGCGGGGAATTCGAATCTGCCAGAGAATCATGGCTGACGAGCTGTTCCCCATATGCCCCTGGGAAATCATAGTCCCTACTTCCGACAAAATATCTGCCGTATCCACTTCCACTGAACCAAAACGGACAGAAAAAATAAGGCTGATAAGCAGAGCTGCCAGAAGAATTGAGAATTTCACAAATAATGAAATGGAATTTTTTCTGCGAAACATCACTGCCACCTGCCCTTCTAAGGAAGCGCCGATTCAATCGCTCACTGCTTTTATACTTGAATTTTATGCAATGCAAGGAATAAGACGACGCGAATAGCAAGCTATTTAAGGAGCCTTATGACAGAGCAGTGCATAAAAATTCTTATGAAAGCAGACTCTATGAATGAATCATTGCTTCCCTAACTGTTAAATCTAATTTATTTTATCTTAAATTGAATATTTCTGCAATGATTATTTAATTTTGCGGCAATATTCTCTAATTATTAAATTATTTTTATGGTATAATGAGGCATCGTATGATTAATAAAAATATCAACAGGACGATGCTGCGAATACCACATTTCAGGAAGCAGTGATGACAGGGAAGCGCTTATCAAAGCAGACTCTTTGAATAATTCAGCGTTTCCAAAGGCAAAGCACATGGTTGGAAGCCGAGTGATAAAGCCCCGGCGAAATTCAATGAAGAGGCAATTCTATGAAACAATATTCCTTCAGTATTTCCTCACTCTCCCAGCTTGCAGATTCCCTGCAGGCGATGAAGGAAAAAGAGGAAACCTTCCATCATCCCCTCATTCATATTTTCTGCACAAAAGAAATTTCCTATGCGGAAAAAATCCGGGATACACTGAAACAGTATTTTCCCGATTCTTCCATTCTGGGAATCAGTACTCAGGGAGCCACAGTGAAAGGAACTCTTCAATACCCCGCCGCCTTGATTACCTTCATGGAATTTCAAAACGTAAAGGTTCATTTTCTCCATACTGCCTCCAAAAACCGGGAAGAAAATGAAAGCAGAATTTCTTCATGGCTCCGAAGCATCGAACAGCCTGCCGGACTGGAAGTATGGACCTGTTCCCTGAATGAACCGGTTCCCTTTGACAAAGCACTTTTTGAAAAATATCCGTTCATCCCTCTCTTCGGCGGACGCGCAGCTTCTGCAGACCTGACCGCCCCCACGTACATATTGGATGATACCCGGGTCTACAGCAGCGGTTTTTATTTCTGCTGCTACGACGGTCCCATTCATATCATGACTCACCATGTCCTGGGCTGGGTTCATATTGGCCGTCCCCTGAAAATTACAGGCACCGACGGTCCCCATACCATCACAGAAATTGATGGAAAGCCCGCTTTAGATATTTACAGGAAATATCTTCACATCCATCCCAATGAATACTTTTACAGTAAGGCAGCCGCCTTTCCTCTGCTTGTCCGCCGCGGCGATGTGGAAATAACTGCCATCCCCCTGGGCTATGGCAGCAAGGGAGAATTGTATATGGCCGGCAGTCTGGAAAAAGGCGATATTGTCCATCTATCTTTTGAAAGTCCCGACCGGATACGGAAAGAGCTGCGGATAGAAATGGAGAAGATCCATAACTTCTGTCCTGAAGGAGTTCTTCTTATCTCCTCCGCCATCAGAGCCCTGATGCTTAGAGAATCTATGAACATGCCCCTCACTGCCCTTGAAAAAATCAGGCCTTCTGCCGGCGGACTGTTTTATGGCGAAATCATGAAAACGGGCGGCAGAATCTATCATATGACCATGACATCCGTTATCATCCTGTTCCGTGAAGAGAGAAAAAACAAAATTTCCAAAGTCCTGCCCGCCGGAAAGCCGCGGTTTCTTCAGGGGAAAAATAAAAAGGTACGTCCCGGAGATCCTCTTTCCACCATAAGGCACTTGTCCTGTCTCATGATAGAAGCTACTGCAGAGCTGGAGGAATCCTATCGAAAACTGACCTATACCGCCACTCATGATGGACTGACTCGTATCTTGAACCGCGGCGCCATTGAAAAAATGTTCTATGAATTCAGAGCGAAGGAAGACACTGCCGATTTCTGTGCCATCATGGTGGATTTAGATCAATTCAAATCCATCAACGACACTTATGGCCACCATATCGGTGATCAGGTTCTGTCTGAAACCGCCCGCATTCTGACAGCTCACCTGCGTTCCCACGATCAGGCAGGCCGCTGGGGCGGTGACGAATTTCTCATTCTCCTTCCCCACGTTTCCCTGGAAGATGCCTCCCGCATTGCGGAACGTCTGCGGGCTGCCATATATAAAGCAGATATACTCCCACCGCCCAGTCAAATCACCGCAAGCTTTGGTACGGCTCAAGTGCTTCCCCATGAAGAGCCCGATGATTTTTACAAACGAATCGACCATGCTCTGTACCAGGCAAAGGGCAAGGGAAAAAATCGGGTCATTACTATAAAATAACTTCTGTATGAAGGTACCAGAGAAGCGCTGATTAACGCAGTATCTGCTTTTATTCCTGAATCCTCATGCAATGTAAGGAATGGGACAGCGCAAACAGCGGGCTATTTAAGAAGTTCCATGACAAAGAAGTACATAAGAATTCTTATGAAAGCAGACACTAGGGAAGCGCTGATTAAATCAGTGTTTGCTTTCATTCTTGAAATTTTATGCAATGCAAGGAATGGGACGACGCGAATAGCGAGCTATTTAAGGAGTTCCATGACGAAGCAGTGCATAAAATTTCTTATGAAAGTAAACTCTATGAATTAATCAGTGCTTCCCTAGGAATAAATCAGTGATTCCCTGAAGATAGAAATAAAAACCTGTGAGAAAATGAGCCTCTTTCTCACAGGTTTTTATTTCGTCCTTTCCTTTGAAGGAATGAATCAGCACTGCTTTAATCCTCTCCGAAAAGCTCCGGATACACAGCCCTGGCGCTGGCCTCTATGGCATCTGTCACATGCTGGCTCATAACATACTTGTATTTTTCCGGAAAAGGTACCAGCTTTTTATTTTTGACTGCCTTCACATCCCGGTATGCCGGATTTTCCAGAATTTCCCGAGCAAATGCTTCTTCATCATCTCCCGTCTTTACCTTCCACACCGGCATGAGAATCACATCGGGATCGATTTCCGGCAGAATTTCCATGGACAGATAGGCATTGGTTCCCTTGGGCACATCGTACCGAGTGGCGCCGTCCTTCACATGGGCCATGGCCAGCACCTCGCTGAAAAGAGTCCCCTTCTTCCCCAGAATCCCACGGAAAGAAAGTCCCAGAGCGCACCTTTCTTCCGACGGGCCTATGGCAGAGAGCTTTTTCTCCAGCTTCGCCCTTTTGGTTTCCATTTCCTGTACCATTGACTCTCCGGCTGCTTCCTCATTCACCGCCTTCGCCACTCCCCGCACTTTTTCTTCCATTTCATTCCAGTTTGATGCCACAAGGGACACATACACCGGTACCCCGGACTGACGAAGAAGGCTTACCACCTGGGGAGACACCGCAGTAGAAGCAATAACCAGATCCGGCTTCAGAGCCATAATGGACTCCACATTCAGGTCAACCGTATGTCCCACAGCTTCCTTTTCCTCCTCCGTCACAAAGGAAATATCCGGATTGCCCGCATATTTAGAAAGTGCGGCTACCCGGGATGTATCCACCAGCCCCAGCAGAATCTCATCCGTACCATACGTCAGAGATACAATACGGGCCGGATGGACAGGAAGGGATACTGATTGCCCCGAAGCATCCACCACCTGCCGCACCCCCTCTCCCGGCATAGATTTGCTGCAGCTCGTCAAATCTGTCAGACATAAGAAGCTTAAGAAAAGAGATAAGAAAAATAATATGCACCGTTTCAAGAAGATACCTCACTAGTAAATAAAGGCACCAACTTTTTATCAATCAGTAAGTCAGTGCCCTTTCGAGAAATATGAAATTAGAATGTATACTCCACTCCAGCCATAAAGTTTCTTCCAAGATTATAGAATGACGAGCTGGAACTGGATACGATATCATGTCGATTGAACAGGTTGTCGATATTCAGGAAGAACCGGGCATCCTTATTCGCCTGGTAGGAGAAATTAAGGTCCGTGAAACACTGATCTTTGAAGTGTTCATAGGGCGTAGCGTCTCTAGTCCGATCACCGAGAACATTCATATTAAACGCCGTTGTCAATTTACCTCTTGTATAGTCAAACCCACCGTTGAATTCAATGCGGCCATAGTAATCATGCCATTCATTGTTGTACTTGGACTGTTTCTTTTCCGGATGACCGTAGGTAAGTCCCATGTGGTACGACAGATTTTCATTCTGCCTGCGGCTCCATTCCAGTTCCACACCGGTGTTGCGGATGTCTGTATTTTCATAGGTCACTGTTGGCCACTCTGAAGAATCGGCATCGATATGATCCTTAATCTTGTAATGGAATACATCAAATCGCCAGGTGGAATTTCCAATATTTTTCTTGAATCCTACCTCAAAGTGATTGCCTGTTTCCGGTTTTAAGTCAGGAACGCCCACGATATTACCGCCGCCGTAAAGCTGTGTAAAGGTAGGCATCATGAAGGACCTTCCTGCCTTGGCATAAAGAGTAGCGTTTTCATTAAAGCTGTGTGTCCATGTCACTTCCGGTGTAAACTTATCATATCCGTTGCCGGCAGAATCGTCTTCTGTCCAAGTTTCGCGGAAATTGAAATCGGCTTCATCCTTCTGTGTAACGTTATATGCCAGTTGTCCAAAGATAGAATGCATATTCCGCTGATACTTATGACGGGCCCCTTCTTTAGACGTATAGCCGCCTACATAGATTGGAGAAGTAGTCTTGGTTTCCAAATCTCTTTGGAAATTGTACCCAACCATAAAAGAGCCTTTATCGAAATGCCAGCGGTTGGATATATCCAATCCCATAGTCTGATTGCGATATTTCGTATAATCATAATTTCTCACAGCTGAATTAAATTTTGCCGCATTACTGTAACTCAATTTCCCTGTTTTTTTGCTTATAGTGGCTTTCTGATCAGCTATCCAGTCTTCCGTTTTCTGATCCCGATTGTTATAAAAAATACTTGCTTTGAAATCTTCATGGTCATAATGGAGCTGAGCCAGGTTTTCCCTTGTACTGTGAATGGCATCTTTAAATGTGGCATCTTTATTGGGTGCATAGGCATGTCCATCATATTTATAGCGGTAATGATCACTGTTTTCACCATAGGTATGGGTGAAATAGAGTTCATCGCTAAAGTTATACCGCCAGTTTACATTACTGTGTTCCCCTCGGATAATGTTGTAATACATGCCTCCATCAGGAGAAGATCCCCTCTGTTTGCCAGATGGAGTAGTAGCTTTAGAGATTCTATCTATCTTCCCGGTATGATCATAGCTATATGTAATACCGAATTTTCCAGCCTGCGCACTGGCTGAATAATTCTGGATACCATAATTTCCTATGCCTGCTTTAATGCTATTTTTCCGAGTACCCTTCGTTATAATGTTAATAACGCCACCGGAAGCTTCCGATCCATAAAGGACAGCACCGCCGCCACGAACAATTTCTATTTTTTCGATGGCATCCACCGGGATATCTTCCAGGTTATAACGCCCTTCCTGGTTTATGGGAACACCATCTACCAATACCAGTGTCCCCTTTTCATTTCCCCTGATAACAGCTTTATTTGTCATGGTTCCCTGGGAAATATTTCTCGGCCCCTGAGCATGCATGATGATACCGGTAGAAAATTTTAACGCTTCCTGTACACTAGTGGCTCCGGTCTTTTGGATTTCATCAGCCGTCAGCACATCCACCGCAGCCGGTGTCTTCAAATCCGTTGTCTCCATTCGCTGTGCCGTTACAGTAATCGGATTCAGCTCATACACCTCTGCTGCTGAAGCGCCGGTCCATCCGGTGCATGCAAGAGCAATCCCCAGAGCTGCATACTTGACTTTCTGATTCATACCTTTTCCTCCCATTATTTTAGATATAAAAAAAGAGAACTGAAAAAAGCGCAAAGCGCTCCAGTTCTCATATTCCCCTT
>NZ_JBJEXP010000062.1:0-1826 GCF_051885895.1 Dialister sp. | reverse complement strand
GGGTCTGTCCCAAATTCTGTGTAAACACCGAAATGCGGTGCAAATAGAGCAAAATTTATTCAAGGCGGAAGTGGCGCAAGCTGCTGCCGCCTTGTTTTCAAAATAGCAGTGGATAGTGGGCATGTCAAGGGCGGGGGCGCCAGCCCCCGTTCATCTTGACCCTTGACATGCCGGTATGCAGCAGGTTATTCCGGCATGCGATCAGCAAAGAATACTGCCAGCTGAGCGTGGATCATGCTCCAATCCTGTCTCCGGCCAGTCCATTTTTTTGTGATATCCATCATGGCCAGATACAGCATTTTCAGTAGGCTGTCATCGGTTGGGAACACGGATTTTGCCTTGGTTACTTTCCGAAGCTGACGGTTGAATCCCTCAATTGCATTGGTCGTATATATCAAGCGGCGAACCTCTTGGGGATACTTGAAATAGGTACTCAGATTGGGCCAATTGTCCCGCCAGGACTGAGAAATTTTGGGGTATTTCTTGTCCCATCGCTCAGCGAAGGTGTCCAGTGCGTCTAAAGCGGTAGGCTCATCTACCGCAGCGTAAACAGCCTTCAAATCGGCCATGAGTGCTTTCAAGTCCTTGTAGGATACATATTTGCTGGAATTCCGAAGCTGGTGAATAATACAGTTCTGAATCTCTGTCTTGGGAAACACTGCTTCAATTGCAGCGGAAAATCCGGCCAAATTATCCGTACAGGCAATGAAAATATCTTCTACGCCCCGGTTCCTCAAGCCGTTGAGCACCGTTGCCCAGAATTTTGCACTCTCATTTTCGCCAACCCACATACCCAAAACATCTTTCTTTCCGTCCAGATCGATGCCGATGGCAATATAGACGGCCTTCTTGACGATCTGCCCCTCGCTGCGAACATGGTAATGGATGGCATCCAGGAAAACCACTGCATAGACGCTTTCCAGAGGCCGCTGCTGCCATTCTTTTGCGATGGGAAGGATCTTGTCAGTAATGCGGCTTACAGTCGTATCGGACACTTCTACGCCGTAGATATCCTGAATATGCGCTTCAATGTCACCTGTGGTCATTCCTTTTGCATACATGGACAAGATCTTTTCCTCAATGTCCTGGCTGATGCTGGTTTGGTTTTTCTTCAGCACCTGAGGCTCAAACTCGCCTTTCCGATCTCGAGGCACTGATACCGCTACATCTCCAAAGCTGGTCCGCAGTGTTTTATTACTGTGGCCGTTGCGGCTGTTATCTGTGTCCTTGTTCTTGTAGTCATACTTGCTGTAGCCCAGTTCATCATCCAGCTCTGCTTCCAGGCCATTCTCCATGAATTCTGAGATTGCCTCCTTAAACAGGCTCTGAATGTCATCCATGCTGCCGATGTTTGCCATCTGTAGCAGTTCTCGGATTTTCTCCCGCCGGGCGTTTTCTTCTGGGGTACGATTCTTTCTGGCCATATGTAAAACCTCCCATGTGGTGCTTCTATTCTACACCACATCGGAGGTTTACACAAAATTTGGGATGGTCTCGCATATTCAGCGCTCAGGTGATTCATTCCTTTCTTTTTGGCCATCCCTGCTTCGCAGCAGCACGTCCGCAATGCACTCCGAGGACTGGGCATCGGCCTGCTGTAAAATATGTCCGTAGAAGTTCAGCGTAGTACTGGCTTTCGTATGTCCAAGGCGGTGCGACACCGTGAGAATATCGGTGCCGTTGTTGATCAGGATACTTGCCATGGAGTGCCGGAAGGCGTGGGGATTGATATGCCGCAGGCCGTGCCGCTCACTGAATTTCTTCAGCCAGCCGTTGATGCTGTCCGGGTGCATGGGCAGGCCGGTCTCCTGTGTGAAGACATAACC
>NZ_JBJEXP010000061.1:0-8831 GCF_051885895.1 Dialister sp. | reverse complement strand
CTATATTATGAAAAGCACCAGTGATTTCCCACTGGTGCTTTTTGGCTATGTGGCCTTTATATTTTACCGGCTCCTTTCTGTCTGTTGGTATTTACCGGCAGTGACTCACGGTTTTTCGACTTTATCCCTTTCAGGAGACAGGGTATAATATTATTCAGATTATTTGTTTTTAATTCTTTTTGATTTTCCGGACTGGATGATGATATGGAAGTCACCTATTTAATTACAGAATCTCACGATGGCCAGGAGCTCCGGCACTTTATTAAGGGGCGTAGGGAGATTTCATCGGCTTTATGGAAACGGGTGAAATGGAATGGAAAGGTCCTGGTCAATGGGGAGGTTAATTATAATGCCCGCCGTGTTCTTCATGCAGGGGATCGAGTTGTCCTGCAGTGGAGTGAAGAAAATGAGGTAGTGCCATCGAATATTCCTTTATCTGTGGTTTATGAAGATAAGGATTTACTGGTGGTCGACAAGGGACCGGGCATGATTATCCATCCAACGTCCAGGGAGGCACATGACACGCTGGTGAATGCGGTAGCTGGTTATTTTATTCGTAATGACAAATCGGCCGGTATTCATCCCGTGTACCGGCTTGACAGGAATACAACCGGTCTTGTGGTAGTAGCCAAATCAGCCATGGGGCAGTTTGAACTATCGAAGCGTCATGACTGTATCTACAGGCAGTATATTGCTCTTGTATCGGGCAGAGTAGAACCGGTAGAAGGAACTATTGAAGAGCCTATCGGACGAAAGCCCGGAAGTATTGTGGAGTGGATGGTCCGGCCGGACGGGAAGTGGGCTTCTACGGAATACCGTGTGCTGGCTTCCTGTGAGGAAGCCAGCCTGCTTCTGATTCATTTGAATTCAGGCCGTACCCATCAGATTCGTGTGCATTTTTCGTTTCTTGGCCATCCGCTTCTGGGAGATGATTTATATGGAGGCTCTCTGGCACTGATCCATCGGCAGGCTCTTCATGCCTGGTCCATTTCTTTTCATCATCCCTCCACAGGGGAGAATATTCGGCTGACAGCGCCTGTACCGACTGATATGGCGCAGGTTATCCGGCATTTCTGGGGTTCCATGGATTGCTTAAAGGAGGTATGAAAGTGCCTTTACAGAAAAAAGGAAATATTTCTTTTCTTACATTTTCTATTTTTGAAGGACTGCCGCTGAAGGCAGCCGTATCCTGCAGGAGCGGCGGAGTGAGCCGCCCGCCTTTTACCAGTCTTAATATGGGACTTCACGTGGGAGATTCGGAAGAAGATGTGCTGGAAAACAGAAAGCGTTACTGCAGGGCGCTTGGTATTTCCGCAGATACCCTGGTTAACTGCCGCCAGGTACATGGCACACATGTGGATGAAGTCGGAGAAGCGGACCTTGGCCGTGGTGCCCTGTCCCTGTCATCCGCCATACCGGATACTGACGGACTGCTCACGTCTTCGCCCATGGTTCCGCTCACCATGAATTATGCGGACTGCACTCCCCTTTTCTTTTATGATCCCTTCCACAAAGCGGCAGCGCTTTCCCATGGCGGCTGGAGAGGAACTGCAGGAAATATTGCGGGAAAAACCATAGCGCTGATGGAGGAAAGATTTCATTCCCGAAGAGAAGATATCCTGGCGGCCATTGGACCGGCCATAGGATTTGATGCCTTTGAGGTGGGCCCGGAAGTGATTGATGCTATGGCGCCTCTTTTTGAGAAATCGGAAGGAGCATCACTGTTCCGCAGGAAAGAGAATGGAAAATATCTCTTGGATCTGCCCGGCGCCAACCATGTGCTGCTGAAAAAGGCCGGCATTGCGGAGGAACATATTGAGGACTGCGGGATTTCGACCTGGGAAAGAAATGATTTATTTTATTCTTACAGAAAGGAAAAAGGGAGGACCGGCCGTCACATGGCGGTACTTATGATGGAAAAATGACAGGAAAAGGAATCGCTGTAGTGACCGGCGCCTCTTCCGGACTGGGCTGGGAATTTGCCAGAGAAATCGGCCGCCGCAGGGAAGCGGATGAGATATGGGTTGTCGGCAGGAGAAAGGAAAAACTGGAAGAATTGTCTGCGCTGCTTCCTGTGAGGACTCGAATCCTTTCTCTTGACCTGGTGGAGGAAACGTCTTTTACGTACCTGGCTCATCTCCTTGAAGAGGAAAAACCTGATATATCCCTTCTTATCAACAATGCAGGAAGGGGAAGCGCGGTTTCCTTTGCCGATGAGGATTTGAAGGATATAACAGGCATGATGAAGCTGAACATGGAGGCGCCGGTCAAGCTGACCAGGATCTGCCTGCCTTACATGAGAAACGGCGCCGGAATCATCAATGTATGCTCTGCTGCTTCTTTCCTGCCGCTGCCGGGATTTTCGATTTACAGTGCTTCCAAAAGCTTTCTCCTCAGTTTCAGCCGATCCCTGGCAGAAGAAGTCAAAAACAGAGGCATCCGGGTAACGGCGCTCTGTCCCTATTGGATCAGGGACACGGAGCTCATGGATAAGGCCGGTCTTCATATCAATCCGACAGGTGCGTTGACTGCCCGCATGGTGGCAGAACAGGGACTTCGGGATAACAGGAAGGGAAAGAAAATTTCCATACCGGGGCTGATGGGAAAATTAACAAGGCTGGGAGCTGCCTGTTTTTCCTTATCTTTTCTTCTGTTTTTCAAAAAACTGTTTCATGCATAAAAAGACTGGGAAATCATGGATTTCCCAGTCTTTTATCATGGATGATTCAATGAAAGGTATTTTTTCCAAGGACAGGATGGACGGCAGGTTTCAGGCTTCGTTTCTCGATGATGCGGAGGGCTTCTTCCATGGCGATATCCTTGCGCGTGCCGTTGTTTTCATAGACGAGCATGGGCTCATCCGCATCCAGTTCACTGCCGGGAAGGTAGATATATTCACCGGTACGTGAATCTCCATATATGTTTCCCGCCAGCAGGCGGCTTTCTGCCAGTTTATGCATGGGTATCCTCCAGATTGCAGATAAAATGGGGCTTGAAATCAAGATAATCAGCAGAGGTCAGATGCAGACGGATTCCCTCCAGCTCTTCCGGAAGATTGACAAAGTTGGAAGCGCCGTGAATATGTCCGTAGATGCAGTCGGTGACATGATGAGCTTTCATGATTTCGATCATGTGGGAAGGATTCCTTGCTTCATCAAAAGGAGGATAATGAAGAACAGCCATGATGCGCGGGGCTCCCGTTTTTTCCGCCAGCAGTAGAGAACGCTCCAGCCGTCCCTCTTCTCTGGCAATAATGGGCTTGTCCGCTTCTGTAAGCTTGGGAGAGGTTTCCGATATCCATCCCCTGGTTCCTGCCAGAGCAACGCCTCCCACGTCAATGGCGGAGTTATGCAGAAATTCAAGGAGACCATCGGTCATTCGCGTCATCTTTGTAACGGTATCCCACCAGTAGTCATGATTTCCCCGGACAACGATTTTTCTGCCGGGAAGATGACCCAGCATTTTTAAATCGGAAATGGCATCCTTCATATTCATGGCCCAGGATAAATCCCCGGCCATGATGACCGTATCTTCTTCCCGGATGGTTTCCATCCAGGCGTCTATAATTTTATTTCTATGATTTTTCCAGTGAGAACCGAAAATATCCATGGGTTTCGTGGGCGGATCTCCGGAAAGGTGAAAATCGCTGAACGCGTATAATTTCATGTACTCTGTTATTCTCCAAAATAGGTATCCGAGGCCAGTGTTTCCATCATGCGCTTTCTGCTGCGTTCATCCATAACATGGGTAATGCGGTATCCCATGTACAGAGGGCTGGCAGTATAACGGGGGAAAATCTTGGCATGGATGTGCTTAAGGTAATGATAAAAGAAAATATTGTAGCTGCTGCAGGGGAGCGGAAAATCATGAAGAACAAAACGGGCCAGTGTCTGTATGGTGTCGGCAAAATGGACAGGAGAAGCATCCTTTTTGAGAGTGACATTTAATTCCCCCATGCAGCTCAGGGGATAGTCGGAAATGGTAGCGTAGCAGTCATCGTCTTCATGAATCAGGGATCCCAGGAAATTTTCACCCAGTATATTGTCCCGGTAATCATAATTTTCCAGACCGATAATCTGGGAATGGGGATGACGCTGGGAACCGCCGGATCCGGGGCCGTAATTGCGAAAATACAGGACGGACTTGAATCTTTTGTCCGATTCCAGCCTGAGCCAGTGGGAAAGGCCGAAGGAAATGACTTCATGGAGCTTTTCCGGCGCATAGGTGGTGAGTTCCCCGTTATGATCGGCTGTCTCTACAATGACGGTAGGCCAGGTCTTCTCAAACACGGGAAATTTATTCATGAGCCAGATCAGGTCGCCCTGTTTTTCCAGAATACCCGTTAAATTTTCCGGGTGGCAGAAAGGGCATACTTTCTGCGTGCCGGAGTGGGGCTTCCGGCTGCCGATAGCCAGATTAAATGTAATAGGTGTATTCATAGTTTTATCCTCATCTTTCTTATTTATTATAGCACAGGCTTTCTTGAGGATTGATACGGATTCATGTAAAAGTCCGGTAAATGATGGTTCTGTTTTTTGTGAAATATGGAGGTTGGAAGACTGTTTTACAGTATCCGCTGCCATGGGCGGGATGGATAGAGAAATCAGCTCCTTCATATGCCGTCATACCTGTTACCGAATGAGGAAAGAGGCCTGCAGCAGAGCTGCATGATCTGCGAAATGAGATGACAGAGAGTCTTTGGTTTTGCTACTTGACAAAGAGAAAAGAATCAGCTAATATATTGACATAGCATTTCTTTAACGAAATAAAGTAATAAAGAGAGGTAAGGGTTATGAAGCTGAAGAAAATCGTGATCGCAGGAATTTTGGCACTGGGTGCCGCTGGTCTTCTGGCAGGCTGCGGCGGCGGGGATAACAAGGCTGCCAGCACAGCCAAGTCAGCTGCTGCAGGGGCAAAGCCCACCAAGATTGTAGCAGGTATGGATGATACCTTTGCACCTATGGGATTCCGGGATGACAGCGGTAAAATCGTAGGATTTGATATTGATATGGCAGAAGCCATTTCCAAGGAAATCGGAGTGCCCATTGAATTCAAGCCGATTGACTGGGCTTCCAAGGAAACAGAACTGAACTCCGGCCGTATCGACTGCATCTGGAACGGCTTTACCATGACTCCGGAACGGCAGAAGAAACTGGCTTTCACAAAGCCTTATATGGATAATATCCAGGAATTCGTCGTGCTGAAAGATTCTCCGGCCCAGAGCATGGCTGATCTCAAAGGCAAGAAGATCACTATTCAGGAAGCTTCTACTGCAGAAACAGCATTGAACAGAGATCCTCAGCTGAAGGCTTCTTTCGCAGAAGTGAAGGCCTATCCTGATCTGACCGCCTGCTTCATGGATCTCGAATCCGGCCGCTGCGATGCCGTGCTGGCAGATACCGTGCTGAACGAATATTACATGACAAAGAAACCGGATCAGTTCAGGGAACTGCCGGATCAGGTATCCAAGGATACGTTTGCCATCGGCATCAAGAAGGATAACCAGGCACTGGTGGATCTCCTGAACCAGGGCATTGACAAAGTCATTGCCAATGGGGAAGCTGCCAAGATTTCCGAAAAATGGTTCGGCAAGGATGTTGTACTTAAATAAGCGATTAAACCTTTTCCTGCCCCTCTGAGCGGGAAGCGGAATCACCGGAGCGGGCATCATTCCCTCCGGTGATTTTCATTTCATCTGTAAAAGTTTGTTTCTCTATCTTGTTAAATGAATGAAGTCAGTGTATGATATTCATACGTGCATAAAAGAGGTGCTTTGGCGCTTCCCTGTTTTTGTAAGGAGTTACTGATGGACTATATCATTCACATTCTGCCCAATATGTTTTCCGGGCTGGGCGTTTCAGCAAGGATATTTGTACTGACCTTTGTGCTGGCTCTTCCTATCGGAATTCTGCTGGCCATGGTTCGTATTTCCCATGTGGCTGTTTTCAGGAAGCTGGCAGCCATGTACATTTATGTCATGCGGGGAACACCGCTTATGCTGCAGATCATGTTCATTTATTACGGTCTTCCTCTCATGCTTCATGTACAGGTCAGCGATTTTCCGGCGGCTATCATTGCCTTTGTAGCCAATTATGCAGCGTACTTTGCGGAAATCTTCAGAGGCGGCATCCAGTCCATCAGCAAGGGACAGTACGAGGGCGCCAAGGTGCTTGGATTCAGCTATCGGCAGACTATGTGGCACATTATTCTGCCTCAGGTGATTAAAAGAGTCATTCCGCCTTTGGGCAATGAAACCATTACCCTTTTGAAGGATACATCTCTGGTTTACATTCTGGCCATGAATGATCTCATGCGTGTGACCCGGGCTTTTGTACAGCGGGATTTTGATACCACTCCTTTCCTTGTGGCTGCGGTTTTCTACCTTGTGTGCACAGCAGTCCTGACCAGGATTCTGGCTTATGTAGAAAAACGGTATGCTGTTTATGAAGAATGATGAGGTCACGGAATGAGCTTTATTGAAATGAAAAATATCAGGAAGGATTTCGGAAAACAGACCATCCTTCACGGCGTCAACATGACTTTGGAAAAAGGAGAGGTTCTTTCCATTATCGGTCCTTCCGGCGCAGGCAAGAGTACCCTGCTTCGCTGCCTGATCCATCTTGAAACCATTCAGGGCGGTTCTATCCGGGTGGACGGTGATTATCTTGCAGAAGAAAAAGGAGGAACCATTGTCTATGCTGATGAAAACAAGCAGAAACAGATTCTCAGCAAAATGGGCATGGTTTTTCAATCCTTCAACCTTTTCCCCCATATGACGGTTATAGATAATATTATGGCGGCGCCGATTTATGTGAAAGGCATGAAAAAAGAGGAAATCCGTCCTGTGGCGGAAGAACTGCTGAGCAAGGTGGGACTTCTGAACAAGAAAGACGTGTATCCGGGCAGCCTTTCCGGCGGACAGAAGCAGCGTGTAGCCATTGCCCGGGCATTGGCCATGAATCCGGATATCATGCTTTTTGATGAACCTACCTCCGCCCTGGATCCGGAACTGACGGGGGAAGTATTGAAAACCATTCAGCAGCTGGCTGACGAAAATATGACCATGGCTATTGTGACCCACGAAATGGCCTTTGCCAAGTCTGTTTCCGACCGTATTCTTTTTATGGTTGATGGCCGGGTAGAAGAAGAGGGCACCAGCGAAGAAGTCTTTGATCATCCGAAAAGTGAACGCACCAAGGCTTTCCTGAAATCTATCCTGAGAGCCTGAAGCATGAGAAAAGACTGCTCGAAAGAGCAGTCTTTTTTTGTATGTATTGAAAAGAATATGGACAAGTTCAGGCTATAGGTCTAAAAGGATTCCTGCTGCAGCAGAGATGACTATGTAAATGATCGGATGCCAGCGGAATTTGACAAGGCCCAAGTAAACGATGACGGCCAGAATCAGAGAGGGCCAGCGGATAAGGGTGGAGAAAAGGCCTGAATCTTCGAATAAGGGAAGATTCAAAAGAGAAATCTTTGCCACGCCCAGTCCGGCGGCGGCAATTAAGGCAGTGGATGCCGGGCGGAGCCCGTAGAAAATGCGTCCCATAGTTTCAGATTCCTTGAATTTATTCAGAATGGAATAGATGATGGAAATGACGATGATGGCCGGGGCGGTGAGGGAAAGAGTGGTATAAATGCCGCCGGGAATTCCCAGCGCCTGGAAGCCGGCATAGGTAGCCATGTTGACACCCAGCGGACCGGGGGTGGATTCGGAAATAGCAATCATATTGGCGATATCCTCTGCAGAAAACCATCCGGTACGCTGGGAAATATCATAGAGGAAAGGAAGGGTGGCAAGGCCTCCGCCTACGGCAAAAAGTCCTGCTTTGAAAAATTCCCAGAACATCTGGAGCCACATCATTTGGAAGCACCTTCTTTCTTTGTTTTCTTAACGGAAGGCATAAGGAAGAAACCGGCCACGCCGGCAGCAATGACGGAAAATACAGGAGATACAGGAGCAAAAAGGGAAAGACAGAGGATGACAATAAAAATAAGAAGAGTCCTTTTATCCTTTACCGATTTCCGGCCAAGCTTCAGCACGGCATCCAGAATAAGAACGCACACACAGGCCCGTATGCCGGTAAAGGCATGGGCTACATAGGGATTTTCTTCAAACTGGGTCAGGAACATGGCAATTACCGTAATAATGATCATGGATGGCGTAATGACACCGATGGTAGCGAAAATACCGCCCCAGAATCCTTTCAGCTTCAGACCGATGAAGGTAGCAACATTGACAGCAATCATTCCGGGTGTGACCTGTCCCAGAGCATAATAGTCCATGAGCTCTTCTTCCGTAGCCCAGTGATGGTTGTCTACTACCTCTCTCTGGAGAATAGGGAGCATGGCATAGCCTCCGCCGAAGGTGACAGCACCCATCTTCGCAAAAATCAGAAACAGCTGCAGTAATAGTTTCATAGACGGCATTCTTCCTTTCCTGTACAATAAGGATATACTCATTGGAGATTGAAATGCACAATTAAAAATGAGATCTTCTTAATTGTTGCATGTTTATAGGAATATATGTATGATAGCAGGTAGAAAGCCATATGAAAAATATTGATTTCCTTAAAAAGCATACGGAGAACATATAGAATGGATTTACGACAGCTCAGATATTTTAAAACAGTCATAGAAGAAGGCACTATCACCGGGGCGGCACGGAAGCTGCATATTTCTCAGCCGCCTTTATCCAGCCAGATGCACCTTCTGGAAAAAGAACTGGGGACCTCACTTTTTGAAAGAGGAGCCAGACAGGTGATACCTACGGAGGCGGGGAGCAGGCTCTACCGCTATGCCGTAGAAATGCTGGATCTGGAAGAAGCAGC
>NZ_JBJEXP010000060.1:0-41191 GCF_051885895.1 Dialister sp. | reverse complement strand
TTCCTTGGCGGGATCAATAAAGGTGCAGGTATTGATGATAATGACCTGGGCCTCTGACAGATCTTCTGTCAGCTCATAGCCTGCCTTTTCCATAATACCTACCATCATTTCCGTATCTACCAGGTTTTTGGAACATCCCAGGCTGATAAATCCAAGTTTCTTCTTACTCAACTATTTGTCCCTCCAAAACGGATCTTCTCTCCCCACTGGGTAAGAAGATCTTTCTTTCCTTCATCAAAATACATTTTTTCCAGATTCCAGAAGTCCAGCGAATGGCCGTCGCTGTCCGGTTCCTTTGTAAAATCATTGACATAAATATAATAATACTGGTTTTCTTCCATCTGTTCTTTATATTCGGAAGAAGTCAGAAGCCAGTTCAGAAGTTTCTGCGCCCGGTCAGGATGGGCTGCATCGGATGAAACGCCGGCGCCGAAAAGATACCAGGGCGATCCGTCCTCCGGATACATAATCACAATGGGCATTTTGTCCTTCTGGCTTCGAATGGCTTCATTCAGTCCGGAAATGCCGATATCGCACTTTCCCATACCGGCCATACGGGAAGGGGTAGACAGATATTTCCCGTACTGCACAATATGCTTCTGGGCTTTTCCCAACAGGGAAAAAGTCTGTTCAATGCCAAAATGTTCTGCCATGCACATCAGCAGGTCTTCTGCCATATCCGCCGCAATAAAGTCGGTCATGGAAAGACGGAGGGAACTGCGCCCCAGCACTTCATTCCAGTTGTAGGCAAAAGCGGGATGTTTCTTTGCATAGTCTTCATTCACCGCAAAAACTACCGGATCCACCCAAAGACCGGTCCAATAGCATTCTTCATCTTTAAACAGATTCAATGCAGTATCTGTCTGGGCAGAGGCATAGGGAGAAAGCATTTTTTCATTTTTCAGCCTGATGAGCATATCCTGGGATGTAATGTATAAATCTGCCGCCGGCATGGAATCACTTCCGCTTCCCGACTTGAGAAGCTGGGATTTAGACTGGTACACTACATTCATTTTAAGTCCGCTGTCATGATAAAAAGTGTCGCCCAGCGCTTCCAGCATGCCGCTCGGCATATCTGTATACACCGTTACATACTCCGATGGATACAGCTTTTCTGCCTTCACTTCCGCCTGCTGCCGTGCAAAGCGGAGAATTCCCCAGAATGCAAGGGCAGCCAGCAGTAAAAACAAAAAAACAGAAGCCAGTCGTTTCATGGAACCACCTCTTGCAAAATTATATCATACTTCCACAGCATGAGAAAAAGGGATAGTGAAAAGCGCAGTTTCCTGAAAAAGCTTCCTGCAGCCGGATATGCAGAACAGGGTTCCCGACGAAAGTCCTCTCTTTTACTGTTTTACTGTTTTTCCGGCTCCGGCGTTTCATCCTTCGTTTCCTGTACGGATTCCCTGGTTTCTTCAAAAAGCTGCTGCGCCCTGTTCTTATCCATAAGGATTTCCCTGGGTTTAGCCCCTTCGGCAGGACCTACAATTCCCAGCCTTTCCATGGAATCCATAAGCCTCCCCGCCCGGGTGTAGCCGATGCGGAAACGCCGCTGCAGAGCAGAAACGGAAGCTCTTTTCGTATCAAGCACCCATTCCGCTGCTTCCTGTAAAAGCTCGTCCTGTTCTTCTTCCTCCTCCGTCTGTCCCGATTCTTCCTTTTCCGGTACAGAAAGGTCGATAGGTTCATATTTGACAGGTGCTTTTTCCTGCTCAAGGCATTCTTTTCTTACATAATCCACCACAGCTTCCACTTCTTCATCAGAAATAAAAGCCCCCTGCACACGGACTGTAGTCAGTGCACCGGCCTGTTTGAAAAGCATATCCCCTTTGCCAAGAAGTGTTTCGGCGCCGCCTTCATCCAGAATAATGCGGGAATTCAGGGCAGACTCCACCATGAACGCAATCCGGCTTGGAATATTGGATTTGATGACGCCGGTAATGACATCGGCGGAAGGACGCTGGGTTGCCAGAATCAGGTGAATACCGGCGGCTCTGGCCTTCTGGGTCAAACGCTGGATAAGGACTTCCACTTCTTTGGCAGCCACATTCATAAGGTCTGCAAATTCATCTACAATAATAAGAATATAGGGCATCTTCTTATCCGGATTCTGCTTGTTATAGCCCTCAATATTTCTGACCTTGGCTCCTGCAAAGAGCTGATAGCGGGCTTCCATTTCACGCACCGCCCAGTTCAATGCTCCCTCCGCCTTCTTCATATTGGTAATGACTTCCGTGCGAAGATGGGGAATGCCGTTATATACCGAAAGCTCGACCACCTTGGGATCAATCAGCATCAGCTTGACATCTTCCGGACGGCTGTGGTAAATGATGCTGGTGATAATGGAATTAATGCACACCGATTTCCCGGATCCCGTAGAACCGGCAATCAGAAGATGAGGCATTTTAGCAAGGTCGGTTACCACCGGCTTGCCTGTAATATCCTTGCCTAAAGCCACAAGAATATGGCCCTTCCCATTCCTGAATTCACTGCTGTCAAGCACATCCCGAAGAGGTACGGTTACGGAACGGGTATTGGGAATCTCAATCCCCACTGCTGATTTTCCCGGAATGGGCGCTTCAATACGGATATGGGTGGCTGCCAGAGCCATGGCCAGTTCATTGGACAGTCCTTCAATCTTGCTCACCCGCACCCCGACTTCCGGGCGCAGCTCAAAACGGGTCACCGTAGGCCCTACGCTGGCATGAATCACTTTAGCCATGACGCCGAAGCTTTTAAGGGTGGATTCAATAAGTGCCGCATTCTTACTTACATCGCTTCCACTCTCTCCTTTGGCACCTTCTGTATGGAGCAGAGATAAGGGAGGAAACCGGTATTCCTGTTTCACAATGCCTGTCACAGGAGGCCGGACAGGAGATTTTTCTCCCTCTTCTTTGACCGCTTCCTCCTCTGTATTTTTCTCCTCCGGCAAAGGCTGCAGCTCTTCCTCCGATTTCTCGGAAGGCAGTGCTTCTTCCGGCTCCGGAGCGGGCGCCTCTTCCGGTTCTTCTGTTTCAGGGAGAGGCGGCATCACGAAATCTTCCGGCTCTTCCGCTGCCGGAGGATTATCCTTTCCTGTTTCTGTTTCTTTTTCTTTTTCTTCTGCCGGGGAAAGAGCTTCTTCCGTTTCCGGAGAAGAAACTGCCTTTTCGTTTTCCTTTTCTTCCTCTGCCGGTTCAGATTCCGGCTCTGCCTCTTCTGCTTCTGTCTTTTTCTTTTTAAAGATAAATTCCGTGGGCTTATCTTTCAGTACTTCCAGTCTGGCAGCAGAACGGGCTGCTTCCAGCGAAGCCTTCCGCTCCTTGATCTTCTGGGCCATACCGCCCAGCTTTTCCCCTGTCTTTGCGCTGATTTTCTGCGCTTTGGTTCCCACCTTTTCCGCTCCTTCAGACAGGGACCAGTGGGTCAGGAGAAGAATATCCACCACCGACAGACCCAGAAGAAGGATGGTCGTACCGATTTCTCCCAGAGCCAGATGGAAAAAGGCGGTCAGTCCTCCGCCAATCACCCCGCCGTACTGCAGGATTTCCGAAATATCCATTTCCCTTCCCTGGGGTACATAGTAATGGTGTACCAGGCAGAGAAAGAGAACAAACAAAACCCCCAGGAGCACATTGCGCCGGTTCGCGGCAATCCCCCGGGATGCCAGGGCATATCGGGCGCCAAACAGAATAAGGAACAGGGCGGAAAGAACACTGCCCAGCCCAAAGAGAAAATGGATACCGTCATTGACCCATTTTCCCATAATTCCTGTACCTTCGCTGAAGAGGCTGATTAATACAAAAATGCCAAAGCAGAAGATGACAATTCCTGATATTTCATAACTTCCTGATCTATTATTTTTCCGCCTTCTGGCGGAAACGGTCTTTTTTTTCATACTGTCGAAAACTCACTCCTGTTTTTGAGACCTATCCATAATCGGGCTTTCCGGTCTTTAAGGAATCGCTGATTAAGTCATTGTCTGTTTTTATTCTTGAAGTTTTATGCAATGCAAGAAATAGAACAATGCAAACAGCGGTCTGTTTAAGAAGCCCCATGATGCGGCAGTGCACAAAAATTCTTATAAAAGCAGGCTCTATGAATGAATCAGTGCTTTCTCAGTCATGGAGGCCGGTTTTACCGCTTCCACCGGTATTTCCCTTATTTCTCCGTTCTTCCCAGCGTTTGGAAATCATTGTTTCTTCTCCATTGCTGATGGGCTTATAGTAAACATGCCCTTCCAGTTCCCTGGGAAGATAGCGCTGCTTCACCCATCCGCCAAAATCATGGGGATAGAGATATCCGTTTCCATGACCCATCTCCCTGGCTCCGCTGTAATGGGCATCTTTCAGATAGTCGGGAATAGACCAGTCCGTTCTTGTCTTGACTTCATCCATGGCCCTGTCAATGCCCACCACCGCGCTGTTGCTCTTGGGTGCCAGTGCAATGTAAAGCACCGCTTCCGACAGAGGTATCTTGGCTTCCGGAAATCCGACCATTTCAGCAGCCTGCGCTGCTGCCACCGCTACGGAAAGAGCCCGGGGATCGGCCAGCCCCACATCTTCTGCCGCACAGATCATAATGCGCCGGGAAATAAAAGAAGTTTTTTCTCCCCCGTCAATCATGCGGGCCAAATAATGAAGAGCCGCATCGGGATCACTGCCCCGCATGCTTTTAATAAAGGCGGAAACGATATCATAATGATAGTCGCTGTTCTTATCATATACAGATAGATGTTCCCCTGCAACTTCTTCCACTTCCCTTGCAGTAAGCATTCCGTTCACAGGCAGCAGGGAAGATGCCTGCTCCAGCAGGTTCAGAGCCATCCGTATGTCACCGGAGGCATAGGAGGAAATCATCTTCAGCACATCATCCGTTGCCTGGTAGCCATAGCTTCCAAGCCCCTTTTCCTTGTCCGTAAGGGCACGACGCAGGATCTGGATTTCCGCACTTTCCGGAAGGGCCTGCAGATGAATCAGGCGCACACGGGAAAGAAGAGGTCTGTTGATTTCGAAATAAGGATTTTCAGTGGTGGCGCCAATCAGGATGATAGTGCCATCTTCCAAATAAGGAAGGAGCAGATCCTGCTGCCCCTTATTGAAACGATGGATTTCATCAATAAACACAATGGTGCGTCTGCGGTAATAGCGGAGATCCTCTTTCGCCTGGGACACTACGTCTCTGATATCTTTTGTGCCGCTGGCTGTCGCATTAAGCTTCACAAAACGGCTCTCCGTCATTTTGGCAATGACTGATGCAATGGTCGTTTTGCCGCACCCTGGAGGTCCGAAGAGAAGAATAGAGGGAATCGTATCTTTTTCAATCATGCGGTACAAAAAAGAATTTTTCCCCACTGCCCTTTCCTGTCCCAGGATGTCTTCCAGACGGTCCGGACGCATGCGGTCGGCCAGGGGAGCATAAGAAACGGTCTTTCCATTATCATAATCGAATAAAGAGTCCATGATAACCTCACTCAAATACAAATGTTTCCCCTATATTATCCCATGGATGGAAAGAAAAATCAAACAGATTTTCCATAGACGCACTGCCGCTGACGGCAGAAACAGAGGTCTATGCCGCCGGTGATTCATCCAATGCAGAAGCTCATCAAAAAAGCCGCCAAGAAAATCTTGACGGCTTGATTGTTGATAGCCCCACCATGTCGTTTATTGCCGTATTTTGAGTCTGCATAATTGCAGGTGGGTGTTCTTGAGACAAGGTTTCTTGAACAGTCCCCTTTCGGGGCATTGACTCACCTCATCAGCGCTGAACTCCCGTTATAAAGGTGTTGGTTCAAAATAAGAAGGCACGACGTGCACAGCAGGGTTTCTTTACAGATAGTGTAGCAAAAATCCTATCATTTTACAAGATGATGACAAAGATTTATGCCTTTTCAAAGAGATCTTTTTCTTTCTTGATATCTACTTTGATATGAAGTTCCTTCAGCTGTTTATCAGCAACGGTGGAAGGAGCCTGGGTCAGCGGATCAATAGCGCTCTGGGTCTTCGGGAAGGCAATGACATCGCGGATGGAATCCAGGTGCAGCATGAGCATGACGAGACGGTCAAGGCCCAGTGCAATGCCTGCATGCGGCGGAGCACCATACTTGAATGCATCAAGCAGGAAGCCGAACTTCTGCTCTGCTTCTTCCTGGGAAATGCCGATGGCCTTGAATACTTTTTCCTGCAGGTCTTCCTGGTAAATACGGAGAGAGCCGCCGCCGGCTTCTACGCCGTTCAGCACCATATCATAGGCCTTGGCATAAACCTTGGAAGGATCTGTGAGGAGGTACTGTACATCTTCATCCCGAGGTGCGGTGAAAGGATGATGTTCAGCGACATAGCGGTGTTCTTCTTCGCTGTATTCGAACATAGGGAAGTCAGTTACCCAGCGGAAGCAGAATTCATTGGGATCAATGAGGTTCATGCGGCGTGCCATTTCCAGACGGAGTTCGCCCAGAGCCTGAGCGACTACCTTCGGCTTATCCGCAATGATCAGTACAAGGTCTCCCTTTTCTGCTTCGCAGGCTTTTCCGATTTCACGAATCTTGTCTTCGCCCAGGAATTTGGTAATCTGGCATTTCAGAGTGCCGTCTTCATTGAAGCCGATCCAGGCAAGACCTTTTGCACCATAGTGGCCTACATAGTCTACCAGACCGTCCAGTTCACGGCGGGGAATACCGGCATCGCCCTTTACATTGATGGCTTTCACTACGCCGCCATTGTCAAGAACGGAGCGGAATACCTTGAAGCCCGTATTGCGGAGCAGGTCGGAAATATTATAGAAATGCATGTCAAAACGGAGATCCGGTTTATCGGAGCCGTAAAGATTCATGGCATCGTCCCATTTGATTCTCTTGAAGGGGATTTCAATATCCCTGTTCAGAACCTTCTTGAAGACTCTCTGCATCATATGTTCCATCAGGTCCAGAATGAAATCCTGATCTTCAAAAGAAAGTTCCATATCCAGCTGGGTAAATTCAGGCTGGCGGTCCGCACGGAGGTCTTCATCACGGAAGCAGCGGGCTACCTGGAAATATCTTTCCAGTCCGGAAACCATGAGCAGCTGCTTGAAGAGCTGCGGGGACTGGGGAAGAGCATAGAATTTGC
The DNA here is from genome assembly GCF_051885895.1 of Dialister sp. GTDB lineage: Bacteria > Bacillota > Negativicutes > Veillonellales > Dialisteraceae > Dialister. The sequence continues at coordinate 34,103 of NZ_JBJEXP010000060.1, read as the reverse complement.
CCGGGTTGACACGGCTTGGTACCAGATAGTCTCTGGCACCTTCCGGGGTGCTCTTTGTCAGCATCGGAGTTTCGATTTCAAGGAAATCATGTTCATCCAGGAAGGTTCTCATTTCATGGACAATCTTATGTCTCATGATGAGATGGTTCTGCATTTCCGGACGTCTCAGGTCGATATAACGATATTTGAGACGGACATTTTCATCTACATCAATGCCGTCTTCCACATAGAATGGCGGAGTCTTGGCCTTGTTCAGGACACGGAGTTCAGAAACAACGACTTCTATTTTGCCGGTCTTCATTTTCGGATTGACAGTGTCTTCGCTTCTTTCGCGAACCTTGCCTTTGACTGCCAGTACATATTCGCTTCTTACGCCTTCAGCCTTGTGGAAAGCTTCTTCACCGTACTGTGGGCTTAATACCAGCTGTACGATACCGCTTCTGTCACGAAGATCAATGAAAATCAGTCCGCCATGGTCGCGGCGGGTATTTACCCAGCCTGCCAGAGTTAATTCCTTACCACAGTCGTTTTCTGTTACTTTACCGCATCCGCAGGATCTTCTCATCCCTGCCATTGTTTCCATATTAGAGCACCTCTTTAAAAATAATATATAAAAGAATGACAACTCTCAGGAGTTATGTTCTTCTTTTGCAATAAAACCGGCTACTTCTGCAAAGGGAATATCCTGCTGCGTTCCGGTATCCATATTCTTTACGGCAGCCTGACCTTTTTCCAGTTCGTTGCTTCCGATGATAACCGTAAACTGGGAATTCAGCTTTCCGGCCTGCTTCATCTGTCCCTTCAGGCTTCTTCCCTGAAGATCCATATCAGTAAGTACGCCAAGACCCCTTAATTCTTCCTGAATCTTGAATCCTTCCGCTACGGCTTCCTCTCCCAGGGCAGCAATATAGACTCTCTTCTGCGCTTTGGGCTCAGGAATGAGATGCTGCATCTCCAAAGCCAGGAGAAGACGTTCCAGTCCAATGGCAAAACCGATGCCCGGTGTGGAAGGGCCTCCGATTTCTTCTACCAGTCCGTCATACCGGCCGCCGCCGCAGACAGCGCTCTGGGCGCCAAGAGGCGGATACTGGATTTCAAAAGCTGTATTGGTGTAGTAGTCCAGGCCTCTTACAAGACGGGGATCAACGGTATAGGAAATGCCCAGTCTGTCAAGGTAGTGCTTGACTGCTTCAAATTTGGCATGGCATTCATCACAGAGATAATCCGTGATTTCCGGAGCTCCTATGGAAGCTTTCCGGCAGCCCTCTTCCTTGCAGTCCAGAATACGGAGAGGATTCTTGTAGAGCCTTTCCCTGCAGTCATCACAGAGCTGGTCCTTCTTTGCTTCAAAGAATTCAATCAACTTTTTCCGGTAAGCAGGACGGCAGTTCTTATCACCGATGGAATTCAGGTGAAGATCCAGGTCTTTCAGTCCCAGCCTGTGGAAAATTTCACAGGCCATGGCAATCACTTCCGCATCAGCCAAAGGCGAAGAAGCCCCAAGCACTTCCAGGCCGAACTGATGGAATTCCCGGTACCTTCCGGCCTGAGGCCGGTCATAGCGGAACATGGATCCGATATAGAACATTTTATGTACCTGCTGGTCTCCATACATTTTGTGTTCCAGATAGGCACGGACTGCGGAAGCTGTATTTTCCGGGCGCAGGGTTACCGAACGGTTTCCCCGATCCGTAAAGGTATACATTTCCTTCGTTACTACATCGGTGGTATCACCGATACCACGCTGGAAAAGCTCTGTCGCTTCAATAATAGGAGTCCTGATTTCCTTATATCCATACCGGGCGCATACATCCCGGATGACTCCCTCCATATAATCCCACTTATACACTTCTTCAGGCAGAATATCATGGGTTCCTTTTAATGCCTGCATAACGACACCTCTTTAATTTTTGCAGATTTCTCTCTGCAAAGGCATTCTTCCGGATAGATTTCCCATCCGGGTACATTAACAAACTAAATTGTACCATCTTACAGGGTATGTTGGCAAATTGAAATTAGATACGCCTCTGGCGCCAAACTTCGGGCTCTTTAGACCCGTCAATCCTTACGCCCTTCGGGTGTATCCCTTTACAGATTCTGGTTCTTGCTGGCACAGTCCCTGCAGTATCCGTAAAATTTCAGCTGATAGTCTACAATATCAAATCCGTTTTCCTTCTTGATTTTATCCTTCACTTCGTTCAGGAAATCATAGGAAAATTCCGTTACCTTTCCACAGCCAAGGCAGATCAGGTGGTGATGGGAATGGGACAGGTTATGGTCGTTTAATTCATACCGGCTCCGGCCGTCCCCAAAATCCAGTTTTTTCAAAAGTTCCAGATGAGTGAAAAGTTCCAGGGAGCGGTATACAGTAGCCAGTCCGATATCCGGATTTTCATCCCGCACCATGGCATATACATCTTCTGCGCTCATGTGGTTTTCCTTGCTGTCCAGAAAAGCCTGCAGGATAATCTGGCGCTGGGTAGTAAACTTATACTTATGTTCCCTGATTTTCTTTTTCAGAGTATTCATAACCGTAGACTTTTTCATATTTCGCATAATCCCTCCATTATCTTACATTTTTATATCTGTCATAAAACCACATATGCTTCAGAAGGATCTGCAGCACTGCCACCAGGGGAACGGCAATCATCATCCCCAGCACGCCGAATATTCTTCCTCCGATGAGAACCCCGGCAATAATGGCCACCGGATGAACATTGATAATGCTTCCCATCAGTTTGGGCATGACAAAATGTCCATCCACCTGCTGCACGATAATGTAGAAAACAATAACCTGAAGCATGACGGCTGTCCCCTGCAGAAGCCCCAGAAGGATGGGAGGGATAGCTCCAATAATCGGCCCGATGAGGGGAATCATTTCCACAATCCCTGCCAGAAGACCGATGACCAGCGGATAAGGAATATTCAGAGACCACATGCCTATGAAAACCACAATGGCCATAAGCGTGGATAAAAGCAGCTGCCCCCGAATATAGGCATTCAGCACGAAATGGATTTCTTTAAAAAGTTCTTCCAGATGATGATGAAAACGGTCGGGGAAAATATGGATGAATGCATTCACAAAATACCCGCCCCGCTTCATCATGTAGAAAGTGATAAAAGGCACTACGATCAGTTCAACCACCGTACTGGCAAAAGTAAAGATTGCTGACAGGCTGAAGGAAGCAATCTTGAGGGTATATTCACCGATATCCTGCAGAATGCGGGCCAGAAGAGATTTGGCTTCCGGCGGCATGAGACTGAGCTGGTACTCTTTTTCCAGCTCCGGTATGGCCTGCTGCACTGCCAGAAGCATGCCCGGTACGCTTTTGATGAATTCCTGGAATTCCGAAATGAAAGGAACGAAAATATGAACGGCAATGAAATAAATCACTGCTATAAACAAGGCGAAGGAAAAGAGAATAGCAAAATCGTAAGGAAAATGCCTGATTCCCATTTTCTGGGCCTGTCCATATACCGCATGGGCCACAGGGTTCAGAAGCGTAGTAATAATCAGGGACACGATAAAGGGAAACAGAACAGACGGTGCAGCAATGATCAATGCTGCAAAGGAAACGGCAATCGCCACCCTCAGCCAGAATTCAACGCCCCATTTCATAGGGATCCTCCATGGAGAAAAGGATTGTTCCTTTTCTCTTCCCCAATGGTGGTCTTGTCTCCATGGCCGGAAAGAACCACTGTACTGTCAGGAAGAGCAAAAAGATTTTTCCTGATATTTCCGATGAGTTCTTTAAAATCTCCGCCGGGAAAATCCGTGCGTCCCACAGATCCCTGGAACAGGGAGTCCCCGGTAAAGACGATACCCTCTTTCGGTGCATAAAAGGAAATTCCTCCGGGTGTATGCCCCGCCGTATCAATCACCTGAAAAGAAGTGCCGCAGGCATGGATGATATCTCCATCCCTGACCCACCGGTCCGCATCTGCCACCAGAGTAGGAGAAGGAAACATGGCCGATAAATTCATATCTGCGTTCCGCAGCCCTCCCTGATCCCGTTTATCCATGTACATCTGCGCTTCCGGGAATGCTTTCCTCAGCGCGTTCATGCCTGCCATATGGTCTACATGGGCATGGGTCAGGAAAATGGAACTGAGCCGGATTTTCTTTTCCTGCAGAACCCGAATATACTGCTCCGGCGAGAAGGATGGATCCACTACAATTCCCTCCATGGTTCCCTCATCGTACAGGATATATGTGTTTGTCATAAATGGTCCAAGAACCATGTACATAATCTTCATCATGTAAAACTCCGGTTTTAAAAATTCTTTTCACTGTCCAGAAGAATAGTGACAGGCCCGTCATTTTCAAGGGCCACTTTCATATAAGTACGGAAATGTCCGGTTCCTACTGAGACTCCCGCTTCCCTGCAGATTTCCACTACCTTTCTGTACAGATCATCTGCCCTGTCGGGAAGCTCGGCTTCTGTAAAACTGGGACGCCTGCCGTGCCGGGCATCTCCGTAAAGAGTGAACTGGGATACAATAGAAAGCTCTCCTCCTGTATCCAGCAGGGAAAGGTTCAGTTTGCCCGCTTCGTCTTCAAAAATACGAAGATGAAGGATTTTGTCTGCTATATAGGCAGCATCCTTTTCCGTATCCCCCTTCTTTACTCCTAAAAGGACGGACAGCCCTTTCCCTATGGAGGAAACTTCTGTCCCCTCTGAATCGACTTTGCACCAATTGCAGCGCTGTACAACTGCTCTCATCATCAATCTCCCTGTACTGAATGCATGCGCCGCACGGAGTGGACGCCCTTGATTCTTCTGATTTTCGTCATAATATAATCCAGCTGCTGCAGATCTTTGATCTGGATTCCCAGATGCATGACTGCCATGCCGTTGTTTTCAACCTTCACATTCGCTTTGGATACGGAAAGCTTCATTTCTGTCAGGGCTGCCAGGATATCCGCCATAAGGCCTGTCCTGTCATAGCTGATTACTTCAATGGTTACCAGGAACATGCTGTTCGTCTGTTCTTCCCAGGACACATCAATCATGCGGTCCTTGTCCGGGAAATTAATGGCATTGGGACAGTCTGCCCGATGAACGGAAACGCCCCGTCCTCTTGTGACAAAGCCTACAATGTCATCACCGGGTACAGGATTGCAGCATTTGGACAGGTGCACCACCAGCCCCTCTTCCCCTTTCACCAGGATGCCGTTATTAGACCGGGTCTTTACGCTCCGCATCTTCAGGTTTTCCAGGGCTTTGGCTGTCTTCTGGGCTGTCGGCTTCTGGGCATTCACTTCCCTCTTGTAGAGTTCCGTGAGCTTCAGAATGACACTCTTGACAGCCACCCCGCCAAATCCTACGGAAGCCAGCATATCCTCCGTGCTCATATTATTGAATGTCTTAGCCACCTGGGCCAGCCGGTCTTTGGCAATCAGTTTCTTCCATTCATAACCCAGACGATCTGCTTCCTGGATGAGCGCTTCCTGGCCGCGGGAAATATTTTCCTCGCGGTTTTCTTTCTTGAACCAGCTTCTGATCTTCGCCTTGGAATCCGCCGCTCCCACCATATTGATCCAGTCATAGCTGGGTTTCCCTGTTTTGGAAGTAATAATGGAAACGATATCTCCGTTTTTAAGCTTCGTATCCAGAGGCACGATTTTATTATTGACCTTGGCCCCTACACAGCGGTTACCCACTTCCGTATGAATCCGGTAGGCAAAATCAATGGGGATAGAGCCTTTCGGAAGATTGATGACATCCCCCTTAGGCGTAAAGACAAAGACCTCATCAGAGAACACATCCAGCTTCAGCGCATTCATGAATTCCTTGGGATTGCTTGTATCCTGCCATTCCAGAATTCGTCTGAGCCAGCTGATCTTCGCATCAAAATCCTTGGAGCCCGCCTGCTTGCCTTCCTTATACCGCCAGTGGGCAGCTACGCCGTATTCGGAAATATGATGCATTTCCCAGGTACGGATCTGGATTTCTACCGGCTGTCCCCGGGTGCCGATGACAGTGGTATGAAGAGACTGGTACATATTGGGTTTCGGCACCGCAATGTAATCCTTGAAACGGTTCGGCAGCGGCTTCCACAGAGAATGGGCAATCCCCAGGACCGCATAGCACTGGGGAATGGTATCGACAATAACCCGCACTGCATAAAGGTCATAAATCTGGGATAAATCTTTATTATCCCTTTTCATTTTCTTGTAGATACTGTAGAAATGCTTCGGCCTGCCGGTAATGGTCGCCTTAATGCCGGCCTCTTCGATATGGTCATGAAGCACCCGCATGGTATCATTGACGATTTCTTCCCGGGCCTTCCTTTTCTGTTTCATCTGGCGGACCAGATCATAGTATTCATCGGGATGCAGGTAATGGAAGCAGAGATCCTCCAGTTCCCACTTGATATTGTATATGCCGAGACGGTGCGCCAGGGGTGCGTAGATTTCTATGGTCTCCTTGGCAATGCGCTGCTGCTTTTCCCTGCGGAATACCCCCAGGGTTCTCATGTTGTGCAGACGGTCTGCCAGTTTGATAACCACCACCCGGATATCCTTGGCCATAGCCAGGAACATCTTGCGGAAATTTTCCAGCTGCTGGTCTTCCTTATCCTTATAGTGGAACTGGGACAGCTTTGTGACGCCGTCTACCAGAAAGGCCACTTCTTCCCCGAACATCATCTTGATGTCTTCCAGTGAATATTCCGTATCTTCCACCACATCATGCAGAAGGGCGGCGATGATGCCCTGGGCATCCATTTCCAGTTCCGCCAGAATATAGGCTACTGCCAGAGGATGGATAATATAGGGTTCTCCCGTAGCCCTCACCTGGGAGGCATGGGCTTTATCCGCCAGCTCATAGGCTTCCTGGATGGCATCCAGACTTTTGGGATCCTTGATATAGGTTTTTACCTTATCAATGAGGCGCTTGTATTCCTCTTCCTTCTCTCCGCCCCAGTCCTTTTTCTGCTTCTGCTTCTCCACATATTCTTCCTGGTGAATCAAAAATTCTGCCAGTGTAGAAGCCGATGCATCTGTATGAATGGTTTCTTCATTCAGGTTCCTGTTGAATACCCCCTGAAGATTGGCGGGTTTGATCGGCAGCTTTTCTGCCGGTTCTGCGGCCTGCACATTTTCGTTTTCCATGCTCTTATCCATTCCATCCACCTCCCTGAGCCCTGTGTTTCCTGTAAACGGAAGAAGATAATAAATCCAGCTTCCTGTTTATTATCCTCTTCTGGTAAAAATCCTCTCCATTCCTGCTGAATCGGGACAGGATCTCCAGCTCTTCAAAAACCGCCAGCGCCATGCCTAACTTAACCGGTTCGAAATCATATTTCTTCTTCATCAGATAATGGACTTCTCTTACCGGTTTAGCCATATTCCGCAGGATAACCATGAGCTTCCTGTATACATCCGCCAGATAATCTCTGTCCAGCAGGTTCATCGGTTCCTCTCTGATATCCCTGCCGATCAGCTGCACATGTTCCCCATACCATTCGTGCACTTCCGGTTCAAACACCAGATCCACCACATCCCCGGCCTGGCAGGGATTTTCATCCCCTACGCCCCAGAATATGGCATCTACCAGACCGCTGCTGCCGGACAGCTGACACTTGAAATGCCGTCCGTCCGCCCCCATATGACGGGCTGTTTCCACGAAAGCGTGCTTCATGGCAAAAAGAGGCTTGGGGTTATCTGCACCGCAGGGTTCCAGAAGATCCAAGGAATGAATGAAATCAAGACTGATATCTTCCATGGAAAGCTGTTCTTCCACATCCAGTACAGGAATACAGTCTTCTTCCGTCAGGACCTGTCCTGCATAGGCATTCATACGCCGCCGGAATTCCGGAATATTGTCTTCCTTAATGGAGAATCCTGCTGCCATTTTATGACCGCCGAACTGGAGCAGAAGATCTGACTGAGCTGACAGAGCCTCATAAATATTAAAAGCGGAAATACTGCGGCAGGACCCCTTGCCTATACCGTCCCTTACGGTAATGACAAAAACCGGACGATGGAAGGATTCCAGAATGCGGGAAGCCACTATACCGATTACCCCGGGATGCCAGTCCTTTCCATCTACCACAAGAGCCATATCCTTTTCAATATGAAGCTCTGCAATGCGATTCCTGGCCTGTTCAAAGATTTCACGCTCAATCTGCTGCCGTGTCAGATTGATTTCACAAAGACGGCCCGCCAGAGCTTCCGCCTCTTCCTTTGATTCCGTAGTCATCAGGCGGACCCCTTCTGATGCATGGGCAATGCGGCCCGCTGCATTCAGCCGAGGTGCCAGACCAAAGGATACCTGGTCTGCCCTTTTGATTTCCTTTGTATCTTCGTGTACAATGCCGGACGCCTTCAGAAGGGCTGCCAGCCCTTTGATCTTCGTCCCGATGAAACGCTTCATCCCTTCTTTTACAATGATCCGATTTTCTCCGGTCAGTGAAACCACATCCGCAATGGTGCCAAGAGCCGCCAGCTCTACTGTATCATCATAATCCCTTCCCAGTTTTTTCAGACACAGTCCGCGGCACAGAGTATAGGCCACACCGCACCCTGCCAGTTCTTTGTAGGGATAGGGACAGTCCTTCTGGTGGGGATTCAGCACGGCTACACAGGAGGGAAGAACCTCCGGCGGCGTGTGGTGATCCGTCACAATGATATCAAGCCCTTCCGGTGCTTCCCCGATCAGGGCAGCAGAGCTGATACCGCAGTCCACCGTAATCAGAAGAGTATACCCTTCTCCGGAAAGCTTCAGAAGCGCATTCTTATTCAGCCCATAGCCTTCCTTTTCCCTTTGGGGTATATAGTATCCTGCATCTGCTCCGAAGGATATCAGACATCGATACAATATAGAAGTGGATGTAATGCCGTCCACATCGTAGTCTCCATACACAACGATTTTTTCATGTCTCTCCAGAGCTTTCAGTATCCTGTCCACCGCCTCCTTCATTCCCTTCATCAGGAAGGGATCCGAAAGGCAGCTCAGGTCGTCATAGAGAAAATGAGACAGCTTTTCCTCGCTGTCTATTCCTCTATGGATCAGGATACGGGCCAGTTCTCGGGGAATCCCATAGGACGAAAAGAAAGAAGGTACTTCCTTCCCTTCCCTATGGATTTTGATATTCCACTTATAGTTCTGTTTTTCCATAGCCATAAAAGATCCTCAATTCTCATTCTTATTTTCATGTTTAATTCTATCACCTTTTATTCTCAATGACTACTGGATATTATCATTATCAATAAAAAAATCCCCGGGGTTCTCGCCCCGGGGCCGCTTTTCTTATTCCCAAGCTTCCTTCATAATGTTTTTGTATTCCGTATTGAGATGGTCCACCACCACATCAAGCACGACACGGACGATTTCCGGATCAAAGCTGTCATTGGTGCTGGGCAGGCAGCAGTCCAGGAAAAGGGATCCGTCTTCTGCTGCTATATATTTGAAGACCTTGTAGCTTCTGTTCAGGGTATTCAGGTATTCCAGGAATTTCACTCTGTTCTTGTCTTTGATCAGCTGGCTTCCCACCTGTACGCGGATAATGGTATAAATGGTGTTATCCGTAATAATGCCCATGGGAATGGTCTGTCCTTCTACTTTAATATTAGACTGGAAAACCACTGTATCCGCTTCATCATGAACTTCATTTTTATTGAAGAAATTCATATTATTTTTCTGGATATACGCTTCAAACTTCTTTGCTTTCAGATTGACTCTTTTTTCTTCTGCCATCAAATTCACCTTCCATTAGAAAAATAGGATTAGCCTGTATGTATTGTACCCTGCCTTGCTATTTATTTCCACTTTGATTATCATATTTTTAGAAAAAAGGATCTTCTGCGATTTTTCATGCTGCAGCTGGTAATCGCAGCACATGAATAAATACAGCCTCCGATCATGAAAAATGAAATGGAATCGTGATCGGATTTTTTCTGAGGATAAAGAAAAATATGACAGATACAGAATACATGGAGCTTGCCCTGGAAGAAGCGGAAAAAGCAGCGGCGGAAGGAGAAATCCCCATCGGCGCGGTTCTCGTTTACAGGGATCTCATCATTGCTTCCGGCCATAACTGCAAAGAAAAGGATCAGGACCCCACAGCCCATGCGGAAATCCTAGTCATTCGAAAAGCAGCCCGCTTCCTGAAAACATGGCGTTTGACGGACGCCTGTCTTTATGTTACCATAGAGCCGTGTCCGATGTGCGCAGGCGCCCTGCTGAATGCAAGGATTTCCCGGCTGGTCTACGGGTCACCCAACCCGCAGTACGGAGCCATAGATTCCAGGTTTCATCTTGTTTCTTCTTCTGTACTGAACCACAGCATAGAGGTAAAATCCGGTGTCCTGCAGGAAGAATGCCAGTCCTTATTGGATGATTTCTTCTCCCATCGGCGCAGATAAGGGACTTTGATCCCAATTTCATATGGAGCAGTATCGAAGTGGTCATAACGAGGCGGACTCGAAATCCGTTAGCCCTTCGGGGCCCGTGGGTTCGAATCCCACCTGCTCCGCCAGATGCAAAGCACCCGCAGGGGTGCTTTTTTATATATCACGGAGAAGGAAAAGAATAAAAAAGGACGCCGCTTTTACTGCAGACCAGCCAAGGCTGCCGTCTGGCATTCCATCCATATGAGAGTATCATTTCTGTATGCTGCCCCGTATATCAACTTTACCCCTTTGCGGCACCTGCCTTCAAAGGGAAGCAGGGTCTTTATTAAAAATTTTCACCTGCCCTGCCGCCATTCTGCATGGCAGGTGAAGAATCTCCATGCAGGAAAGGAGTGCTTCATGTACCGGTAAGTACTGTTCATCTGCAAGGCCGGCCCATGTCGCAGCATATAATCCCTTCTCGGAAAGGAACTCCTCATTGAATAAAATGCCTAAGATATTCCATGCTGTCAATGAGACAGTGCTTCAAAAGAATACAGGACATGATGCCTATGAAAACACCCTGTCCTGTATTCTTTTCTTATGTTATTTTATATTGCTTCCTGTATTTAATTTTAATTGGCACCCAGCTCCGATAATTTCTTCTTTGCGTCAGTATCTCCCTGATCTGCAGCCTTCCGGTACCATTCCACCGCTTTCTCTTAGGGCTGCTCCACTCCCTGTTCATATTTACATGCAGCCCAGATCATTTTCTGCCAGTCAGCCCACTGATTGATTAAATCATTCTTTCTCTGTTCATCTGACTCGTATGAGCAGCATTCAACTGCCGCAGGAGCATAACCTGCCTGCAGCGTTTCCCTGTAATACTCTATGGCTTTCTCTCTTCTACGAATGACCGCATTGTATCCTCCTTATAAAAAGCTCCTGTATAAAAGAGTCCACCCATGTCAAAAGCAGAAAAGCCTGTCAGAAGATTCCCCGGTTCCATACAACCGGTCAATACGGTGTCCGCAGTCTGACCTTCCCATTGGCAGAATTGCTGTTCTAAACTGGCACTGATGTAAAGAAAGTGCCGAGACGGCTTTTCCTTATTGCTTTTTGTATTCTGTTTTTTATTTACCTGCTTCTATTGTCTCCGGCCAGCTTTCCCAAAACAGAGAAACGAAAAGTAAAATTTCCTGGTGATTTCTTTTTCCCTTCTCTTTTACTTACCGCAAACGTGAAGAAGTGCCCACGGGAAATCGAATTCATTATCTCATAAGGTTTTTCATCCTTCTCTTACTGATATAGAGATAATCTCTCTTTTCCCCTCAATGAATTATATGATTTGATTTTTATCGGGAGCTTTACTATCCGTCAGCAAAAAACATCACAAGGGAATCCGGTATTTTTCGCCTGTTCTGCCCAATGAGTTCGGTGTCTGCATGGCTAGCAGCCGCTGCTGTACAAAGTACGACGGCTCGCGCCAGGCAGGAACTCCCGTCATTTCTGCAAATCTAGAGCTTCATTTCCGGATTTCCCTGTGATGTTTGATATTTTTCTGCCTGATCAGGGAGGGAATAAAAGGAGTTAACTCATGGCTGTCCGTTCTCCATACCTGCATTCCCTATGGCCAGCTTGGAAATTTATGGAGTACTTCTTTCCATTCCGCAGTCTTTTATGTCCCTCTGCTTTATATATAGAAAAAGCAGTCCGGTTGTGAACGGCTATGTGAAAAATTTTTTAAAATTTTTCATATTTCTATGCTGACCGGAATTCCTGATAAAAATTCATGCTGTATGGCGAGTATCAACTTTTAAAATCTTAAAAGACCTGCCATTGTTGTATCGCAGCCGCCTGTTTATTGCAGACTTTCGTTATCCCTGTTTTTATTATCTTTTCTGAAAGTTGTAAAAAAGTCTTATGCAATATCAGAAAACCTCTATAGAAAGATGCACAATTCAAAAGGTATCATGTATACTGTGAAAGATTCCGGCCGGAATACTGACCGGCATAGATACTTCTGCGCTTTGCACGGCCGCAGAAAAGGCTCTGAAAAGTTAAATCGGAACCGGGACTTCCTCATATATTAAAAATTCGTTTACTCTTCCCAATTTACCCATGATATAATAATACAGATTGATTCATAGATACGGGAGGTATAAACCATTGATTTTTCATAAGAAATTTTGTCTTCTTGCATTGACCGCCTGCCTTTCCGCCTTTGTCAGTGTGGCGGAAGCCAAGACCATCCTTCTGGTTCCCCAGGACGACCGCCCTGTGAGCCTGGATTATACAGTTTCCACAGCGGAAAAAGCAGGATATACCATTTTGACACCGCCCAGGGCGTATCTGTCCGGTAGGAATTTCCGCGGCAGTCCGGACCAGATCTGGCGCTGGATAGAGCAGAATATGAATCGGGCCGATGCTGCTGTTCTTTCTACCGATTCCTTAATTTACGGCGGCCTGGTTGATTCAAGAAAACATAATGAATCCCTGACTACTTTGATGGCCAGAGAAAATAAAATCAAGGCGCTTCATTCCCAGTATCCGAAAACCCCGATTTATGCTTTCGGTACTATCATGCGTACCCCTTATGCCTCCGGAAGCGGAGTAGAGCCCTATTACTACACCAAGTACGGCAATGACCTCTATCGCCTTTCCGGCCTGCAGGATAAAATGGATGCGGGAAAAATCACCACAGAAGAAGCTTCGGAGCTTCTTTCCCTGAAACTTTCCATTCCTGCGGAATATCTGCAGGACTGGTTCAAACGGCGTACTAAGAACAATACCATTAACCGCATGCTCATCAAGGATACGAAAAGCGGAGTCTTTACCTATTTCTGTGAAGGACATGATGACAACAGCAAAAACTCACAGTCTGCCCTGGAAGCCCGGTATCTGGCAGTGGATGCCAAAAGCCTTCCTTCTTCCCGATACGGTTCCTTCCCCGGTGCTGACCAGCTGGCTCTTCTCCTCATTGCCCGCTACCATAATGACAGCCTCCACCTGAAGCCTTCCTTTACTGTTATTTATCCCCTGGGACGAGCAGAAAATACGGTTCCCAGTTATGAAAATCAGCCCATCGGAAAAACCATCAGCGAACATATTGAAGCCGTAGGCGGCACCATGGCAGGCAAAAATATTCCGGACATCGTTCTTGCCGTCAATACCCCCATTGCTTCCACCGGCGAATCAGGCCAGTTCAGTAATTTCGGCATGCTGAAACAGAGTACCACCGATTTCATGAATGAAGTGAAACAGATTTCCGACAGAGGCATCCCTGTTTCCATGGTGGATGTATATTTTGCCAACGGCTCTGACAATACACTGATGAATCTCATGCTTAAGGATAACCTTCTCTATAAAGTTGCCGCTTACAACGGCTGGAATACCGCATCCAATACCATTGGCTACGCCATCGCCCAGGCGGTGCTGGCACCGGATATGACAGAACAGGATCATAAAAATATGCTCACGGAGCAGTATATTGATAACTGGGCTTACCAGGCCAATGTACGCAAAAATATAACCCGTCTCACAGAACAGGAAACGAATGACATGATTCCGACGCCTGCCATCAAAGAAGAAATGATTGCAGAAATCCAGGAATTTGCGAAGAAGAAAATGGGACTGGATCCCGCTACCGTATCCGCCGACTTCCCCTGGAACCGTCTCTTTGAAATCAATGCTCTTGTATCATCAAAGCCCCGCTACACCGTTTACCTGACCAGAGCAGAAAAAGAACGGATTGCCGAGGAAAAAGCAAAAGCCGAAGCAGAAGCCAAAGCAAAGGCAGAAGCGGAAGCTAAAGCTAAAGCAGCGGGGAAAGCGGCTGCGCCTGCTTCCTCTCCTGCCCCTTCTGAAGATACCGCCGGTGATGGCGATATTTCTACCATTGTGATCAATAAATAACGCACTGCCGTTTCGTCCATTTCATACTAAAACGCCCATGACCTCATTGGTCATGGGCGTTTTGCCTGTTCTTAAAAAAATATCGATAGAAATCGGTGACTGATTTTTCTGCCTTTCACTTTCATGCAGGAAAACACTGATTGAATCCCGAAATTAAACCGGTGCCTCTTTTACCTTTTTTTTCATTTCCACCGCTGATTCCAAAGCACTGGCAGAGGAGTCGCTTCCGGAAATCATAAGAGCAATATCCGACAGGTGCTCTTTTTCATTAAGGAGTACGGCCCTTGTTGCTGTCCGGCCATGGGAGACAGACTTTACAATTTTATAGTGCCTGTCTGCGGCGCAGGCCGTCTGGGGCAGATGAGTAATGCAGAGGACCTGGATGGAGCGGGACAGAAGTGCGATTTTCCTTGCCACCTGCAGGCCTACTTTCCCGCTGATTCCTACATCGATTTCATCAAAAATAAGCGTCTGCTGCCGGAGCATGCGGGAAATAACCATTTCAATGGAAAGTGCAATACGGGAAATTTCACCGCCGGAAGCGGTATCCTTCATGCTTCGGAGAGGCTCTCCCATATTGGCGGAAAAATAAAATTCCATCTCTGCTGCACCGTTAGGTACAGGTTCTTTGGCAGGCAGCAGATGCAGTTTCATTCTTGCATTTTCCATCCCCATGTCCCGGAGGGAGGCGGTTACTTTTTTCAGGATGACTTCCGAGGATTTCTTTCTTTCCTCATTCAGTACTTCCGCCTTTTTCATGAGAAGGCCGGTCAGCTCTTCGTAATTTTTTCGGATGGTATCATTGTCATATATGATTTCCTTCAGGGAATCATACTCTTCCCTGGCTTTCTTTTCATACTTGAGTACATCCTCCAGGGAGGGGCCGTATTTTCGCTTCAGCTCCATAATCACTTCATTCCGTTCCTGAAGAGAAGAAAGTTCTTCTTCAGAAAAATCAGAATTGGAAATGTAGTCTTCCATACTGCTGATAGCATCTTCCAGCCCGAAGGAAGCAGAACGAAGAGATTCGAGAATCGGGTTCAGGGACTCATCATACCGGGCTGCTTGGGACATTTCTTTATCTGCTTCCGCAATGGCATCCTGGGGACCGCCGTCGGCAGTCATAGTGTCCAGGGCATTATGGATAGACCGGAAAATCCGTTCATGATTCTGGAGCACCTGCAGCTTTTTTTCGACTTCTTCGTCTTCTCCTTCCTGCAGGCCGGCAGAAGAAATCTGATTCAGCTCCCACTCCAGAATGTCGAGACGCCTTTCTCTTTCCTGTTTGCGTTCCTTATAGTCATCCAGTGCGTCTTTCAGTTTTTTCCATTCCTTGTAGGATTCACGATACGAGCTATAGGCATCGGCCGCTGCCTTTGTTCCGGAATCCACCATCCTTTCGCAGAAAGGAATAGACAGAAGCTCCATATTGTCGTTCTGTTCATGGAGCCGTACCAGCTTTTTGCCCAGCTTCTGGAGCTGGCGCACGGTACAGAAACTGCCGTTGATGGTGCACAAGCCCCGGCCTGAACGGTTCAGTCTGCGGGAAATCACAATCTGTCCGTTATCTGTATCGATGCCCTCTTCCTTCAGTTCATCAATAATAGAGCTGTCAGCGTAGAAGACCCCCTCTACCTTGAAGAAATCAGCACCGGTCCTGATGAGTTCCGTGCTGGCACGTCTTCCGGTGAGCATGGCCAAAGCATCAATAAGAATTGATTTCCCCGCTCCTGTTTCCCCGGTAAACACAGTGACTCCCTGGTCAAAGTCAATGACTGTGTCTTCAATGATGGCAAAATTAATGATATGCAGGCTCTGCAGCATATAAGCTCACCGCCTCAGGACTTAAGCATGCCCTGGATATGGGAAAGCAGTACGGGCACATCCTGCGGATCTTTCAGGATAATGAGCACCGTATCATCTCCTGCCAGAGTGCCGATGATGACATCATTCTTGGAATGGTCAATCGCAAACGCCACAGAAGAGGCAGAGCCGGGAATGGTATGCAGCACCACCATATTCATGGCAGAGTCGATTTTCACTACGGCTTCCTGGAAAAGGATGGCTGTATGGCTCTTGGACATGACACTCTGTTTTTCATTGGAAAGTGCATAGCGGTAATGTCCATTCTTATAGGGAATTTTAATGAGCATCAGGTCTTTGATGTCTCTGGACACAGTAGCCTGGGTGACAGCAATGCCTTCCTGCCTTAAAGCTTCCGCCAGCTCTTCCTGAGTCTCAATGACCTGATTCTGTATAATTTCCTTGATTTTCATAATTCTATATCTTTTCATAAGCGGTCTCCTTGATCTGAAACGTAAGTCCTCTGTTTTGAAAGCTGAATAAACTGCATAAATGAGGAATTTAATTTGTATATTTTTATCAATTTTATAGCATTTTTCCTTTCAGGTCAAACATTTTCTGCATAAAAATAAAATTTATGTCGTATTTTTCTGTATTTTTTGCATTTGAGCGTTTATTTATTCAATTATTTTCTTTTCTCAAAGCAGCCGGCCTATAAAATGCAAATGAATTGCAAAAATATTACTGCATGAAATTAAAAATTCTGTTATAATCAGACACAGAAAGAAAGAATTTTTAGAGAAGGAACACAGCATGGATAACTATATAGGAAAACATTTACTGATTGACTGCTACAACTGCAGTACAGATTCTATCGACTCTTCCCAAACCGCTCTTCACACGCTCACTGATGCGGCAGAGAAGATCGGCATGGATGTAAAGGACACCTTTTTTCATGAAAGCGATGATGAAATCACTGCTGCTGCCTATGGACCCAAATCCCACATCTGCATCCACTGGTATGCCAAACTGGGCTATGCAGCAGTAGATATTTACAGCTTTGATACAGATCTGAAACCGGCCCGTACCATGGCGGTGCTCCGGGCTTCCCTCCATCCGGAAAAAATCAGGGCCACTTCCGTCAAGCGGGGCAATATCAATCCGGACATGAAGCCGAACATCAAATCCAAGTCCACCACTCTGCATAAATTTAAAAATACCGGACAGCAGATGAAAACAGCCGGCCAGAAAGTGGCCAACTATATGCGCCACAGGAATGAAAAAAGAGATACTCTTGGACCGGAGTAAACCGGCAGGAATACATTCTCCTTTCGCACTTGAAAGCAAATAAAAATCCCGGAAAATCATTTCGATTTTCCGGGATTTTTATTATGTGGATTGTATGTAATCAGGCGCGGAGGGTAATCTCTGCTTTTTCCAGTTCTTTGACAATCTTTTCAATCCACTGATCCACTTCTTTATCGGTAAGGGTGCGGTCTTCTGCACGGAATGTGAGGTTGTAGGCCATGCTCTTGCAGCCTTCCTTCACCTGTTCGCCCTGATAGAGATCAAAGAGACGGAGCAGTTCCAGATGCTTGCCGCCGGCTTTGCGGATAATTTCTTCTACTTCATCATTGGAGTAGCGGACAGGCACCAGGAGGGAGAGATCACGTTCAGAAGCAGGGAACTTCGGAATCTTGGTATAGTCAATGGTTTCATCAACCATACTCATAAGATGAGGAATGAAGATCACGAAGCCATATACTTCCTTCTTAATCCCCCATTTGTCCAGGACAGCAGGATGAAGCTGGCCAAAGGACATGAGCGTTCTGCCGTCCTTTACGAAATCAGCGGAAATGCCGGGATGGAATACGGGATAGGTAGAACGTTTGATTTCATAATCCCTGATGCCCAGCGTTTCCAGCACATCTTCCATAATGGCCTTGACATCAAAGAAATCATATTTTCTGCCATTATTCGGATAGCCTGCTTCGTCAGGACTTCCATAAAGGAGGCCGGAGAACAGTTCATATTCATAAGGCAGGTCCTTCAAAGGCAGTTCCTTGGGCTGGTATACATGGCCCGATTCGAAAATCGCAGCTTCCTCGTTCTTCTGGGAAAGGTTGTAGCAAAGAGTATGCATCAGTCCGGGCAGCAGGGTAGTTCTCATGTCCGGATATTCTTCGGAAATGGGGTTCATAATCGGAATGGCATTATATACCTTATGTCCCCAGGGGAAATTCAGTCTTTCCAGATCCTTTTTATCCATAAAGCTGTAGTTGACGACTTCGGAAAGGCCATCTGCCACCAGGCTGTCGGTAATACGGAAAATCACATCCTGTTCCTTAGACATAGCTCCTTTGGCAATGGCGCTCCAGGGTGTGGTGATGGGGATATTCTTATAGCCATACACCCGGGCCACTTCTTCTGCCAGATCGGGCATGCCATCCAGATCCAGACGGAAATCAGGAACGGTTACTGTGAGATTTCCATCCTGTTCTTCTACTTTGAAATAGAGATCTGTCAGGATTTCAATCATTTTTTCTTTTGGCATATTGATGCCGATGTAGTCATTGATACGCTGTACCGTAGTCTTAATGACCTGTGGTTCTGCCTTGACCGGATATTCGTCAAGCATGCCTTTGGCTGTAACCGCTGCCCCTTCTTCTTCCAGAAGCTGGCAGATGCGGTTAATAGCCATTTCGCTTCTGGCCGGGTTGATTCCCTTTTCGTAACGGCCGGAAGCTTCGGAACGAAGGCCCAGGCGGCGGGATGTTCTTCTGATGGAAGCAGAATCAAAAACAGCAGCTTCCAGGAATACATTCTTTGTATCTGCAGTGACTTCAGAATCAAGACCACCCATGACACCGGCTACGCAGGAAGCTTTATCAGCGCCATCGGCAATGACAAGGTCGGACGGATTCAGTTCTCTCTTCTGTCCGTCCAGAGTCACAATCGTTTCGCCTTTATGGGCATGGCGGCAGGTCAGGGAATGACCGGCTACTTTATCATAATCATAGGTGTGGAGCGGCTGTCCGATTTCCAGCATGACATAGTTTGCAGCATCTACCACATTGTTGATGGGACGGATGCCGTTGCTGCGAAGCCGGTTTTCGATCCATTCCGGAGAACGGCCGATTTTGACATTTTCCAGCAGACGTCCGCAGAACCGTTTGCAGTACTCCGGTTCGGAAATATGAACAGAAGCACGGCCTTCAATGGAGGCTCCTTCTTCCTTTACAGAAATATCCGGAAGTGTCACTTTCTTCTTGAAAATAGCACCGGTTTCCAGCGCCATGCCGATCATGCTGAAGCAGTCAGCCCGGTTGGCAGTGAGTTCCATTTCATAGACTACATCATCCAGATCATAGAGGCTGTGGATATCCACACCGACCGGTGTATTTTCCGGAAGAATCAGGATGCCTTCATGATTCAGGCTGGGGAACAGATTGGCATCCATTCCCAGTTCTCCCAAGGAGCACATCATGCCTGCGGATTTCACACCGCGGAGTTTTCCTGCCTTGATTTTGATATCCCCGTGACGGAGGCCGCCGGGAGCCTTGTTATCATGAGCCGCCGGTACATGGGCGCCGGACAGGGCGCAGGGCACAATCTGACCGGCTTTTACATTGGACGCACTGGTAACAATCTGCACCGGTTCTTCCCTGCCTACATCCAGCTGGCAGATCAGAAGGTGGTCTGCATCGGGATGTTTCTCTACGGAGAGAATCTTTCCTGTCACTACGCCTTTGATTCCTTCCCCGGGGCGGATCACATGCTCTACCGGGATGCCGTCCACGGTCAGCGTTTCTGCCATATCATCAGGATTCATTCCTTTTATATCGACTAAAGTTCCCAGCCATTTTAAAGATACATTCATCTATATAATCTCCCTTCCATTAGAACTGCTTCAGGAATCTGACATCATTTTCGTAGAAATTGCGGAGATCATCGATTCCGTAAAGCAGCATGGCAATACGTTCAATGCCCATGCCGAAAGCAAAACCGCTTACCTTTTCCGGATCATAGCCGTTCAGCTTCAGAACCATGGGATGAACCATGCCGCAGCCCAGAATTTCCAGCCAGTCCGGATCTCCGTCTTCTTCACCGGTTCTGGCAGCGAAGGAAATATCGACTTCTGCCGACGGTTCCGTGAAGGGGAAATAGCTGGCGCGGAAACGAATCTTGGTGTCAGCGCCGAAAAGATCCTTCAGGAAAATTTCCAGGGTGCCCTTCAGATCTGCAAAGCTGATGCCCTTATCTACTACCAGTCCCTCTACCTGATGGAAAACAGGAGAATGGGTGGCATCATTATCCCAGCGGAATACTTTGCCTGGAGCAATCATGCGGATCGGAGAATTGGGTTCGTGCTTCCGCAGGGTCCTGGCCTGTACCGGGGAGGTATGGGTGCGGAGAAGAATTTCCGGGGTAATGTAGAAGGAGTCCTGCATATCTCTGGCAGGATGATCTTTCGGAAGGTTCAGGCACTCGAAATTATAGTAATCCTTTTCAATTTCCGGACCTTCTTCTACGGAATATCCCATGCGTACAAAGGACTTCATAATCTCCCGAAGAGCCTTGTCCAGAGGATGAAGATGTCCGATCTTGTGATGACGGGCAGGAAGGGTAATATCCACTGTTTCATGTTTGATTTTTTCTTCCAGCCGTTTCTGCTTCAATTCTTCCATTTTAGCGGAAATGGCATCTTCCACATCGGTTCTCACCTGGTTGGCCAAAGCGCCGATAATCGGACGCTGAGCAGCGGAAATATCTTTCATGCCTCTTAAGATGGCCGTGAGTTTCCCTTTCTTGCCAAGGAAGAATACCTTGGTATCCTGCAGTGATTTTTCATCCATGGAAGCAGCAATTCTTTCCTGGGCTTCCTTCTTCAGGGTATCCAGGTCCTTCTCCATAAAAGAAACGATCTGGTTTCTTACCTGGTCAGCCAGATCAGACATGGTCTTGTCGCTTTCATTCAGATTTTTAATATCTCCCAGAAAACCGGTCAGCTTTGCTTTGACTGCTTCATAGGTTTCCTGCTTGCGATTTTCATCTCTGCAGGCTTTCAGCATTTCTTCTGCTTTTGCTTTCAGCTCATCCAACTTAGTATCCATCTATATACCTCCTGTATTGGTTCAGGCTTCTGCGCATTCTGCCCAGAAAACCAGGATGACATAAATAAAAAAAAAGACCCGCCCCTGAAGGGGCGAAGTCTTTATCCGCGGTACCACCCTGATTTTGTACTCAAAAGCTTTAACGCAGCCCTGCGTCCGGCCTACTCCGTTCAGCCGGCAGCTCCGAAGTGAACTGAGGTCGGCTCATTCTTTCCGGTGTTCCACTATCGCCGGATCCCTGCATAGAATGCATGCCTGCTCCTTCTTCATCATCGCTTCAAGTTATAAAAATATTTTAACATTCCTGCCGGAAAAGTCAATGGGGAATTCACAATCCCAGTACCGACGCATCGGTATTCATGAAAAGTGCTGATTCCATGATGACCGGGTTTTATCCTTCTGTTCTGATGCATTGGAGGAAATGAGACCGCAGACAGCAGAATACAGAGGAACGCGTATGGGGTTTCACGACGCAGCAGTGCATAAAAACTCTTATAAAAGCAGACTCTGTGAATGAATCAGTGCTTCCTTAATACATAGCCGCATTAGCAATGACAAGGCGCTGTATCTGGTTTGTTCCTTCATAGATCTGCATGATTTTAGCATCACGCATATACTTTTCATTCGGATTTTCTCTGGAATAGCCATTGCCCCCCATCACCTGCACGGCAGTAGTAGTTACTTCCATAGCCGCATCCGAAGCAAAGCACTTGGACATGGCAGAGAAGAGGGCTGCCTGTTTATCACCGGTCATCTGCATCCAGCATGCCTTATACACAAGCGCCCTGGCCGCTTCTGTTTTCATGACCATATCTGCGATCATCTGCTGTACCATTTCAAAAGAAGCAATCTTCTGGCCGAACTGTTTTCTCTGGTGGGCATAATGAATGGCATTTTCCAGAGCAGCCTGGGCAATGCCTACAGAAATGGCACCTACCACCGGCCGGGATTTCTCCAGTGTTTCCATGGCGATGCGGAACCCCATGCCTTCTCTTCCCAGCCTTGCCGAGGCAGGCACGAAGCAGTCATCGAAAATGATTTCTGATGTAGCGGAGGCACGGATTCCCATCTTATCTTCCTCTTTGCCCATGGAAATCCCCTTTGTATTCCGGTCGACAGAGAATACAGTAAGACCACGGATACCTCCGGATTCCCTGGTATTAGCAAAAAGTGTGATTTTATCCGCAATAGGCGCATTGGTAATAAAGCATTTGGTGCCATTCAGCACATAGCCGCCCTCTACCTTTTTAGCCCGGCAGGAAACTGCACCGGCATCGGAACCGGCTCCCGGTTCCGTCAGGGCAAAGCAGCTCATGCCTCCTTCATTGAGGCAGTCGAAATAAGATTTCTTCTGTTCATCGCTTCCTGCAATCAGCACCGGAAAAGAAGCCAGCGAATTGGCAGCACATACCGTAGCCACCCCGGCACAGCCCTTGGCCAGCTCTTCACTGATCATGGCAATGGTGAGAAGATCCAGTCCTGCACCGCCAAATTCCTTAGGTACTGACAGCGCTGTCATGCCAGCCTGCTTCAAAATGTGAAGCAGTTCTTCATCCATAACGCCGCTTTTATCAATATCAAGGGCTCTTGGCGCAATTTCCTTCTGTGCGATATCCCGAGCCAGTGCAACCAGTTCTTTCTGCTGATCTGTCAAAGTAAACTCCATTTTCCAACACCTGCCGAATCAAAAAATACGAACTATTCATTTTCTCTGCATATGATGCAGAAATATTCCTATTCATTATAACAGATTTTTCCCAAAAAATTCACCATGGAAAAAAGCCCCGCCTGCAGGCAGGGCTTTTTCAGATAAGGGAAAACAGTCATCAGACCATCCGCTTAATTTTTTCTATATTTATCTACAAAATGGCCGATCCGCTTCAGCGCTTCCGCCAGGTTTTCCCTGCTGGCAGCGTAGGAAATACGGATATGGTTTTTCCCCTGTGGTCCAAAGCAGGTGCCCGGCACTACGCCTACTTTTTCTTCCTTCAGCAGGCGGTCGGCAAATTCTTCATCATCCATGCCGGTAATGCTGATATCCGGGAAAATGTAGAAAGCGCCCTTGGGCTTGAACACAGAAAGTCCGATTTTGCGAAGGCCTTCATATACCATATCCCGGCGTGCCTTATACTCGTTATACATAGCCTTCACATCATCATCGCAGTATTTCAGGGCTGCAATGGCACCGTACTGGCTGGTAACGCTGGCGCAGAGAATTTCATACTGGTGCACTTTATAAATCTGCTGCATGATTTCTTTTGGTCCGCAGATATAGCCGATGCGGAGACCTGTCATAGCGTAGGATTTAGAGAAGCCGTTCATAGAAAGGGTTCTCTCTTTCATGCCCGGCAGGGAAGCAAAGCAGGTATGGGTGCCTTCATAAGTGAGATCACAGTAAATTTCATCGGAAATAACGACCAGATCATGTTTTTCTGCAAAGGCGGCAATTTTCTCCAGAGATGCCCTGTCCATGACAGTACCGGTGGGGTTATTCGGATAGCCGATAAGAATGGCTTTTGTACGGGGAGTCACTTTCTTCTCCAGTTCTTCCACCGTCAGTTTGAACTCATTCTCTCCATAGGTAGGAACCAGTACAGGTTTTCCTCCTGCAATGGATACACAGGCAGGATAAGCCAGATATGCCGGGTCCGGAATGAGCACTTCATCCCCCGGGTTCAGGAGCGTGGTCATAACCAGGCCGATGCCTTCCGATACACCCACTGTTACCATGACTTCATCCTCCGGATCATAGTCCACATGGTAGCGGTTATGGAAAAGCTTGGCAATTTCCTGGCGCAGTTCCAGAAGACCCCAGTTGGAAGTATAGGATGTTTCTTTTCGTTTCAGACTTTCAATGCAGGCGTCAATCACCTTATCCGGAGCTGAATAATCCGGTTCCCCTACCCCAAGGGAAATGACATCCTTCATAGTGCTTGCCAGGTCAAAGAATTTACGGATGCCGGAAAAAGGTACTGCTTTAATATTGGATGCTACTTTTTCATCCCAATTAATCATAGATAATTCTCCTTCCATTTGAAATATGGAAACATGGAAAAGCAAAAAAACTACTTTGTTTCTGCCACTTTCTTCCCCAGTTCTTCACATTTTTTCAGCGATGGTTCATCGGGATACCCATAGGCCAGAAGCGGCTGGGCCGGGAAAGAAGCACCGGCAAAATGAAGCTCGTTGTACCAGGAATTGAGCCAGGCTCCGCGGCTCCATCCGCAGGAGCCGAAAATTCCCATAATCTTTCCTTTGAGGTAAGGCTTCAGCTTGTCGCAGAACGGCTTCATCTGGGCCTCTTCAATCACTTCTACACCCCAGGCACTGCATCCCAGAATAATATGATGATACGTATTTCCAATGACCACAGGATCCACATCAGACACCGGTGCCAGGAGTACTTCTGCTCCTGTACTTTTGGCTCCTACAGCCACAGCTTCTGCCATGGCTTCCGTATTTCCTGTAGCAGAGTAATAAATGACAGCTACCTTTTCTGCCATATTGGCCTCCTTTTCTTGACAGGCCCTGTGGGGCGGTTGTTCGATCCTATTCAAATCGGAAGGCGGCCTCCTGATCCTTGATTCCCGCCGCCAGTGCCTCTCTTATCCCTAAAAAAAGAAGCGTCCTTAAAAAAGAACGCTCTTTTCCATTCTGAAATTATGCCTTAGCTACGGTTTCGCCCAGTTTTTTGCAGGCTTCCAGTGCTTCATCATCAGGATAGCTGTATGCTTTGACCGGATCAGCAGCCAGTTTGATGCCTGCTTCGTCAAAACGTTTCTTCCAGTTTTCAATCCAGTCGCCCTGGTTCCATGCATAGGATCCAAAAATAGCGACTACTTTGCCATTCAGCTGAGGAAGAAGTTCTTCGAAAAATGGTTCGAATTCATATTCTTCCAGTTCTTCGTTGCCCATAGCGGGGCAGCCGAGGATGATGTGGTCGAAAGCAGCTACATCGGAAGCAGAAGTATCGCTGACAAAGGAAAGAGTGGTTTCTGCACCTGCAGCCTTTGCACCTTCTTCTACAGCCTGTGCCATAGCTTCTGTGTTACCGGAACCGGACCAATATACAATTGCAACTTTTGCCATTTAAAATTCCTCCTATCAATATTTAATTGATAAAATTGTCTTACTTCTCTATCTTACTGATTCAAAGGCTCCTTGTCAATTTATAAACGCAATTATTCTATTTCCGTAAGAGATGTTCCCCTTTGGGAAAGATCCAGCAGATTGGCTTTCTGCGGGAACTTGCGTTTCATGACCATCTTTTTTACGGCTTCCGTAATATCATTCCTGTCACCGTCTGTGTTAAAAATACCAAGAGTGGTAAAATAACCGTCACACTGGAGCAGGATGGTATACGCCTCGTTATAGGTGATTCCCTGTTCGGTGGTCTTGATGGTCACAAAACCTTCCCAACGGGGATGCTTGCTGTCTTTAATTTTTTTCAAAGGAGCTGTACCTTCATAAACGGCACCCTGGGAAATAAGCTGATGGTTCAGCCAGTCGGCAATGATGTCCATCTGGTCTTCCGGCTTATCATCTTTATGACGGAATTCTCCGATATCCTGCAGGAAAGGGATTCCTGTTTCATGGGACATAGCCCAGCCATAGGAAAAATCAGGACCGTTCTTCCAGGTCATGGTATAGTATTCGCTTTTAGACATGCCCTTCCGGATAAAGAACCGCTTCGTTCCTCCCTCTTTCACAAAGGGCAGGGCATTCTGTGCCCCCTGGGAAAAGGTAATTCCCTTGGGAACTTCCATAGTGCCAATGCCGGAAAGTATCAGTTTATCAGCGGCGGAAGCCTCCAGACAGCCGAAGAAGAAAAGTCCGGCTGCCAAACATGCTGCTAAAGATAATCTTTTCATAGATTAAGCCTTCGCCTGTTTCTTCTGCAGTTTTGCCCAGGTGTCACGGAGACCTACAATGCGATTGCATACCAGATGATCTTCTGTAGTATCCTGGTCAATGATGAAATAGCCCTTCCGCAGGAACTGGAAACGGCTGCCAACAGGATATTCCTTAATGGCCGGTTCTGCCTTGCTCTTCATGACAGTGAGGGAATTGGTATTGATTTTTTCCATGAAATCCCGTCCATCGTCCTTGTCATCAGGAGAGATGAGGTAATCGTAGAGTCTTGTTTCCACATCCACAGCAGTATCGGCGCATACCCAGTGGAGGGTGCCCTTGACCTTGCGGTCAGCGCCCGGTGTGCCGCTTCTGGTATCAAAATCAACGGTGCAGTGGATTTCCTTAATATTGCCGTCTTCATCTTTCACCACATCGTCACATTTTACAATGTAAGCTCCTTTCAGGCGCACTTCCTTACCGGGGGTCATGCGGAAGAATTTATGAGCCGGATGTTCCATGAAATCTTCTCTTTCAATGTAAAGGTTTCTGCCGAATGGAACTCTGCGGCTTCCCATGGATTCATCTTCCGGGTTATTTTCCAGAGTCATGTATTCAATCTTATCTTCCGGATAGTTGGTGAGTACCACCTTGACCGGATCAATGACTGCCATAATGCGGGGTGCCTTGGCTTTCAGGTCTTCGCGGATGCAGTATTCCAGAAGGGACACATCGACTACGCTGTCCGCTTTGGCCACGCCGATGAGGTCGCAGAAATGACGGAGTGATTCCGGTGTATAACCTCTCCTGCGGATGCCGCTGATGGTAGGCATACGGGGATCATCCCAGCCGGAAACAAGGCCGGCTTCTACCATTTTACGGAGCTTTCTCTTACTGGTAATCATGGTGGTCACATTCAGGCGGGCAAATTCAATCTGCCGCGGCTTTTCCTTGCCGTCAAAGGCCTGGAGGCACCAGTTATAAAGAGGTCTTCTTTCTTCAAATTCCAAAGTGCAGATGGAATGGGTAATTCCCTCCAGGGCATCAGAGAGAGGATGGGCAAAATCGTACAGAGGATAAATGCACCATTTATCTCCCGTTCTGTGGTGGGTAGCATGAAGAATACGGTAAATGACAGGATCACGCATAACCAGGTTCGGGGAAGCCATATCAATCTTGGCGCGGAGGCATTTTTCGCCGTCTTTATATTTTCCTTCCTTCATTTCCTCGAAAAGCTTCAGGTTTTCTTCTACCGACCTGTTTCTCCAGGGGCTTTCCTTGCCCGGATGTTCCAGATCGCCCCGGGTATTATGGATTTCCTCGCTGCTCTGGTCATCCACATAGGCCAGTCCCATGCGGATAAGTTTGCAGGCAAACTCATAGAGTTCAGGGAAATAGTCAGAAGCAAAATGAACCGGTTCCTTCCATTTGAAACCCAGCCATTTGACATCGTTCAAAATGGAATTTACAAATTCCTCATTTTCTTTGGTCGGATTTGTATCATCAAAACGTACATTGGTAGCACCGTGATACTTTTCCCCCAGCCCGAAGTTGAGACAGATGCTCTTCACATGACCGATGTGCAGATAGCCGTTCGGTTCCGGCGGAAAACGGGTCAGTACCCTTCCATTGGCATAGACATGGTTGGCTATGTCTTTATTGATTTCCGCTTCAATAAAATTAGCGGCTTCTCTCTTTTCTTCCATTCCAGATTCCTCCATTTCATTTTTATCATGGATATTTATTTTTATTATACAATATATTATCTTTCTTTTCTTCTATTTTGATGAAAGAAATCCTGTCATCTGCCCTCCATAAAAGGAATCTACTGTTAAAGCAGAAGATGAAAACCCTATGAAATCCGATTTTTAATGCACTCAGTACTTTCTGCGGTTCCTTTTCTTCTCCATAGACAGAAAAAGACCGGCTGACCGGTCTTTTTCCTGCATGCGCAGAATTTTATTTCACTGTATTCTTCAGGGTGCCGATAGGATCAATGGTGATTTCCACCACATCCCCCTTCTTGAGAAACTTTGGCGGATTGAATCCCATACCTACGCCCTGAGGAGTACCGGTGGCAATGACATCACCGGGAAGGAGAGTCATACCGTCGGAAAGTACCTCAATCAGCCTGGGGATAGAGAAAATCAGGTCGTTGGTAGAACCTTCCTGACGAAGATGGCCGTTTACCTTTGTATAAATAGTAAAAGGCACCGGCCAGTCCCCTACCATAACCGTAGGTCCCATGGGGCAGAAGGTATCCAGGCTCTTTCCCTTGAACCACTGCACATGTTTTTTCTGCAGGTCCCGGGCCGTTACATCATTGATAATGGTATAGCCATACACGTATTTCATTGCATCTTCCGCTGCCACGTTGCTGCAGCGCTTTCCTATGATCACGCCCAGTTCCCCTTCATAGTCTACTTCTTTTGTCGTTGCCGGATGACTGTCGATTTCCTCATCCGGTCCGATAACAGAAGTGGTAGCTTTGGTAAAGAAAATCGGAGTGGTCGGATTCTTTGCGTTTACATTCTGGTCAAATTCCTTCACATGGGCCTGATAATTCTTTCCCACGCAAAGAATATTGCGCTTTGGATAGAAAGGAACTTCCAGACGCACATCTTTTAAAGAAAGAGGCTCAATGGATTGATCCTTCTCATTCATCTCCAGTGCTTTAGCCAAATTCAGAAGTCCTTCTTCACCGGTTTCAATAAATTCCTCCATGGTTTCCCCCAATGGAATAAAATAGGTCTCTTCCAGATCCTCTGCAGAATAAATGGAAACACCATCTGCAGCCAGTACGCCCCACTGGCGCTGGCCATTGTAGTTATAGGAAACAAGTCTCTGCATGATATACCTTCTTTCTATTGGTAGATATGCCCATTATATCATGAACACCAGTGGGTTCAAAGTGTTTTAAAAGGTTCAGAGAAAAAGGCTGCCAGTCCAGTGAACTCAGCAAAGGAAACCTTTCCGCCACACGTCCTGCGCATGATATGGCTGCCCGGCATTCCAGATACTGTCGGCTTGCAGAACAGTCACACCGCCATTTATCTACTGCCATTTTTCCTGTGAGTGAGACAGACTTTCAGCCCCAGAAGCAGCTGGATAAGTCCTGCCGCCAGATAAACCTCCCAGATTCCAAAGGCCATGGAAATGGCAGAGGATAGAAGAGGACCGCACATATTGCCAAACTGCTGAGCCGTATTGGAAAGGCCGAATATGCGTCCCCGGAAATCAGCTGGCGTATGTTCTACCAGAGCCGCATTAATGGACGGATTAGCCCCTATGATAAAACAGCCTACCAGAAACTGGCAGATGCCAAACCCGAGAATAGAATCGGGAATCGACTGGATAATGGTAAATGCCCCGGCCAGAACAAGGGTAATGGTCATGGCGAAATAGTACCCCCGGGACTGTCCGAATTTTCCCCAGAGGGTAGTCGTCAAAGCGCCTGCCAGTCCTCCGCTGGACATGATGAATCCGGCAGTCAGCTCTATATTTCCTTCATGGTGCATCAGTTCCCCCACATAGAGAGAAGTCACCGGCTGGATCATAAGCAGCGTAGACTGCAGGAAAAAAGTGAGAAGAAGCAGTTCCCGCAGGGATGAATTATGGGCAGTATAGGAAAGATCCTGTCTGATGGATGTCGTTTCCCTTTTCTCCCTTTTCCCTGTCCCATTCTTTTCTTTAACCAGAAAAATCACCGCTGCTGCCACAATCCAGAGAAACAGGGCAGAAAGGAAAAATGTATTTCTCATGCCGAAAGCATGGGATAACGCACCGCCCATGAGCGGCCCCAGAATACCGCCCACCACCAGGGAGGTCTGGGCCATTCCCAGAGTACCGCCCAGCTTTTCTGTCTCCGCACTGTCAGCAATGATTGCCATAGATGCGGCCACAAAACCGTTGGCAAAGCCCTGGAATGCCCGGGCTGCCATCAGGTGGTACTGATTCTGGCAGAGACCGCAGAACAGGTAAGAAAATCCAAGAAGCACAGCTGCCCGCACAGCCATTTTCTTCTTTCCGCCGGAATCAGCCAGCTTGCCCCAAACCGGCCCCATGATACCGGCTACCAGGAAACAGCTGGAAAAGACAAGGCCTGTCCAAAGTGATATTTCATTATCCGGCACCCCCAGTTCTCCTAAATAAAGAGGAAGAAAAGGGATGACCATGGTGTACCCGGAGGAAACCAGAAACATACTGGCTACCAGGGTGATAATATTTTTATTGTAACTCAGAAACAGGCCTCCTTTCGATAATGGCTGATATGCACAGCAATGCAATGACAAAAAAATACTGCGTGATTGGTCCCAAAAGTCTGACCCCTCTGCAGATCGAATGTAGATAGGACTAAAAGCGGCAGTTCACTTCCTCATCAAAGACACGACCAAACTGTTTTTAGCACGCCACCCTTTATGAGAATGTGAATGCAGCATGTAATTCTTTCCTCTTTGTCAGATAAAACCGGCAGCATATTTTAAACAATAAGCACACCTGCCACTATTTCCCTTTTCATTCTTATTTTTTAAAGGAAACAGTGCAGGACCTTTCGAAAAGGCAAATCACACCTTCTCCATCCACTTCATTGCATCATCTATCATATTGGTGGTGACGAAATGACCGAGTCCCGGATAGGTTACTCTTACCGCCCGTCCTCCCGCTTCCTGAAGGACATCATAGAAATGGGCCTGGGCTCTGGGATCTACTGAACTGTCACTGTCTCCATTTGTCATGAAAATAGGTACCTGTTTCAATGCATCCACATGGCAGACAGGCGACTTCTTTTCAATTTCATCATATAAAGCCCAGTCTTTTCCCACATACATGCCAAAGCGGGACTGCATAAAAAGATGGGTAAGAAGCCAGTCCCCGGAACCGTTGAAAGATACAATCCCTTTCACTTTGTCCGGATATCTGCTTCCTATGCCCAGAACAGAAATCCCACCCATGGAATGTCCCAGAATAAAAGGCTTTTCATTGTACCTGCTTTTAATATACTGCAGGATAAAAGGAAATTCATCCATATTCCGGAAAATGGTTTTCCAGAAAATATCATAGTCTTCCTTTTTGTAATAATCGGCAAGAGCGCCCCGTTCTCCATGGGCATCCTCTTCAGGTACATACACGGTATAGCCATTGACTGCCAAGATAGATGCTTTTGTAAGCTGATATTCCGACCGGCTGCTCCAGCCATGATACAGAATGACAGTACGGCCTCTGTCCTCTATGGGATGAACAACCATAACAGGAATATGATGACAGTATATTTTCTCAGTTTTCAGCTGGTTCATGGGCCGCTCCTTTCAGTTCCGGATAAAAACGATCTGTCCATTTCCAGCGGTTATGCAGCCAGAACCATTCTTCCGGATATCGGCGTATCCATGCTTCCAGACGACAGTTTACCTTATCTGTAATATTGCTGATGGCTTCTTTTTTCTTAAGCCCTTCATCGGCAGTAATGGGTTCGCCGATAATGATTTCATAATGCCAGGGAGATGTTTCATGGATAAAGGCAGTCATAACCGGAAGGCCAGTAAGAAGAGCAAAATGGGCCGGGCCGGTAGGGCTCAGTGTTTTCTGTCCCATGAAGGGAGACAGGATGCCTGTATCGCCGGGGTCCTGGTCGCAGAGAAGTCCCACAAAGTATCCCTGCTTCAGCCGCCTCAGCATGTCCCTCACCCCGGTCTTGTATTCCACCTTCTGCCCGGGCATGGAACGGTATTCACAGAGAAAACGGTCAAAATCCCTGTTTTTCTGCTGCATGGCTACAGAAAGAAGGGGATACCCGTACAGAGCAAGGGCTGCTCCTTCTACTTCCCAGTTGCCGCAGTGGGTGGCAGCCAGAATACAGCCTTTCCCCTCTTCTTTCAGGGCATCCAGTTTTTCCTTGCCCTGAATTGTCACATAGTCTCTGATGTTATCTCTGTTCAATAGAGGGAAACGGAACATGGATATTCCCAGGGGACCAAAACGGAGAGAAGAAGCTTTGGCAATTCTTTCCGCTTCCTTTTTATCTTTTGTTACGCCGGCACGAAGAATGTTGTTCACTGCCAGCTTTTTCCTTTTAGGAGGAACGAAGGTCCAGAAGAAATGACCCAGCCCCCGCCCCATAACCTGAGCGCCGGAAGGAGAAAGGCGGCAGGCCGCCCAGCCCAGAATTTTTAGTAATCGGTATGTTGCACCCATAAACGAAACCTCGTATAGATAAAAGAAAAGCACAAGGCTCCTTTCCCCTGCGGAAAAGGACCTTGCACCCTCCTCTGAAAATGAGGATGTGACCATTTCCTGTGAAGAAACGAGCCTTCCCCTCATAACAAAAGCAAATGAATCAGCACTGCTGCTGTTCTGCTTTATTATTACTTGTCTTCCGCCTCTTTCAGTTTTTTCTCCAGAAGACGGATTTTTTTCATCAGTTCCGGAAGGTGGGAAATCATAACTTCCACTCTTCCCCACTGGGCGTGGGTACGGGCAGGATACCCCATGTACACTCCCGGCTTCCTGATGCTTCCTACAACACCGGTCTTGCCGCCAAGAATGACATTATCACAGATGCTGATATGACCGTTAATACCGGTCTGTCCTGCCAGGATGCAGTGATTTCCGATGGTGGTGCTTCCAGCAACGCCGGTCTGGGCAATAATAAAGCAGTCTTCTCCCACTTCCACATTATGTCCCAGATGAACCAGATTGTCGATCTTTGTTCCTCTGCCTACCACCGTATCATTCAGCGCACCGTTATCCACAGCTGTTCCTGCTCCCAGTTCGCAGTCATCCCCAATGACTGCTTTACCCAGCTGGCGAATATGGTGGTGATGACCTTTCTCATCGGTGGAGAAGCCGAATCCCTGGCCTCCCACAACGGCATGGGCACGAAGCACCACCCGGTCTCCCAGGATGCTGTTTTCATGAATCACGGCGCCGGGATTGATTTCACAGGCTTTTCCGATCACTGCATTCCTTCCTACATAGGTATAAGGGAAAATAACCGTACCGTCACCGATACGTGCACCGTCATCAATGACCACATAGGCCATGATACATACATCTTTCCCGATAATAGCCTTATCGCTTACTACCGCCGTAGGATGAATGCCCGGTGTGTACCTGCTTTCCGGGTGGTAAAGATCCACCAGTTCCCCAAAAGACCGTCGGCAGTCCGGCACAACGATAAGATTTTTCGTATAATGGGCGGGCAGTTCATCTACCAGAATAACTCCTGCCTTCATTTCCTCAATATGCTCCGCATAGATTCCTCTGGCGAAGGTTACATGGGAAGGACCGGCGCTTTCTGCGCTTCGTACATCATCAATCAGGACAGTGCTGTCTCCATACAGCTTTCCGCCCAGAATTTCTGCCAATTCACCTGCTGTTTTTTTCATAAGAATCCTCACTTGGACTGGGAAGAAGCGGCCTTGGAGGCACCGCCGTCCATTTTGGCCAGAACTTCATCTGTAATATCTACGGCGCCGGAGGGTACCGCCATTTTATTCATGACAATTCCGATATTCTTATCCTTGGCAATGACTCCAGCCTGAGACTGGATCATAGATTCAATCTGCTTCTGTTTGCTCTGGATGAAAATCATCCGTTCCTGCTGGGCAGACTGTACCTTTTTCTGCATTTCTTCATCAGAAAGACCCTTCTTGGAATCTTCCGACAATCTGTCGCTGATTTCCTTATCCTTATCTGTAATTTCCTGCTGGATAGCCTTGATCTTCGGGGACTGTTCCTCGATTTTCTGGTAATCCACCACAGCGACTTTATGTTCACTGCCGCAGCCGGTGATGACAGCGGCAAAAGCAATCATTCCGACACAGGCCAGTTTTTTCCACGCAGCCTTATTCATTCTTTTCCTCCTCCTTGATGACGATTACTTTAATTATCCTCAGATATGAGCCGTCCTCATATCCTATCTCAGCCTTCAGTATTCCGGATTCCTCTGGAGTGAACCAACCGTTGGCAGCAGGGCTTATGGATTTATCGTTGTATTTCCACGACAATGTCGTACCCTCTTCCCGGTTCATTATCATCAGCGGAAGTTTTACACCCTTGTTAAACGAACCGTCTTTGTTCCTGCT
>NZ_JBJEXP010000059.1:0-1907 GCF_051885895.1 Dialister sp. | reverse complement strand
TAGTTGCCACAATCATGTCTAAGTAATTAGCACATGAAAAAAGCCTACCAAGGCTTCGGAAGGCTTTCTTCATACTAAAAATATGTGAGAGGAAGCCGTTCCCGTTGCAAGGATAATATAAACGGCTATCTCGTTGCCACTATTATACCATAAAACGAGGTGGAAAGCACAATGAACATTGCCTATGTCCGTGTCTCAACCGCAGACCAAAACCCGGAGCGTCAATATGAAGACCTCAAAAAATACCATATAGAAAAATGGTTTGAAGAAAAAGCGTCAGGAAAGAACACGGAAAGACCTGTTCTTCAGTCCATGCTTTCCTTCGCCCGTGAAGGTGACACCATTTATGTAGAATCCTTCAGCCGCCTGGCCAGGAACACCATAGACCTTCTGAACATCATTGATGAACTGGAAAAGAAAAATATAAAAATCGTCAGTCAGAAAGAAAACCTGGATTCTACCACCCCGACCGGGAAAATGATGATCACCATGATAGGGGCCATTGCTACTTTTGAAAGAGAATTGATCCTGGAGCGGCAGAGAGAAGGAGTGGCCATTGCCAAAGCAAAAGGCCGGTACAGGGGCCGGATATCCATGGAAGCGCCGGAGAACTTTAAAGACCTCTATGAACTCTACATGACCAGGCGAATCAAAACAAAGAAGGAACTTGCCAAACGATGTAAATGCAGTATGCCCATCCTTTACCGATTCATTCGAGAACTGGAAGAAGAGCAGAAAAAAGAAAAATAAAAGAAGCCACTCACCACAAGCAGCTTCTTTCTTCATCAAATCCTGAAAAGGACAAGATGAACACCATGTTTATTATACTTGATAAACCCTTCAGGCGCAACGCAGGTAAAGGAGAAAATTATGGAAACGCTCACCCACGTTCTTTCATGGATCTGGACTAATGCCGGAGATACCATCATTTCTTTCATAGGTGCTTATTTCGTCCTGGGCCTGGCCTGTGCCATCATCATTTTTATCTGTCAAATCATGCTGGCATTCGGACTGGCAATCGGCGTGTTCTTCATCCTTACAAGATTCCTTCCCCCTGAAGAATGTGCATTCATAGCGGCATTCGTTTTCATAGTCGTGAAAATCGTGCTGTTCATGCACAAACGAACGCAGTAAAAATACCTGGCGAAAACCTTGAAGGAAAGCCCATAAAACACCCCACCCCGTGTCTACAATCACCCCTCAAACATATTCCTATCCCGTCCGCTGGACACCAGCAGACCGGATAGGAATTTTTCATTGATTCTTCTCTTTCAATCCGTGCCCTGCCCGTCCCAGCAGAAAGACGCTCCGTCTCTCACGCCCCGTCCTGATTCCATGACTGAATCGCCGCTTTCTCTTTTTCCATGTACTGTAGAATGCAATCGCAGTGTATACATAGCGGCGTTTCAGTCATTCCATCGTCCGTGGCGTGTTCGTCTACGCTTTCTTTCTGCTGGAACAGACAGCGCATTTTTATAATCTTTTCATATTTAATCTTAAATAATATCAAGAATGAAACTTATACCGCACAGGTACTTTTTACCTATCTGGGCTGGTGCTTTCCACCTGTCTGCCATGGTGCATAGCACCACTGCCATGCTTCAGAGAATCATCCTTCAGAAGCTTTGGGAGTAATTCATGATACGGCCTGGCAGAAACCTTAAAAGAAAACCGATGGGAACACCCCACCCACTTACCCTTCCTTCAGTCACCACAAAAAGAATGCCTGTCCCGTCAGCCCTACGGCAGACCGGACAGGCATTATCCTTTACTCTGCTTCCGATCCTGCACCGCCATTTCCAGAAAGAAGCTCGCTCCCTCATCACGGCCCGTCCTGATTCCGTGCCTGGTCAGCCGCTGTTTCCTTAACGCCATGTTCCGCAGAGATGAATTGTGGTGATTTCCTG
>NZ_JBJEXP010000058.1:4868-9302 GCF_051885895.1 Dialister sp. | reverse complement strand
ACGGAAGAAGAACTGCAGGAATTCATGGCATCTTACAAAAAAGAGCTGGCTCATATTTATAAAATGGCCAGTGCCAAAAAAGCATTCATGGCCCGGCAAAAAATTCCCAATCTCAAATCGGCACTGGAAGAATGTGACCGGGACATGAGACAGGATATTGAAGATTTGAAAAAGAAGTACGGCATCCATTATTGAATGTCTGTATATGATTTTTCTCATTTATTTCTAATTGGAAAAATAAAGAGAGATATGGTATAGTATCCTTGTTGCCCGATAAGGGCTGCGTTCTGAAAAATCCTTTTCACTCAAAGAAAAAAAGATTTGACAGAAAGCGTCGAAAATGATATAATCATTTTCGTTGAACGGACCATTAGCTCAGCTGGCAGAGCACCTGACTCTTAATCAGGGTGTCCGGGGTTCGAACCCCTGATGGTCCACCAGAACTTAAATCCCACGAACTTTCGTGGGATTTTTTGTTGTATAAAATACTGTTTTTATAATAAGGCTTCTTTCCTGTGAAAGGCAGAAAATTTGTAAGGATACCCCATCCAACCTCTTTATATTCCGTCAGCTGTCCTCTGCTGCTGCCCTATTTCTCTTCTGCAATTTATGATAGAATAGTTCCAAATGAAAATATCTGCGGAGGTGTTCCTATGAAATACAGAAGTACCAGAAGTAATGAAACAGTGACGGCAGAAGAAGCTCTGGTCAAAGGGCTGGCCGATGACGGCGGCCTTTATGTGCCCGAAAGCCTGCCTGCCCCTTTTCTGCAGGCCGATGAACTGAAGGATATGACCTATGAAGAGCTGGCGGCTTTTGTACTGTCTCATTTCCTTACCGATATTCCGGCAGAAGAGCTGAAAAAACTGACGCACAGTGCGTATACAGGCACTTTTGAAACGGAAGAGATCGTGCCGGTAAAAACGCTGTCCCAGTCTTTTTCCATGGCAGAAATGTTTCATGGAAGAACCTGTGCTTTCAAGGATTTAGCCCTTTCACTCTTTCCCTACCTTCTTGTTTATGCCAAAAAGCAGGAGAAGGACGGAAAGGAAATCCTGATTCTTACCGCAACCTCCGGGGATACAGGCAAAGCGGCGCTGGAAGGATTCCGGGATGTGCCGGGTGTCCATATTATGGTTTTCTATCCATCTCATGGCGTGAGCCCCCTGCAGCAGGATCAGATGCAGAAACAGCTGGGGGATAATGTGAAAGTCCTGGGCATTGAAGGAAACTTTGATGATGCACAGGGAACGCTGAAGCAGGTATTCGGCAGCAGTCTCCGCAGGGAAGAAGCAGAGAAGGGAGTGCTCTTCTCCAGTGCCAATTCGATTAATATCGGCCGCCTGCTGCCCCAGGTGGTGTATTATGTCTGGATCTGGCTGCAGCTTTTGAAGAATGGGTCCATCGGACCGGACGAGACTTTCAATGTAGTCGTGCCTACCGGAAACTTTGGAAATATTCTGGCTGCCTGGCTGGCAAAGAAGGCAGGCGCTCCTATTGGACAGCTCATCTGTGCTTCCAATGAAAATAAGGTGCTGGCTGATTTCTTTGAAACGGGAATTTATGATATTAACCGCCCCTTCTACACCACAGAAGCACCATCCATGGATATTCTCATTTCCTCCAATTTTGAACGGTTCCTGTACTATCTCACCGGCTCTGCGGAACAAGTGAAAGACAGCATGGAACAATTGAAAAAGGAAGGAAAATACCAGGTTTCCAAAGAGGCATTCCATAAAGCAGGCATGGAAATGACCGGCGGCTGGGCTGCACCGGAGGAGATGATCCATGCCATGGGAGAGGTATATGAAAATTATGACTACCTCATGGATCCTCATACAGCGGTAGCCTACTCTGTTTATGACCATCTAAAGCGGGAAGGCAAAATTGCCCGTCACTCCCATACAGTGATCATCAGCACGGCCCACCCGTATAAGTTCCCCGGTGTTGTAGCCAAATCCCTGGGACTGAAAGAAATGGACAGCCCTTATGATACTCTGCGGGAAATTTCTGATAAGACGGGCATTTCTATTCCCTCTCAGCTGGGAGAACTGGAGAATCGTCCCAAACGGTTTACGGAAACCATTGATCGAAAGGACATGGCAGATGCCATTCGTGATTATGCAGAGGAAATTATAAAGAAGAACTGAATCACCGGCGGTGGTGATTTGCGCAGGTCGTTTGCTGCCCTTCACCATTTTTCTCTAAAAGCTTGATGACCGGTTATCACAGGCAGCGCCTGCGGCAGCGATGGCTGCAGGCGCTTTTCCGTTGTCGAAATGAGAAGCTTTCTTCCTGATCTGCAGTGAAATATCATAAGGATCTTTTACCGGCGCCATCAGGCGCCGCCTTTATTTAGCTTTATTAATTCCTTACCATACAGCACCTCGCCGGTTTTTCTGTACCGGTAAGCTTCCATCAACTGATTTAAATTTATTTAAAACAATGGTATGATATATTTAAAAAGAATCCAATAGGATTGATGGTGAGCAGCCGCCTGTCGAACCGTGGTGACAGGAACAGGGAAAACTGTTTCGTAAAGCAGCAGGACAGAACGTCTGCCCTGTATACTGACCATGAGAGACAGATATATTCAGGGCTGCAGCCATATTATATCAAAGAGTATATTTTTTTACAGGCTGCCTGTTTCGGCAGGATGACTTGGGGGAAAATCAATGCCATCATGGCACAACCGGTGATGGATTGAAATTCTGCGGAAACCAGAAAAGCACTGATTTGATTCTGTGATTTTAACAGTTAACAGTGTTTTTCTGCTGATGGCCTGGCTTTAGCGTATCCTGTACATATATAACAATAAATAATAGAGGCTTCTTATGAGATATCGCAACTGGAATGAGAAAGGGGAGCGCAGATTCCGACTCTCCATACTTGCACTGATGATAGTGGTGCTCGCATCTATCCACCTCTTTGATCCGACTTTTTATCCTACTATTTACCATTTATCTAAAGACGGGGACCTCAGGGGAACTATAGCTTACCTGCACAGCTTTGGCATATATGCCGCTTTCATGAGCTTTTTTATTGATGTTGTCATCAATATTGTGGGATTTCTTCCTTCTATTTTCATTTCAACGGCCAATGGGCTGATTTTTGGACTTTTCTGGGGCGTTATCATTTCCTGGCTGGCGGAAACGGTGGGGGTCATTATTTCCTTCTATGTCATGCGTACCCTTTTCCGGGGCATGGCCATGAATATTATTAATAAAAGTAAGACGTTGAAAAAGCTGGATTCCTATGATTCCTGGCAGGCTATTGCCGCTGCCCGGGCCATTCCCTATATGCCCAATGGACTTG
Source organism: Dialister sp. (assembly GCF_051885895.1). Classification (GTDB taxonomy): domain Bacteria; phylum Bacillota; class Negativicutes; order Veillonellales; family Dialisteraceae; genus Dialister. The sequence goes on along the minus strand of NZ_JBJEXP010000058.1, from coordinate 5,987 downwards.
TGACGGCCATAGCAGCGCTTTCGAGCATGCATTTCCGCCAGTATGCCTTGGGCTGTCTCATAGGCAAGCTTCCTTCCACTGCCCTTGAAGTGGTACTGGGACACGACGTAGTCAATATGGAGGAGCATGCCTTCCGCCTCACCATTCTGATTATCCTGGTAACTCTTATTTATGGAGGCGTCTGGTACTATAACAGAAGAAAAAATAAAGTGAAAGGCAATTAAAAATGGAAAATGAAGAATGGAGAATGAAAGTGCGGCGCCTTAAAAAATGGAAGGCGCCGAGGATAAAGGAATAGATGCAATGATGAAAACACAGATGGGACCATTTTATCTGAATAGTCGTGATAGATAATTAAGAATGGAAAGTGAGTGCAGTGTTTTTTAGTCTTTTGCAGGTGCCCCATGAAGGAAAATATCATACAGAGAAAAACGGAAAATTTTGCTTACAGGATGATTGATTTATGCAAGGTCCTTCGAACTGATTTCAAAGAATATGAAATATCGAGGCAGCTTATTCGGTCCGGTACAAGTATTGGAGCGAATGTGGTTGAAGCACAGAATGCAATCAGTAAGAAGGATTTTTTACTAAAAATGTATATTTCATTGAAAGAGTGTGGAGAGACGCTGTATTGGCTGAGACTGCTGCATCACGGCAAGTATGTGATGACAGATAATTTCGAGTCCTTATATGCAGATTGTGAAGAAATAAGAAAAATACTCATTGCCATCATAAAGAAAACAAAAATAAATATGAATAGGGATGTTGATTTATAATAGGATCTTCCTTAGTAACAGAAAGAGGTTATTTCCAAACACTGCTTTGGGGCATGGGAATAACCTCTTTTGCTGTATAAAAAAGCAGCGCTGATTTAAGCGCTGCTATCACCAGTTTACATTCTTAATTGCAGTAATCATTGCTTTCATAAAGCAAATGGCTCTAAGCTGACAACGGCTGATGCAGAGAATACAAAAAGGGCGGTGCCAATATAAAAACAGCACCGCCACAATCATTTTCCATTCTACATTCCCAATTTTTAATTGCTGTAATCATTGCTTTCATAGAGCAAATGGCTCTAAGCTGACAACGGCTGATGCAGAGAATACAAAAAGGGCGGTG